>JAAYQE010000117.1 GCA_012519455.1 Syntrophomonadaceae bacterium
CCATTGCCGTATTGGGGATGTTTAGGGGCCGTAAGAGTAATCAAGATGACCGCTTAGTGGTTTATAATTTAGCCCAAAAATTTCATGATTGTTTTGAAGATGAGTTTGGCGCCACCTGCTGCCGGGTACTTAATCAAATGCCTTTTGGCACGCGCGAGCAAAAACGCCAATGCCTGGAGATTACTACAAATACGGCTTCGCTTTTAATGCGCTTTTTATTGGAAGAGAAGCTATTGTCCGAAGATGGGACTAGGCTATAAGGAGCGAGCCGGTCGCCTTTATTTTTGAGCTAAAAGATCAAAAAAAGATAAGACCAGGCGGTAAGGAGAGAGCAGCGCACTAGTTTAAAGGAGTGAAGCGTCAATGCGTCAGGAAGAAGGGTATCTCGAAAGAGACGATTACCGTCTTTTTTACCAGACTTGGGGGAGAGGTTTCCCCATATTATTATTACATAACGCCACGGGCAGCGCTTTATTTATGAATCATTCCGCCACCTGGAGATTAGGTCAATGGTTAGCCGAGCAGCAATATCAGGTGATTGTCTTTGACCAACATGGATTCGGTAAATCTAGCCCCCAGAAAGCCTTAAGGCTAGATTTTTTCCAAAAGAATGCGGAGGATGCAGTAGCTTTATTAGACCATTTAAAGATATCGCAAGTCGTAGTGCTTGGGGTGGGTGAAGGAGGGACAATTGCCCTTAATCTGGCCATTAAATATCCAGAGCGGGTCCTAGCCGTAGTAGCTGATAGCGCCGGGTATTATGTTACGGAGGCAATGTTAGAGGCTGACGCGGATCCGGATAACGCCCCTCCCCCAGCTTGGCAACAGCTCTGGGAGGAGGCCCATGGGGATAAGGCAGAGCCATTAAGCGAGGCCCGTACGAACCTGCTGCGCGCTTTAGCCGAACAAAAAATCGACCTCTGTCAAGCCCAGTTATCCGAGATTAAGTGTCCTACTTTACTTATGGCCTGTACCGGTGATATTTATCAATTATCGGGTCAGAACAAGGAAATGGGCCAACTTATCCCCTACGCCATTGTTAAGATCTTCCGCGGGGGCGACCACCCGGTCATGTGGAATCTCACTCCGCAATTTGAGCAGGAATTAGGTAACTTTTTAACCCAAACTTTGAAGGTGAGGGGTGAGGAGTGAGGGGCTGGAAAAAATTTATTCCAAAATAAGACTAAAGTCCTACAATTAAAGCAGGACTTTTTCTTTTTTTGTCGAACAATAGTCCTAAACAGGAATACATAATTAATTTCTTCCGTTTTAAAGGCAAACCCGTTGAAAGACGGGGACGCAAAGCTAACAGGTCTGTTGCATAGGATGCATGACGGCTGGGCTACCGAAGAAGAAGCTGTAAGTGTAAAACCGGCTATCTTTTTCGAGATAGCTTTTTTTCGTTCACTCACGTTAATTAGTCAGGGGGTGCTGATATGGATAATATCCCAAACTGGTTTTTACAACCCTCCCGTAAGTTTTACGTAATTTTATTCTTATCTGCTTTGGGCTATTTATTAGGGCAATTGTTACGGATACGATGGATGTAATTTTTCGTTTACCCCTTGACCTTCGATCTAGATAAGCATAGAATTAAGATGAGATTTGATGAGCCTAGGGAAAGTTTAGTGAATTAGTTAGATTTTAAAGCATATATATACATACACAATTACACATATAACTAAATGAATATTTAATATGAGCCGAGTTTAGAAGAGATGAGCATAGGGGCTTTCTTCGCCGGTACCTGCCGGTTAGTTGAAGAAAGCGAGCTTAGATGAGCCGAGAAGCTGGCAGTAGATATGCCGGACTTACGGGTCCGGCATTTTATTTTTTTTAGAAGA
>JAAYQE010000118.1 GCA_012519455.1 Syntrophomonadaceae bacterium
GTCAGAAACAACATTTATGCCAATGGATTTTGAATTTCCGGAGCTAAGTAAAAATTTAAAATCCATTGGCATAAATGTTGTTTCTGACATGAAAGATATTCGGTTTAATAAAGAAATTGAAGGTAATATTTCCTATGAAGAATTTATAAATGAGTTTGCAGAAGAGATTAATAATTTTCTAAGTAATCAAAATAATTATCAAATTATTTTTTTTCCACATATATTTAGTGACTTACTAGCGATTTATGAAGTACTAGACGCGATTGATGATAGATTTAGAAGAACAAGAATTGTAGTTTCACCTTGCCTTACAGGAGCAGGATCGGAAGAATATATATTTGGTTTATATAAGGAATGCGATATTGTTATGGGCATGAGATTTCATAGCAATGTTTGTTCAATTGCTCAAAATATACCAACGATAGCTTTATGTAGCTATAAAAAAATACTTGATTTATATAAGGAAATCGGATTATTAGATAGAGTTGTTGAAGTAAATAAAAATGGATTCAGAAAAATATTGGGTCAGAAAATTGAGAATACACTGGATGATTTAGATATTATTAAAAATCAGTATAAAAAGGTTAATGAGAATATTCGTACAGAAGGTAATATATTTTATAATGAAGTAAAAAAATGGTACCAAAAAACATGTAAAAAACACATGTGATATCAGATATCATTGGGGGATAAAAATAATTTTGCATAAACGGTTTTTACCGGTTTAATTTTAGAAAAACTATTAATAATTCTTTCTTGCTAGATGGATAGGGAATGCTGAGGAGTAACCTTAGCGTTTATCGAGTTTCTGCTAGGGATACGGGAATCGCGGTGGGCTTACCAATATTTAAAGCCGTGGTGATCGTTAAAAAGTGAGCCACCTAATAGTCACCAATGAGTTGAAAGAAATCTGTTGCTTAACCAGCGGGAAGACAACTTGTAAGTAAAGGCGTTATAGGTGACGCTGGAGTCTGAAGGAAGCCGAAAAAGAAACTCGGAATATAAACAGTATTTGTATGGAATAGCACGTTTAAAACTAGGATAAGAGAAGGGAAGGCATAAACGAGTGAGTAAGAAATACAATATTAGCTTTACTGCACATCCTGATATTGAGCTTGGTTGGGAAAGGAAACCGCTCGAAGCCCATCTTGAACTTCCAGAAAGGATAGATGAAAATACCGGTTTAATTATATTCGTTGATGGATGGGGGGGCTTTGCTGATTCAGAATATCAAAGCAATGGCAACTGGTAATAATGAATACCAGTCATGGGGCTTTCTACCTGCTATCGATAATCTTTGATGATAGGTTCAAAATTATGGATGTAATATGACAGGAATCTAGTATGGGGGCTCTGCCCCAAACCCCTAAGGTAAATAAACCAATTACACGTAATATTTTACACTCCTTGTAAGTAAAACCAATATAACGAAAGGAAGCTACTCAAAGTCCAAATAAATATCAAGTAGCGTAGATGAAGATAAAGAAGCAGGTTATTGTAGCCGGGGGAGGGGCAGCTGGAATGATAGCGGCTATTTCAGCCCGAAGAATTGGTGCGGAGGTCACGATCCTGGAGAGAAATCCGCAATTTGCCCATAGGGCATTATCCAATTTTACTATCGAGGGGACCCTTAGGTTTTTTGAGAAATTAGGGATTGAACCTAAATAGGAAGAAGAATCCATTGAAAAACCGGCTTGGCTCGGTTTTTTAAACTTTTTGTGCAGATCTTACGATAAAGAAAATGACTAGGAAGATTAGGAATAAACAAGGAAGACCAGAAATGAGGAATGTTGCGTGGAAAAATATTTGGATATTATCCGGCGGGTTTTAGAATTATCGGATACGGTATTAGAAGGATTGCGCTATGTACAAGCCCGGTTAGATAAAGGGGATTTTATACAAACTTTCGAGATGTTGAATGATGTGGTTAGCGGCATTAATAGTATGGTCGGGGCCTTGCAGCCAATGATGGAAGACGAATTAGCCGATAGTTTGGTGCCTTTGACGGATGAACTTAATCGCGCCCTGGACACCTTGGTAACGGCCTATGAGCAAAATCAGAGCCTGGAAGCGATGAGTATCCTGCGCATAAACTTAACCCCGGCTTATCTCGAATGGCAGGCGGAGTTAAACCGGCAGCTACACCCGCTCATTCTTTCTTAAGGTTGTAAAGCTTGGTAATCATTTAGTCGATATACATAATAGTGAGATTTACTCTTGATTGAAGGAGTAATTATGGCTGGAGGGAGCGATAAGCGTTGGCTATTAGCGGTATAAATCCCTTGGCACTTCAGGGTTTGGCCACGGGTATGGATACAGAATCGATTATTGCCAAAATAACGGAAGCTCGAGAAATACAATTAAAATCGTTAAGGAATAAAAAAGCGGAGTTAGAATTTAGGAAAGAAACTTTACGCTTATTTAATACCCAGATTTTAGCTTTACAAAAGTCAATGTTTGATTTGCGCTTAGATACCAGTTTTAAAACTAAAGCGATTACTTCATCTAATACCGATATTATTACGGCTACGGTGCAAAGTTCAGCCAGTGCCGGGCAACATTTCGTTAAAGTTAATCAATTAGCCCAAGCGGCCCGGGCAACGAGTAATGTTTTCACCCCGCGCCTTTCCGCCAGTCCCGCTAATACCGCCGGCCTGGATGGGATTAGTGGAGCTTTAACCGCAACCCCGATGTATTTAATAGGTGAAGGCTGTGAAGGGACTACGGCCGGCACCATTGGCAGCAATATCAAAGCTGGAAGTAATAATTTAACGGTTACATTTAACGATACCACGGTTAATCTTACCTTAAATAATGCGACGGCAAACAGTACTTCGCTGGAGACGGTAGCCACGGATTTGGAATTAAAGCTTAATGATGCCCTTAATCAGGCTAAAGGCACCAGTAATGTTACCTATGTCGTGGCCCGGGTAAAGGATAATACCTTGCCGAACCAAGATCAAATTTATTTAATCAGCAATTTTGATGGCGCCAATTATAATATCTCGGTACATAGCACTTCCACGGCAGCTGCGGCTTTAGGGTTGGGTACACCGGCCAATATTACCACCGTAGCCGGCACTGATCCCGCCGGGGGAGAGCATAAACTTACTTTTACTAATGCCACCGTCGGTAAATTAACGAGTGGAGCCCATACCGGTAATATAACGATCGCGGCCGGGGATACCCTTAATCTTTCCATAAATGATAAACTTACTCAAGATGTCGCTTTAACGGTTACCCAGGCCGGGGGAAACAGCGGGGAATACGATCTTACTAACGATACGGAGATGGCTTCCCTAGCCAGTAATCTGCAAACCGATATTAATAATGTTTTTGGGAGCGGTACGGTTACCGTTAGTTGGGATACGGCGTCTAAAAAAATAGTAGTAACTAATAGTGTAGCTGGTTCCAGTAATAACATTACCGTTAATGTTGATAAAACGGGCACCCCTAGTGCGGCGCTTAAGCTAACCTCGGGAACCGGAGCCAAGACGACCGAAGGGACTAATGCTAAAGTGGTGGATGTTTTTACCCCAACCTACGGGGCGCCCATTACCAAAACGGTGGAGGATACCACCATGGCCGGGACTGCTTCCACGATGAACGGTTTACTCTGGGCGATCAACGGTTACCCACCCCCATTCCAGGGGGGACATACGCTAGACGGGGGCGGGCCGTTGCTTAGCGGGGTTACTATTAGTGCTACAAGCGGTTTAACGGCGGGTACGGCTATTATTAATACTGCTTCGGGTAACGAACTGAATACCACCACCGCTAGCAGTGCCATGTATGTTAGTGCCAGTGATATTGCTACTAGTACCCTTACGGTGACCAATTCTTTATCAACCGCCGGTTTTAGGACCGCCCCGAGTACGGCGACTAATGGGACCTTTACGATCAATGGTAAACAGATTACTATTTCCGATTACACGAGTACCACGGTTAATGAGATTATGGCCAAAATTAATGCTAGTGGAGCTGGAGTTACCTGCACCTACGATACTACGAATGATCGCTTCGTTTTGACGGCTAATAAACCAGGTGCGGATCAAACGATTACCCTAGGGGAAAAAACAGATACTAGTGATTTTTTAACTATGGCTGGCTTTAAGGATCCTGAAGCCGAGTTTATTGCGGGTGCGGATCATGGGACTGTGGATGCGACTAAGCCTTTATCTACGGCTAGTTTTTCCATTACCCCTACCTCGGGAATTATAACCATCAACGACATACCGATTTATATTAACACCAGTTCTGATTCACTAAACGATATAATTAATAAGATTAATAGTTCAGCGGCCGGGGTGGTGGCCAGTTATAACGCTAGTACGGATACTTTTAGTTTGGTTAGTGCTGCAGATGATAACAGCCGGGATGTGATTACCCTGGGCTCGGCCTTGGATACGAGTAACTTTTTTTATGCTACTAAACTGGTTTATCCCCCGAACATTGAAACCGATGGTACCCCTACGGTTTTAAATATACCTACCCAATTAGGTCAACCGGGTCAAAGAGCCATGTTTCAGGTCGATGGAGTTAATTATAACCGGAAGAGTAACACCGTAACCGATGTGCTTACAGGCGTGTCCATGACTTTGCATTCCCTGCAAGCGCCTTCGAGCGCGCCCGTAGCTTTAAATATAACGGCTAATACAGATCAAGTATTAAATATGGTTAAGACTTTTATTGTGGAATACAATAAAACCGTAGAAATGGCTAGTCCATTACCCCTGACCAAAGAAGAACGGGAAAAACAAATGCCGGAGTTAACTATAGAAAAAATGAATACCATGAGTTTAATTGAGATTGAGGAGTATAACGCTAATCGTGAGGCTTTGCGCCGTAAAGAGGCCTTACGCCAGGATCGCTCGGTTAAAACTTTACATAATGAGCTGCGCCGTATGTTGAGTGCAGAGGTGGCCGGCGTAGATAGTCATTATAATTCCTTGTGGCAAATAGGCCTTCGCACCGGTGATATAGGAACTACCTGGGGGACCAATCTCCATGGGATGATTTTAACCACCTCTACCAATGAAAGCGAAATTGAGGAAGCCTTAAAAAACAACACCACCTTTATGAATTTACTGGAATCTAATCCAGATGAAATGGCTAAGTTGTTTACCCAGTTGACCGATGCCACGGTAACCGCAGCCGGTACTGTGGATGCTTCTGAGGTTACTTTAGATACGGAAGCTAAAGTACGCATTGGTAATGGTACCACTTATACGGAGCTTACTTTGGCCGCCAAAACTTATACGGGAAGTGAATTGGCTTTAGAATTTAATAATGCTTTAAGTAAAGCCGGGCTAAACGAGCTAGTCTTCTCTCTTAATGCAGCTAATAAAATGCAAATCGTATCTACCATCAATACCGAAGATAATCCCCAAGGGGAAAGTATCATTGATCTTGCTGATTTGCAGGGTAATTTATTTAATTCCATCCTGGGCCTAACCCCCGGTTCTTATTATGGGCCAACCGCGTATTCATTAATGGGCGTAGCCCGTAAAATGGAAAACTTGTGTAAAAATTACACGCAAGTAGGGGGCGTTTTACAGCAAAAGATTAAAACCGCTGGAGATATTGATCGTGAGATTGGGTATCTCAGTAATCACATCGACGCTTTTGAGAACCGAATCGAGATGGAACAGCAGCGGTTGTGGAAACAGTTTACTAATCTAGAGAGTTATATGAATCGGGCTAACCAGCAAAGCCAATGGTTACAAATGCTGCTTGCGGCTATGACGAATATGAATAATAATACATCACAATAAGGACTCATCTTATAGTAGGTAAATAAAGTTAGAAGGTTAAAAATATGCAAGAAGCTATAGCCGCTTATAGGCTTAATTTAACCCAACAGAAAAAATTGTTTAAGCAAATGCTGCATTTTGCTTTACAGCAGCGTGAACTAGTCGAAAAAGCCGACGTGGAGATTAAGGTGGAAGTACTGGAACAATTCCTGGCTCAGCGGCAAAATTTGATTGAACAAATCGATAACCTCAATATAGAGGTCGAGCGGTTACAGTCTGCGTTAAGGCATCGTTTAGGGATTAAAGATTTTTCTCTGGAGGTTTTTCGAGGACAAATCTCCGAGCCAGAACGAAAGCAATTTAACGCTATATTTGAGGATCTTCTTAAGATAATGGGGGAAATAGATCGGCAGGATGAACTAACCCAAAAACTCATCCATACTAAATGGACCACGCTGGGCGCTCAGGTCCAGAAGGTAAGAGCGGCTAATAAAACCGCGTTAGTGTATCAAAGCTATGGAGCGGGAATTGGTACGGAAAGCCGGTTTATTGATTATAAAAAATAGGGGATGGAGCTGATTCTATGCGGATTCAGGATGGTACTACCTATCCAGCCGTTAATAGGCCCGTAGAGGTGAACAGGTCCTATAATCAAAGGCCTTTATCGGGTAATTTCCCAACTGAACCAGTTCAGGCTACTCAAGCGGATAATACGGAAAAAGAAAAGAGAAAACCTACCCTGGAGCAGTTGAATGCTGCTATTGAGCTGCTAAATAAGGCCTTGGAGGGATTACCGCACCGCTTAAGTTTTATCGTTCACGAAGAAGTGAATCAGATGCAGGTGGAGATTGTAGATAAGGAAAACAAAATAATAAAGAAAATTCCGCCGGATGAAGTAATGGAGTTGGTAAATCGTATTCAGAATATGATTGGCTGGTTTTTAGATAAGAAGGTTTAGTATAAGTTTTCTGCCATAACCAGTCGGTTTTAGATCATTTGTTAAAATATACCATAAAGATAGGACTTTAGGATTAGGACATGGAAAGGGGTTGGGGCAGTGAATGGCGCAAACGCTTACAGTCAATACCGGCAAACTGCGGTACAGACTTCTAGCCCAGAAAAACTATTACTAATGCTATACGATGGGGCGATTA
>JAAYQE010000004.1 GCA_012519455.1 Syntrophomonadaceae bacterium
CGTGTAGGCCTCTTCTAATTCACGTACTTGCCGTATACTATGAATATTTTTACGTTCCCAATCCTGTAAAATCCGTTCAATATACCGTAAATTGCAAGTCCCCTGAATAACCGAAATCCGTAAAGCTTCAATCACTAGTTCAACGGGAAACTGATCACACCAACTAAAGATTAACTCGCCTTCCATCGGGCTTAGGGGTCGACCAAACTCACTTTCAAAAGCATTGTAAACCATCGCCGTAGTTTCCGAAATCGTATTAATATTAGCCCCTTTGACCGTTCTACTATGGTCTAGATTAGCGGTGAAACTTTTTTCCTGTTTGCGTTTTAACGCGCGTTGCTGTTCCTCAAAATCATTATTTCTTTCGATGGCCCAAACCTCGGATAGTTTATCAAAGAGTCCCTCTAGATTATAAATTTCTATGAATTCTAACGTATCCAGATCGATTCGTTTATCAATGGAGATAATCTTTTTTTCCATAAGCTGATTTAAACAGCTTTCGATTTCTTCGACTGGCGTGCTCATTAGATGAGCAAACTTTTCTAGAGTAGGAAAACTATTTTTTTCCGCCAATCTAAAATAAACCAGGTGAAATAAGACCACTAATTCTATATCCGTTAGGCCAATACTCTTATAGGTGCGTAATAACAGATTAGGAATACTAGTATAACCCTGCGTAAATGAATCCCGACCAAATTGCGCAATTAGATTAATTCGGTTTGCCAACCCAACCAACCCTTTCCTAAAAATGAGCCAGGCTCATTATAACATCCGGTCGGGATTTTTCCTAGTTTGACCAAGGTCCTTAAAAAAGCTTGCCGTTGAAGCATCCCCTGGTTTTTTAGCATATTGAATGTTAAGCATAGAAATTAGACCTTAAAGATATTATATTAGTTCAGGTCCCCCCAGACTACCCGTGGCATACACTTGTTTTTCTAATTCTTTGAGTTGGGTAAGCAGCCATTCGTAATTCCGATCATCCATCTCTTTTTCTACCATTTCTCGTAATAACATCCGCAGTTGGAAGTAAGAACGCTCGACTTGAACGGCTAGATCTTCTTCCTTCGCGGCCGCAGCCTCTAAGGATGGTGACGCGCCTAAGCGGATAGTCACGGGCAACAACTCTTTTACTTCCAGCCAATTAGGGATATAGGTTGGTATTTTCGTGTCCTGCGTAATCCTCTGGGCTAGCTCCTCACAGGCCGCTTCTTCTCCGTGGACTAAAAAAATACAGCCCGGCCCTACCCGAAAACGTTTTACCCAGCGCAATAGATTTTCCCTATCCGAATGACCGGAGAAACCTTCTAGGTTACAGATTTCAGCTTGGACCATTACCTCTTCACCGTGTATCCGTACCATTTTTTCCCCATCTAATAAACGGCGTCCAAGCGTTCCTTCGGCTTGATAACCTACGAATACCACAGAAGACTGTGGACGCCACAAGTTGTGCTTTAAGTGATGTTTAATCCGTCCGGCATCGGCCATACCGCTGGCGGAGATAATAATTGCTCCCCCTTTAAGATCATTTAAAGCCCGTGATTCTTCTGCGGACATCGAGTAGGTTAAACCAGGTATTTCAAAGGGGTTATGCCCGCTATTAATCATATCTTGCGTTTCGCCATTCATTTCTACCAGGTGCCGACGAAATACTTCAGTAGCGCGTATAGCCAAAGGACTATCAATAATAATCGGTACCGGAGGTATCGACTTTTCCCTTACGAAAGTACTCAAAGTATAAATTAAATCCTGAGTTCTCTCTACCGCAAAGGCGGGGATAACTACATTCCCCCCTCGTCCCAGGGTGTTTACAATAATATTGCGAAACTCTTCCTCGTTATTGTGTTTTTCTTTATGCATGCGATCCCCATAAGTACATTCTAAAAATAGATAATCAGCACTTTCTATAATCGTTGGGTCCTTCATTAAAGGTCGGTTATAGTTACCTACATCACCGCTAAAAACTAGTTTCGTCTCCTGGTCCTGCTCGTGGATCCAGATTTCGATTAAAGAAGAACCTAAGATATGTCCGGCATCCTGGAATCGCACGGTTATTTCTGGAGAAATAGTCAGGGTTTCACCATAACTAATCCTACGAAACTGCTGTAAGCAACCTTCGGCATCTTCAACTTTATAAATAGGCGTGATTAAGGGTTTACCCGCCCGCTTAAATTTTCGGTTCTTCCGTTCTACCTCCATCTCTTGAATATGAGCGCTGTCCGGCAACATTATCCCACATAAATCAGCAGTAGCGGCTGTACAATAGATTGGCCCTCTAAAGCCGTAACGGTATAATTTAGGAATCATCCCAGAATGATCAATATGCGCGTGGGTGAGCAACACAAAATCAATTTGAGCCGGGTCAAATAAAAAACTAGCGTAGTTTCTTTCCTTAAGAGCCTTTGAGCCTTGAAACATTCCACAGTCAATTAAAAACCGGGACTTTTGCGTCTCAATCAGATAACAAGAACCAGTTACAGTACGGGTTGCGCCTAAGAACTGTACTTTCACGTCTGTTGCCTCCTTAAAATGGTAAATAGCTGCTACATGGCCCGTATTTTATTGCCTCGGTTATCCCCCTGGGTTAAACTTTTATAGGTCTCGAACATTTCAATTACTTCCAATCGGGTTCTTTCTAAATTCCCGTTACGGGCGGCTTCATAAATATGGTTTAGTCCCAAAAAAACCCCTTCTAAAACTCCGTCAAACACCTCGAAATTTTCTAAAAGCGGAGCGTATTTGTCGTAAAAATGTTCATATACCCCTAGGCAAATATTTTTGATTCTACGTACTCGTTCCATAGATTCAGCACAATAAGAATCCGTTGACTCGGACAGTAGATACAAACTCTGTAAGTTATTAAAAAACCAAGGATTATTTATCAACTGAGAATAAAGTTCATATCGACACTGCTGAACTACCAAATAACTCAGATAAGATTGTAGTTGCCGCCGGCTATCTGGGGGCAAGATCGCATACTGGTTAAGTATTTGGATCTCGGATAAACTTAAACTATTCATACTTGATCCTCCTTAGCAGGTAGTTTAAACCAGCAGACTTCATCTTTAGCTAAGATTACCGATTTTAGCTTTACGTAAATCAAAAAAGGCGGTTCTGCCGCCATTTTTGGTTGAGGCCGGGTGATTATTTCGACGCTGGAAAACACAAATCCTGCCTAAAACGAAAGAGGATTAACAAGAATTTTATGCTAGTTTATTGCTTTTTTCGACTAATTTCCTTTATAATTAATTTTTACCATTACAACAATCGAGAAACAAAACACCTTATTCTCTCTAAAGCTTCTTCAATATCGCGGGGGGCAGCGGCATAACAACACCGAATAAATCCTTCCCCAACTTGTCCGAAAGCACTCCCGGGTACTACCGCTACTTTTTCCTCCATTAATAACCTTTCCGCAAATTCCTCACTGGTAAGGCCGGTCTGTTGAATGGACGGGAACATATAAAAGGCACCTTGAGGCTCAAAACAGTTTAATCCCAGACTACGAAAACCACGGAGCATCATCCGGCGTCTTTGGTCATAAGAGCGGATCATTTTTTGCATTTCCGGTTCGCCCCGACGCAAGGCCTCAATGCCGGCCCGTTGGGCTTGCGTGGGAGCACACATAATAGCATACTGATGAATTTTACACATCGCTTCGATAATTGGCTTCGGGCCAGCCGTATAACCCAAACGCCAGCCGGTCATTGCAAAGGCCTTAGAAAATCCGTTCATTACCAGGGTACGGTCAAACATACCCTCTAGGCTGGCGATAGAAACGTGCTGTCCTTCATAGGTCAACTCCGCATAAATCTCATCCGATATCACTAGCAAGTTATGCTCATTTACTACTTGCGCAATCGGCTCCAGGTCTTCCTGCCGCATAACCGCCCCGGTCGGATTACTGGGAAAAGCGAGTACCAAAACCTTGCTCCGCGGCGTCAAGGCAGCCCGTAAAGCGTCGGCCGTCAGCCGAAATTCATCTTCAGCCCGAGTAGGCACGCCCACTGGAACCCCTCCGGCCAATATCGCACACGGACGATAAGAAACAAAACAAGGTTCGGGAATCAAAACCTCATCCCCCGGATTAAGTACCGTACGAAAAGCGAGATCAACAGCTTCACTAACGCCTACTGTGACCAGAATCTCATTTTCCGGTGCATAGTCAAGATTAAAACGTCGATAAAGGTAACGAGCTATTTCTTCCCGTAATTCAGGCATGCCCCAGTTAGAAGTATAACTAGTATGACCCTTCTCCAGGTAATAAACGGAAGCCTCCCGGATATGCCAGGGAGTAACAAAGTCCGGTTCGCCAATTCCTAAAGATATTACGCCCTCGGTCTGGGATACTAAATCGAAAAACTTACGAATCCCCGAAGGCGGAAGGGCTTGAACTACTGGTGAAATACAGGCCGCCGGGTCCCAAATTTTTGTCGAACCAACCGGCTTCTGGTCGGATCCCCGAGATATAAGCTTCGGCAAAAAACTATCTTTTTTAGCCACATTACCACCCCCGTGCCCGGTCATGGGGTCACCACCAATCTGAAGTCCTCTTCGTTATTTTCAAAAATTACGCCATCTTGTTTATACTTTTTTAAGACAAAATGGGTCGTGGTCCCCTGGACATGCTCCAGAGTCGCTAATTTTTCCGCAACAAAAAAGGCTACTTCCTTCATGTTTTTTCCTTCAATAGTTACTAAAAGATCATAAGTACCCGACATCAAGTATACACTTTTTACTTGAGGGAAGCGATAAATGCGTTCAGCCACCTTTTCAAAACCTACTTCTCGTTCGGGAATAACCCGAACCTCAATTACCGCGGTTACCCCATTACCCCCAACCCGATCCCAATTAACCAGGGTTTTATACCCCAATACCACCTTTTCTTTTTCTAATTGCCGCAATACCCGCTTAACCTCTCCCGGGTCTAGATCCAAACGGACCGCAATTTCCTCCGGGCGAATCCGGCCATCCTGTTCCAGCAATTCTAGTATTTCGCGCAAAAGCGAACCCTCCTTTACCAAAAAAGATAATGAAATTTTAAAACAAATAACGTAAATCATAATGAATCGGCGTCAAATTATTAACCAATCAGAAAGTAAAAATATTTCTGTACAAATAAAAAAGCCTCTCTCCTTTATAAAGGGACGAGAGACTATCTCGCGGTACCACCCTAATTGGCATAGGCCCACCTCAATCATCCCGGATAACGGAGGGACCGGGCGGACCTACTTGGTTAATCCCAGGCAACCTTTCGACCGCCAGCTTCCGGGGGGCTTTCCCTGTTCCCTCTGATCGGTCTTCCACCGTCACCGACTCTCTAAACAGAGGTTGCATACAGTTTTTTCCCGGTCATTGCTTAAACCTTTTAATTTTTCTATAAAAATTTTAGCACTGGAATTAACCGAAGTCAATTACCGGATTGTCCTTTTTCCTAAAACGAAGGAGCCTGTCGCCAAATCTGCCGCTGCACGGCCCGATGGTTAGTTGCTTGTTCTGGAGACAAAATTACCAAGGATATTTGATGTTGTTTCCAGAAAAGTCGATTTCGACGGGACGAGCCCCTAGCCGGCTTTTCCCAATCAAAGGCTAACCGTGCTTGCGGCAAATACCAAAGTACGGACCGTCCATCTTTGGTGTAATTGGGAATCATCTTGCACTCAGGAAACAAAACGGATAAGGACCATTCTAGGGGATCCATCGATGGCGCCGTTATTACAACTGGGGCTGGTGGCGCTGACGCCGATATTTCCTCCTTCTCCACGGGTAATTCTGGCCATCCATTAACCCTATTGGCCGGTACCCCGTTGGCCGGTAGCATCGGTAGTGGTGGCGGGAGTTCAACTGCCACTGCTTCAGTCGGCTCAAAAGGCAAAAGGTCATTCTCTCCCCGATACTGCCGAATCCCTTCCATAATTATTTCCTCTAGGTTAGCGGACAAGTCCGGAAAATTACTCCACACGACTGGGTCGGCTAATTTTTGTCTAAGCATCTCGCGTACCGCTACCTCTAAATAATTGATGGCCTCAGGAAATACCTCCATAAATAGGGCCATTAATTCTTTAACTACGCTTACATTCCATTCCCAACGCTGCTGTTCCCCATCAATCGATCTACTGGTAATTAAGCTGTTAATTAGGTTATCCGCTTTCTCCAGAATTTCTTTTTCCTTCTGGCGCTGTTCTAAGGTATCCATATTTCTCACCTGCCGGTACCTTTATATATTAGATAATTATTCCAGAGATGTTAAAAAATAACCCTCTTTTTACAGCATTAAACTACACCTTTCGCAGGTTGAATTTTAGATAATTATTAACTTGGTTCGCCACCTGTTTCCCCTGTTTTAAGGTAGTTGGTAGATCAGCCGGGCCCCTACAGGTCCCTGCTGAAAAAACGCCCGGCATCCATTCCCGGCCGGATCGATCCTCCGGACTGATTGTTTCTAAAAATCCTCCGGCATCCAAGTTTAAGCCTAATTGCTGACTTACCCGGTGATTAAAATCGCCGGCCGTTATCCCTACCGACAAGACTACTAGGTCATATTCATTACTTTGCTGTTTACCAGATGCAGGAAGTTCCCAGTCAAGTACTACTTTTTGTCCCGGATATTGATAGACTCGGGCCGGGATACTCCGTATTCTTTTTATTCCTGGCGGGGTGGCTTGCAGGACCATTTCTGGAGGTAAAAGGCGCTGCTGCTCCTGAAAATTCATATAAAAAAGATTAATCTCTATTTCTGGAAATTCCCACTTCATGCGCTGGGCCATCCGTAACGCGTAACTACAGCAGACTTTCGAACAGTAAGGATTTCCCGCCCGACGATCTCGGCTCCCTACACACTGAATAAAAGCTACGCGCTGTAATTGTCCATAGACAGCGGACAAGGTGCTGTGCTTTAGCCACACCTGCTCCAAGTCTAAACTAGAAACTACTCCAGCATAACGGCCGTAACCAAATTCCCCACGTAACTCCGCGGGAAAGACCTTAAAACCGGTAGCAATAATTACCGCTTCTACCTGGTAAGCAGTAAGCGAAAATTCTGACTCCTCCTTATCCGAATTAGACCCGGCTGATTGGACCTGTACCGTATACTGCCGGCGTCCCCGGCCAGGTCCGGCTTCATGATCTCCTTGCTGCTCCCCTTGAACCGTAATCTCCCGAACTTCATGACCAGTACGTACAGTTAGGCCAGGCTGATTAATCACCTCGTTTTTCAGTTGGAGCGGCAGACAAGCTCCACACTTTTGACATTGATCAGTCGCCACACAGGCTAAGTGCAGCGCCTGTCCCCCTAGCTCTTCTTTCTTTTCAATTAATAATACTTGATACCCCATGCGAGCCAGTTCCAGAGAGGCGGCCATTCCCGCCGTTCCTCCCCCGGCAACAAGTACTTGATATTCCATTTAGTCCCTTTTACTCCCTTTTAATATACTTTTGCCGTTAGCTTTCGTCACACTCGGGTCGAGGATACAAACCGGCCTTTTGGACGATCATCGGGATAATTTCTTCCCAGGCTACCGCCATTAAATGTACGCCGGCCACGCCTTTAATTTGCCGCACTTGATGAATTTGTTCTACTACTAACTCGACGGCTTCCGCTTTAACCTCCTCAGCCTTTTCCAACCGCTGGCAAATTTCTTCGGAAACCATCATGCCCGCGACATTTTTTTGCATATACCGGGCCATGCGAGCTGATTTAATCGGCATTAAACCGGCTAGAATATAAGTACGCTCATGGAGGCCCCTTTCTCTTACCTTTTCCATAAAGCGCTCAAATCTTTCCATATCTAAGATCGCCTGGGTCTGAACAAAATCGGCCCCGGCTGCAACTTTCTTCTCTAAGCGTATGGCTCGAAATTCAAAAGGATCGGCAAAAGGATTGGCTACACAACCAATAAACATGGCGGGACGGACCTTCATTTCCTCTCCACAGAGAAAGCGGCCTTCATCCCGCATCTGACGTACCGTATGAATTAATTGAATAGAATCTAAATCATAAACGTTCTTGGCCTCCGGATGATTCCCAAAACTTTGATGATCCCCGGTTAAACATAAGACATTCTTAATTCCGAGCGCCGCCGCCCCTAGCAAATCTGACTGTAAACCGATACGATTTCGATCCCGGCAGGTCATTTGCAATACCGGATCTAACCCCTGGGTTACCAAAATGCTGCTAGCCGCTAAACTAGATAAACGAACAATGGCGGTTTGATTATCCGTTACGTTGTAAGCGTCTGCGTAGCCGTTTAAGGTCTCACTGTGTCGCTTGATCACCTCAGCATCACAGCTTTTGGGAGGACCAATTTCCGTACAAACCGCAAAATGACCGGCCTTTAGTACTTTTTCTAAATTACTCCCCGATTTCATATCTACACCTCATCCTCCCAATCTTCCCGAATCAACCGGCGAGGTCCACCGTCTCGATCTTTCGCCCAATTTTTCGGTAAAGCTAAGCTTTGCAAACTATCTAAACGATTCAGGCGGGCTAGCCGTTCATAGATTAAATGCCAGGCACATTCTACCCCATTCCCGATTTCACACATGCCTTCCTGTGATCCCCCACAAGGACCATTGAGTAAATTTTTGGCGCAGCGAGCAATTGGACAGATAGCTCCCGTACTATCTAAAATACATTGACCACAAGCGTGACAACGTTCTACCCATACCCCACTTCGCTCCGGCATCCCTAAAAAACTAGTATTCAACCCGGGTAATACCGGGAGATGAGGAAAGCACTCGGCTAAAGCCTGAACCCCAATGCCACAGGCTAAAGAAACCAGCCCTTCTACAGCCTGCTCCTGTGGATAAGAACGTTGCAAGGGACGAATAAATTCATATTCACACTGGCGCTCTACCATCTCCTCAAAGACGACCAGCTCCCGACCCCGCTCATGCGCGGCTAGCCGTAAAGCAGCCGCTAAAACCGCTACTTCTTTCGCTCCCCCGGCCATACATACGGTCACGCAACCTCGACAACCGATGAGGGCTATCCGTTTAAAGGGTTCAATCATCTGCCAAATATCCGTAATCGATTTTCTTTCTGCAATAATCAAAATTACCCGCCCCCCAACTCCTGTCTTACTATGAGAAGATACCGTTAAAGGTTACCCTAAGGGATATTCAGAAGCGACTAATGACTTTTCAACTGGTTGATGATCTTTTTCAGCCACGTCAACCATTGAAGGTAGTTCTGTCCAGCCAGCGTATAAAAATCCAGACGATCCTTTAAACCTATTTCCTGAAGGTACTGTTCTGTTAAACGCAGACGTTTTTTTGCGCGATGGTTGCCATACTGATGCTGGCAGGCTCCGGAATGACAGGAGCAGATTAGTACCTTATCCGCACCGTCCTCTAAGCACCTTAAAACGGTTAAATCATCAATCCAGCCGGCACAGGCTACTGGGTAGACCGCAATCTCCGCTAATATCCCTAGTTTTAGCTGCGGCCTATAAAATGGTAATAGTCGGGTTAAAGTTTGGACCGCTAAAAACCCGGACTGACGACAGGCTAAAACCACTAACCGTACTGGCCCTTGATTACCCGAAAAATCCTCTCTTGTCCTGGCTTGATAGAGTTCTCCGTTGTCCAGCATGAAAAAATGCCATCCCGAGTCTGGGTCTAGTTTTGATTCCGGTTGCAACGGATCCGCCCCATTGATCGCCTGGGCCGGACATTCCGCAATACAAATCCCACACCCCTGACAGGCTTCTGGATGGATCCAAGCAGCTTGTTTATATAGTTTACCGTGAGAAGATCTTTTTGTACAATCCGTTATCTCTATCGCGCGGTGCGGACAAACACGGAAACAAGTAAGACAAACTTCACAAAGCAGCGGATCCACTTGGGCCAAAAGTAAGGTTTTTTCTCGGCTTGAACCCTGACCCAGATCGACGGCTACGCCAGCCACTTCTTCAGGTAAATCCATAAGCCTCAGTAGACCACGAGCCATGCCGACACAATAAATTCCTTTCCGGTTCGTTTGCCCCCCCCATGCGTGTAGAGTATCCGACAATAAAAAACCATCCGGACCAGTAGGTAATCCCGCTAAAGTCGCAACGGTCTCTATTTCTTTGGAAGGATAATATTCAGTCGCAGTAGCGATCAAGGTTACCGGTATCTCCCAGGGGGGAAAATGATCGGGCAAAGAAGGATCTCGATAGATTATCCTCAACTGGGCCTCCTGCTCTATCACCTGAGGAAACTCCGTATAACGATAAAACTCCACGCCAGCCTGGCGACTTTCTTGATATAAAGCTTCGATGGCCCCGGCGCCTACCGCTAATTCTTCATAAAAAATCCCTACCCGACAATCTACTTGTTGTTTTAAAACCAGAGCGCACTTTATAGCCAGCAAGGTGTTAGGCGCTGCCTCTAAACCGCCTGGTCCCAGTAATATTCCTACGTTATGACCAGCAGCCCAAACCGAAAGCCCGTCGCGCTCCGGTCTACCCGAGGAACTAGCAAGGACTGGCGTAAGCCGGGTAGTTAGATCGCTCAGCGTTATGGTTTCTTCCAACGGCCTTGAAGAGTTAGCAGGACCTGGCCACCCCCATGCTAGCGTTGATACCGGTAAAGCATCTAGGGCAATCACTACCGCCTTACCCCTTAGATCTCTTACTTCCCCGTTTTCTAATTGTATGCGCAAAATATATTCTCCGACTTGACCGGACCAGTCGAGCAAAGCTACCGCTTTAATTTTCTCCCAACTAGATTCTATCCGCCCCTTTTCCAAGGCTTCCTGCTTAAGCAGCCAGTCCAGGGGTAAATCCGCCACTGGTCCCCATTTGATTTGCACAATCTTATGCGCCGAGGAAAGCCTTTGGGCCGCATAATCTGCGGTTATTCCAGCCCCTAATACGAGTACCGGCTGCACCTTATGCTTATTTAGGGCCCCACTAATTGGCTCCACCGCTACCTGCTGCTTCATTCGTACCCCCCTACAATCTGGGTTTTATTTTTCATGGATACTCCATCCTAATACCTACCAGAACGTACAATAGAGACGACCAACCAAAAACCCATGGCTACGGCCACTAGATACCCGATCTCGGCGATCGGTAAGGTGGCCAGAAATGATTCTGGTACCTGTTTCACAATTAGAGAAGAGCCGACAATTAAACTAGCGATTAAAATACTTAAAGAAATACGATTAGCAATCGTATTGAGGCGCCCAAAAAATCGGGGCAAATTTTGGTGTTCCAGTTGAAGCTTAATTTCTCCTTCTTCCAGTAAACCTAAAACATTTTCTACCTGACGCGGAACCCGGTGGGTAAAATCCCACAGTTCCTGCACAGTACGGGTCAAGGTCTTGCGAATCGCCTGAGGAGCTAAACGCTGCCGGATAATACCCCGGGCTAAAGGTTCAGCTAATTCGATTAAGCTAATAGTTGGATCTAATTCCTGTAAAACTCCCTCGTTAGTGATTAAACACTTAATCGCTAGCGCGAATTCAGCTGGAATACGAATCTCATAGCGAAAAGAAAGATCAATTAGTTCTTGCAGAGCTTGGCCTACCGGAATTTCTGCGAGCGGTAACCCGTAGTATTTTTGCTGTAACCGGCTCAGATCTCGACGTAAAGCAGATCGATTAATTTTACGGTGGACGACCCCGATATCCAATAACCCGCGTAGAACTCCATCTACATCGTAGCGCACCATAGCTAAGACCAAGTTTACGGCTTTTTCACGGGTAGCTTGATCTATGCGACCGACCTGACCAAAATCCATAAAGACAATTCGTTCTCCCGGTAAGACCGCTAAATTACCCGGATGGGGATCGGCATGAAAAAAACCAAAATAATAAATCTGCTTCAATATCGCGTTAACCAAATGCTGGGCTACCCGTTCTAGATTATAACCGGCTTTCCGTAGTTCACTTGGCATCAATTTAGTGCCCTCAATATATTCGATGACTAAAATCCGACGACTAGAAAAATCCCAATAAACCTGTGGGATTACTACGGTGGGGTCATCCGCAAACAATTTATGAAAACGATCCGCATTGCGCCCTTCCAAGGAAAAATCTAGTTCCGCCCGTAGCGTTTGACTAAACTCCTCCACAATATCCACTAATCCGTAGTGTTTTCCCCAAACAGTACGAGCCTCCAACATACGGGCTAAATCAAAAAGAATCTCTAAATCGATTTCTATCGTCCGTTGAATATCCGGTCTTTGTACCTTTACTACCACTAATTCACCAGAATGCAACCGAGCCCGGTGTACCTGAGCCATGGAAGCTGAAGCGATTGGTTCCGGGTCAAACTCACTAAACAATTCATCTAGCGGCTTTTCTTGTTCTTCATAAAATATTTCTTGTACCAAAGTATAAGAAAAAGGCGTAACCCGATCTTGTAACTTTACCAATTGATCCATAAAATCTCGAGGTATTAAATCGGGACGAGTACTAAGGATTTGCCCCATCTTAACAAAGGTAGGTCCCAGTTCATTAAGGGCTTGGAACATCCTCTGGGGAGCGGTCCGACGTTCCTCGCGTTCGGTACCCTCCCTTATGCTCCGACGGTGTAGCAAATTACGCAATCCCGCCTGATCGATAAGATAACCAAATCCATGCCGCGCTAAGACATTGGCAATTTCCCGGTAACGACCTAAATGTCGATAACGTTTAACCAGAGGCATGTTTAACACCTCAATCTAAGAAAACCCCCGGCCAAATTGGCCAGGGGCTCTAATTCTGGATAATAAATTATATCCTATGGGTTTGCTTCTCCCGGTTTTTCTGAGGCCTGCAATCGCTCCTCCAGTACTTTGAGGCGCTCTTCCAGGTGCTTTATCTCGTCACGGGTGACCAAACCTAGTTCGGATCGCCACTGACTAATTTCTTTTTGAATAAATCCCTTCAAGGCCTCGCGCTCTTGTTCGCCCTTTTCAATCAGTTCTTTAACCACCCGTTTGGCCTCAGTAGGCTCTATATCTTTTTTAGCTACCAGTTCATCCACGATTTCTTCGGCTTTCTCTCGAACCAAGGAAACGCCACCCAGTCCTAAAAAAAAGGCTTTCCGCATCAGATTGACCATTATGCCCACCTCCAGCCCTTGATAAATACATCATAAAGGAGCGCCGCCAGCTTGTCAAGTTAAGGGATTCTCCATCGATTATAATTAAATAACCAAAAAATGCCTTGAACGCCCCTCGATTTTCAGTGTAAGATTATAGTGAATGCCCTTTTTTATCGAAAAATTGCGTAAAAAACTTTAAGGAGTATTATTATGCTTATACCCATAACTGGTCCTATTAAGTTTATCGAAGCCCCGGACAAGGCACGTTTTCCCTATAGTCATGGATTGCTGGTAGACGATGAAATCAAAACCATCATTGATACCGGTTTCGGTGAGGAAAACCGGCGCCAATTGTCTAAAAAAAATATCCACATGATTATTAACTCCCACTTCCATGAGGATCACATGGCTTTGAATACCGCCTTTCCCGGGGTGCCCGTGTGGGCATCCCCAGAAGACGCCCCGGGTATTCGCTCCGTTCAGCATTATCGTGCCTGGTACGGCTTCGAGTATTTTCAAGCTAGCCATATTGGAGATAAATTTATTGCTTATGTAAACTGGAAGGAAGCTCCGGTTGACCGGGAATTAACCGCAGGACAGCATTTTCAAACGGGACAAACTAGCTTTGTAGCCATCCCAACGCCGGGTCACACCCACGGACACTATGCCTTCTGGTTCCCTCAGGAACGAATCATGTATACCGGAGATATTGATCTAGCTAGATTCGGTCCCTGGTACGGTAATCTGACCAGTGATGTAGATCAATTTATTCAATCGATCCGATTGATTCAATCTTATCAACCATCACTGATCATAAGCTCGCATAAAGGTATCGTGGATACCGACCCACAAGCCAAACTGGAAAGGTATCTAACCCGAATTTATGAACGGGAGGAACGTTTGCTGCATTACCTTTCCACCTTTCGTACCTTAAACGAAATCGCCCAGCAAAGGATAATTTACGGACCCCATCCTGAACCAGCTAACATAAATTTATATTTTGAAAGGGCCAACGTCTATATTCATCTACGGCGATTACTTAAACTAGGGTGGATTGAAGTCAAGGAAGATACCTACCGCTGTATCAAATAAGATGGCCTTCAAGGAACTTCTCCAGGTTCATTTTGCTTTCGAAACCAACAATTATCGCAATCTTTTTCTGCCTCTTTACAGCAAGGCTCCATATGAATTAAGACCGAAGTATTAGCTAATTGTTCGCGAATATCGAACTCAATGGCGTCACTTAAATCGTGTACCGATACTAAGTCACGATTGCCTGGTAAGAGAATGTGTAGATCCACATGCCGGTCCGCTCCGGCTTGCCGTGTACGCAGTTTGTGATAACCCAAAATATCCCCCGTAGCCCGATAGCTACTTAAAATATCGGTAATGATTTGCTCATCTTGCGCCGGTAAAGCTACATCAACCAGCGGCATAAACGCCCGACGGGTTAATTCCCAGGATGCTTTAATAATCAATAAGGCTACGCCCAAAGCAATAAGGGGATCGAGGATAGACAGACCCGTAAAATGAATTAAACCCAGTCCCACGAATACCCCGACTGAAGTATAAACATCGGTCCGTAAATGTAAGGCGTCTGCTTCGAGAGCTATGGAACCGGTTTGCCGGGCCACTCTAAACAATAAGCTAGATATGCCAAAATTCAGGGCAGCGGAGATGCCCATAACCACCAAACCCGGGCCTACGGTAGAAACCTCTACCCCTACGATTAATTTGTCTACGGCCTCGACAATAATCCAGATCGCCGCAATAAATATTAAAATTGCTTCAATCGTGCCAGAAACATTTTCTATTTTTCCATGCCCATAACGGTGTTGTTCATCAGGAGGTAAGGAGGAAGTACGAACCGAGAAAAATGCGATTAAGGCAGCCACCAAATCTAGTCCGGAATGAATGGCCTCTGAAATCACACTAACCGAACCAATCATAAGGCCTACAACAAGTTTTAAGATAACGAGCAGCGAATTTGAAGCTACGGAAAGGGCAGCAACCTTGGCTTTTATATCCATTTTATTAACTCCTCCAGGTTTATTTTATCCAAAAACAAAAATGGGACTCCGTTTTTTAAACGAAGTCCCACGGGTTCTTGTACTCTCCCCGTTGCCACTTTGGCCCGGTCCATAAAGAACTTGACTCTATACTTATGTTAGCTCAAGACATAATGATTGACAAGTAGAGAAAAGTCCTTAATTTTAGGTTTTTATGCGTTTAGCCACCTAAAAATGAAGTTTACCGCTATTAGAACAAATTTCCGAGTAGACTCTTCACTCCTCACCAGGCTAACACCAAAGCTTCAAAAGGTTGCTGATCCAAAAATTCCCCCTGCAACCGGTACATCGGAACCAGCAGCGCCTCATCGTTATCCTTAGCTAAATAAACTATAAACGGTTCAATTTTCCTTACCTGTACCAGATTAGTAGGAGCAAGGGAATCGGTAACCGCGTTAAAAGACCTCCTCCCTAAATCTAACCCCATCCAGTAATCCCCGTTTATTAAACGCGTTTGAACTAGTTCCCGGGTTAGGGGTATCTCTTCACTCAATGGTTCAAAATTATGCAACCGGCCCGATAGAGCAACTACCTCGCCAGTGTATTGGTCAATGATAACTCGCACCGTTTCCCCGAGAAGATTTAAACTGTCAATCTGCTGCTGGAAAACAAGGTCATAAGTACCGCCAGCTGCATTAACGGAAATTCCTTGGTTGTTTGAAAAATGGTAATCGCCAAGGGTCCGTAAAACCGTATCTGCTTTTTGGATAGCTGGTTCTACTCCAATCGCCCTTTGGCTGCTAAGGGTAAACGCAGCCCTTTTATCACGAATAAACTCAATGGTCGTTACCGGCCCTACCGTGATCCGTAAATTAGCATCGCTTTGGATAAGCCGGTAGCCGTTTGCTTCCTGAACCATTTTTTCTTGCGGCAAGCCAAGACATTGCGCTAAATTTTGCACCGCTTCTGGGGTGATTCCGGCAGCCGCAGCATAGAATATTCTTGCCGTATCCAATTCAACAGCCGCCGCCTGCGCAAAATCAAATTTTAGGGGTACGGGGTTATCTCGGCCGATAGTAAAGTTCTGGGTTAATAATTGATGAAGGTTAAACTGGTCCTCAAATAAACCTACCGAAGTTTTTGCGGCTAAACCCAGACCCCGCCCCGGTAGGGCCCCGGAACCGGCTTTAATAGTTCCTACGGTCTCGGGGACTGCTAAAGCCGGTTGGAAGTCCGATGGTGTTATACCGTAATTGGGGTCCCCGGGAATCTTTTTATGGTTCTTCGAAGCTGAATTCGGATCAGAATCCGTATTCTCAACTTCCTCCTGTATCTCTTTTTCTTGCTTTAACCCCAGTACCTCCATATCTTTTTCCGGCTCTGTTTCCTTACTTTTCGATTGGCTTTCCTCCCCATTTCCGAACGATATTGCTTGGTCTGGCACTACGGCTATTTTCCATCCCTGGTCTTCGGGAGTGGAAACCAATTGATTTTTGCTCGGACCTAGTTGAGCATACCCCCAGGTAAACACCCCTAGAATTAGTACCGCAGCTACCGTGGCTACAGACCACCACCGGCGCCCCTTTCTTTTTAAGGGAACTCCCTGGATATTTTTAGCTTCCAGCATAAGCCTCTCTTTTAATTGATCCCGAAAATCCGTTATCCTTGGTTTCGGATAAGCATCCTGGTAATACTCGTATAATTCTTGTTCTACTTTCAAGAGTTCCGCCCTTTCCTGCTCATCCATATCCTCGGTCTCTAATAGCTCACGCATTTCCCTATATTCCACAGGTTACACCTTCTTTCCCAAGAACCGAACGCAAACGCTTTAGGGCACGTAAAGACATAGCTTTAACCGCTCCCTCAGTACGATTGGTAGCTTTAGCAATATCCTTAAATTTCATATCTTCCAGATAATGCATCCGCAGTACTTCCTGTTGATCCGAATTAAGTAATTGCATAGCCTGATTAATCCACTCACGGTTTTCTACTTGTTCAAACTCCGGTTCAATTTCTATAATCTCCGGCGCATCGAAACAATAATATCGATTAGCCCGCCGGAAATAGTCGATCGTTGAGTTTTTCGCAATACGATATAACCATACAATAATGGGCTTACCGGTTGGCTTAAAAGTATTAATAGCCCGAAAGGCTTTAAGAAAAGTATCAGAAACGATATCCTGGGTTTCTGGGTGACTTTTGACTTGGTTGTACACATAGTAATAGATCCGATCAAAATGAAGTTCATATAGTTCACCAAACGCCTCTGGCTCAACCTTGGCCCGACGTATCAATTCTTCTTCTATGGAAACCGGTACCACTTACTCACGTCCTTTTTTAGAACCAAAGCCCTTCATTAAATATAACGTTATACCTAGTTAATAGGATACTAAATATCTAAGGATAAAGAAATCATAAAAACATGGCTTGGCCTCAATTCTCTTTAAAAAAATACCCCTCCAACTTAAAAGGAGGGGTTGAATTTTACCTTATAAACTCACATAAGGTTTTCTCAAGTCAACTTGAAATTTAAAACATAAATCGAGCAGCTATATTGGCTAATTCGGCTAAAGGACCCGGATATGCACCTAGAATAATACTTAATACCATACAAACATATAAAACTAATTTCATGGAACCTTTTAGCTTAATCGCACTGTAGTCAGTTACCTCACCTAAATACATTACCCTCACTACGGACAAATAGTAATATACGGAAAGCATACTCATTACCAAACCAATAATCGCTAGCCATAAAAATCCTTGTTCAATAACCGCAGAAAACAGATAAAATTTACCGGCAAACCCGGCTAAGGGTGGGATACCCGCCATGGACAGCATACACACCAATAAAGTTACGGCCAATAAGGGTGAACGGCGGGCTAAACCAGAATAATCGGCGATATCATCACTCTCGGACACATTATTAAAGGCAATGGTTACAGCAAAAGCGCCCACCGTAGCAAATACATAGATCATGGCATAAAACAAAATACTTTTTACTCCCGCTTCACTAGCTGCTACTAACCCAACTAATAAATAACCGGCCTGGGCGATACTGGAGTAAGCTAACATCCGTTTAATATTTTGTTGGGGGATAGCCGCTAAATTACCTAAAATCATGGTGGCAGCAGCCATAATGGCAATCACTGGGATCCAGTGGTCTGCATGTTGGGGAAAAGCTGTCAAGAAAAATCTTACAAAAACCCCAAAACCAGCTGCTTTAGAAGCTACGGCCAGGAAAATAGTAACCGGTGTAGGCGCCCCTTCGTAAATATCTGGAGCCCACATATGAAAAGGTACAGCAGCAATCTTAAAACCAAAACCAGATAGAGCAAAAATAACCCCTAACCAAAAAGCGGGACTGGCCTCCTTAAATTGAGCTATTTCATGAATCATGGTCGTACCGGTAACGCCGTACAATAAAGTAAACCCGTACAGCATAACGGCGGAAGAGATGGCTCCTAAAATAAGATACTTTAAACCGGCCTCAGAAGAACGTGCATCTTCCCCAGCCAGATTGGCAGTTAGGATATAGAAAGAAATAGTCATTAACTCTAGCCCTACATAGAGGGTAATTAATTCCCCCGCGGAGACCAAAATCATCATCCCTAGGGTAGCAAAGAGCATAATCGTATACGCTTCGCCCCCCTCGCCGGCTAAGGGTTTATAATAATTCATGGTCGTTAAACAAACTAATAGGGCCGCAATTAAGAAAAGTATCTTGAAAAAACTAGCATACGCGTCAACTAAATACATCCGGCCTAAAAAACCATCAAACATATCAAAATTGAACGCAACCACCGCAATTGCCGCCAAGATTCCGAGCACGGCAAAAATTACTAAACCTCTCCGCTCACCCCGAGGGGCTACTAAGTTTAGGATTAGTAGTAAACAGGCAAGGGCCGCTACAAACATTTCTGGAACCAATAAAGTAAAATCCATTAGAATCCACCTCCTATCACCGTACTTAACCCGGTC
Organism: Syntrophomonadaceae bacterium; assembly: GCA_012519455.1. Lineage (GTDB taxonomy): Bacteria > Bacillota > Ch66 > Ch66 > Ch109 > JAAYQE01. The sequence goes on from JAAYQE010000004.1 coordinate 19,004, forward strand.
CTGGCGAACAAGGAGGTAACCCCTGTATTAATAGGATCCATTAGCAAGTAAGGGAAAATACCGAAGGTAACCAAAACCGTTCCTAGCACGATTAAAGGCACCCATTCCGGACCCTTTAGATCCGTAAGCTTATCCCATTGTTGCTGCCTTGGTCCGAAAAGGACATTCCCCAGCATACGTAAAATATAAACGGCGGTAAAGATTATTCCGCTTATCGCGATGATGGTAAATACCTGATAAACACCAAAGGCCCCTACAAAAATCGTAAACTCTGCTGGAAAACTGGCTAATCCGGGAAGACCTAGCGAAGCTAAACCAGCCAACATAAAACCTACCGCCAGACGGGGAACCTGGTTAGCTAATCCTCCAAAGTCAGGGATATTACGGGTATGGCTCTTCTCGTAGAGATTACCAATCATGGCAAAGAATAAGGCGGCCATCACCCCATGGGCGAACATTTGAGCTATGGCCCCATTAATACTTATTACATTCAAAGCCGCGATCCCAATTAAGACATAACCCATGTGACTAACACTAGAGTATCCAACCACGTATTTTAGATCTTTTTGTACCAAACAGATTACGGCGGCATAAACAACATTCCCTACCGCTAGAACGGCGATTAGTGGAGCCCAAAACTTGGCTCCGGCCGGTAATACAAACAAGCCAATGCGAATTAAACCATAACCACCTATTTTTTTCAGCACCCCAGCATGGATCATGCTGACCGCGGTCGGGGCCCCGGCATAGCCGTCAGGTGACCAAGAATGAAAAGGCCACATCGAAATAAGGGTACAAAAACCGATTCCCAACAACAAGAAACCGATTATTTGGAAATGCTCGGTAAACGGTACCAACATTAAGGATTCAATATCCATGGTTCGAACCCCAGTCAGTTGATAAGCGTTAACGTAGAGGGCGATCATCCCTGCTAGGAGAAAAGCACTTCCGATGAGCAAGTAGATCGTTAACTTCATTCCAGCGTATTCTTTCGTCACCCGTTTCGTACTACCCCAAATAATAACCATAATATAAATGGGGATTACCACCACTTCGTAAAAAAGCAAGAAAATAAACAAATCGCGGGTTACAAAAGTCCCCATTACCCCAGTGATTAAGATCAAAAGCAAAATAAAAAACTCTTTGACTCGATCCTTGTTATTCCAGGAAGCATAAACCGCAGAAAACCCAATTAAGTTGGTTAAAAGCAATAAAGGTAAGGAAATACCGTCTACCCCCAGAGAGTAACTTACCCCTAGATCCTTGATCCATAAGATATCTTCCTTAAACTGCATTCCACCGATCGTTTGATCGTAAGCCAAAAAGATCAAAACACTTAGTATAAGGGACACCAGGGTTGAGACAGCGGCAATGGCCTTAATGGTCCAAACCTCTTCCCGTGGTACAAAAATCAAAGCTAAAGCACCAACCAAAGGAGTTAAGAGAATTACCGATAGGTAGGGGAAACCCGGGTTCGTTATAAAGTCCATTTAATTGCCACCTCCCCAGGCTGATATCCCCAATGAAGGGTCTAACAGACCTAATAATAAAATTATTACTACCACTGCTGCCACCAATACCATTCCATAGTGCTGCGTTTGCCCGGTTTGTAAATACCGCAGAATAGTACCACTCTGACGTGTACCTTTGGCCAGACCATTTACCACCCCATCTACTACGTGTAGATCGATCCAGTAAGCCACACGCCCGGCCCCATCTACGATATGATTAATTCCCCACTGATAAATCTCATCAATGTAATACTTGTTATAAAGCAGAGTATAGATAGCTTTAAAACGATTGGCTATCGCTGAGGCGGATATTGTCTTCTTGTAATACATCAAATAAGCTAAATAAATCCCCATTAAGGCGATAACCGTTGAAGTAACCATAATCATTAAACTATAGCCATGATGCGCTTCCCCAAAATAAACATAACTACCAAAATTAGTGGATAGCCAAGGCATACCTACTAAGCCGCCGACTACGGAAAGTAAGCCCAGAATAATTAAGGGGGTCGTCATAACCGCGGGTGATTCATGTGGATCATTATTGGGCTTAGCTTGACCATAGAAAGCCACAAACACCAGCCTAAACATATAAAATGCGGTTAGAAAGGCAACCAGGCTACCGATCAGATAGAGCCCCGTAAAGCCATTACTCTGCGCGGCTAATAAAATTTCATCCTTACTCCAGAACCCGGCTAGCGGAAAAATTCCGGCCAAGGCCAAAGAGCCAATAATAAACGTTTTAGTGGTAATTGGCATTTTACGGGCCAATCCACCCATCTCCCAGATATCCTGCTTTCCTTGTAGAGCATGGATCACGCTACCAGCACCTAAAAAGAGCAGGGCCTTAAAGAAGGCATGGGTCATTAAATGAAACATACTAGCAGTTAAACCACCTACCCCCAAAGCCATCACCATATAGCCCAATTGACTGAGGGTAGAATAAGCCAGAATTCGTTTAATATCATTCTGAGTAATGGCAATAGTAGCCGCAAAGAGAGCCGTGAAACCACCAACGTAAGCAATTACCTGTAAAGCGGTTGGCACCGCGGCAAACAAGAAAAAGGCGCGGGCAATCAAATAAACACCAGCTACCACCATGGTGGCCGCATGGATCAACGCACTAACCGGGGTAGGGCCTTCCATGGCATCCGGTAACCAGACGTGCAAAGGAAATTGACCCGACTTCCCGATCGGACCGGTAAATACTAGGAGGGCAATCACTGTCAGTAGGCCCACGTTAGCATAAGTCGGAATAATTTGAGCCAGGTCCGTAAAATTTAAAGTGCCGAAAATTATTTGTAAAAACAAAATACCTAGTAGAAAACCATAATCCCCTACCCGGTTAGTTACAAAAGCCTTTTTTGCCGCCTCCCGGGCTGAAATTTTGTAAAACCAAAAACCAATCAACAGATAAGAACATAAACCCACCAATTCCCAAAAGACAAACATTTGCACAAAATTATTCGCAATAACTAGTCCCAACATCGACATGGCAAACAAAGACTGATAGGCAAAATAAATGGAATAACCGGGATCATTCTCCATGTAACCGACGGAATAAATTTGTACCAGTAAAGCGATTAAAGAAACCACAAAAACCATCATCCCGGAAATAGGATCAATTAAAGTTCCCATTTCCACCGTTAAACCGGGCATAGAAAACCAGGTCACACTGGATTCTACGGCAGCTGGATCCATTAAGACCCCGGCTACTACTCCCAAGGATAAAAGAAAAGAAACCGAGATACAGCTTATAGAAAAGAAAGCACTTGCCTGAGGTGTTCTACGTAAGAAGAACACGATTATCGCAAAGGCGATAGCGGGCATCAAAGGAATTAACCAAGAATTTTGCACTGCAAAATGTATCATTCAACCTCTCACCTGCCTTATATAGCCAAAGCTCACCACTTCAGCCAATCAAAATCTTGTATGTTAACCGAGAGCAGGTCTCGATATACTGTCAATACTAGAGCTAAACCAACCGCTACCTCTGCTGCCGCTAGGGCGATAACAAAAAGCCCAAAGGCATGACCGACTAAATGATTCGGGGCCATAAACCGGTTAAAGGCCACTAAATTAATGACACAGGCATTCAGCATTAACTCAATACCCATCAAAATGGATATCGCATTTTGTTTGGCCAAAGCACCGTATAACCCGATACAAAACAGCATACCCGCTAGTAATAAATAATGATTAAGGGTAATGGTCATAGTATTCGTCTCGCCCCTTTCGTAAGGATAATCGCTCCTACTACGGCCACCAGCAGGAGAATACCTACGGCTTCAAAGGGAATAACCAGTTCGGTAAGCATCATTTCTCCCAGTAAACCGACGGTTGTATCAGGAGCAGCTTCGTCAACCACTAACCAGGGGGTATGTGTAACAGCATAGCCAAATAGGATTTGGAGTAAAATAACTAAAAAAGCAGCTACCCATTTATGCCGTGAAAAGGCATTAGTTTGAGCCATTTCCTTACGTTGGGTAAGCATCACCCCAAAAACAATCAGCACCGCTACGGCACCCACGTAAATCAAGATTTGCACTACCGCTAGAAAATCAGCCTCGAGTAACACGTACAACCCGGAAACCCCAAAAAAGGTGAGCACCATAAAGAAGGCTGCGTGTACCAGGTTATGCGCGGTAACTACCGAGATCGCTGATCCTAAAATAACCGCGGCGATAATCCAAAAAACTATAGCTGAAACACTCATTCCTCCACCTTCTTCCTGTACAGTACCCGACCGATTTCCTCTACATGATAGGTGGCCAGTTCAAATTCGTCCGTAAATCTTAAACCACCTTTAGGACAGGCCTCAAGACAAAGCCCACAAAACATACAATATTTAAGGTCAATTCGGTATTCGGTTAAAATTTTTTTCTTACCGTCTTCGCCACCCTTTTCCGATTTAATCGTAATCGCACGATTAGGGCAAACGTTCTGGCAAATGCCACAAACAATACAAGCATCCGGCTCAAAAGTAAGACAACCATGAAAGCGGGGAGGAAGATTGGGTCGTTCTTCCGGGTAATACTGCGTTACATGTTGACCAAAAAAATGTTTTAAAGTAACTTTTAATCCTTTAAGTAACCCTATACCATACATTTAATCACCCCCCCATCACCCGGTAAATCTCGATACCCACCCCAGTTAACACTAAATTAACCAAAGATAACGGGATCAAAAATTTCCACCCAAAATGCATGAGATGGTCGACGCGAATCCGGGGATAAGTCCATTTAACCAGCATAAATATAAAGATCAGAAAATAAACCTTGATAAAAAACCACATCCAAGAAGGTAACCAGGGACCGTGCCACCCCCCGAAAAACAGGGTAACCGCAAGCGCAGCCGTAGCCACCAGATTAGTATACTCGGCCAGGAAAAACAGGGCCCAGCGCATTCCGCTATATTCCGTGTAAACCCCAGCAACTAACTCCTGTTCTCCTTCAGGTAGATCAAAGGGTCCTCGATTTAATTCTGCCGTAGCGGCAATAAAGTAAATCACAAAAGCTACCGGCTGGATCAAAATAAACCAGACGTTTCTCTGAGCCGATACAATGTCGGATAAATTTAAAGATCCTACAATCATTACCACCCCTAAAACGGAAAGAAGTAGGGGAATTTCATAACTGATCATTTGCGCTACGGTGCGCATCCCGCCCAACAAAGAATACTTATTACGCGATCCCCATCCGGCCATTAAGAAAGAAACCGTTCCTAAAGAGGCGATGGAAAAACAATAAAAAAGGCCTACGTTTAAGTTTACCGCTACCATATCCTTACCAAATGGTATTACGGCATAAAGCATAATGGCGGGTACAAAGACGATCGGAGCCGCTAAAAGAAACAACCAACGATCGGCTGAACGCGGTACAACATCTTCTTTGCTTAACAACTTTAAGGTATCGGCAATCGTTTGGAAAAAGCCGGCCGGTCCTAACCGATTGGGACCAGGACGTTCCTGGATGAAACCAACTACTTTACGTTCTAACCATACCAAAATCAAAGCATCTAAAACGATTAAGCCTAAAATACCAATAATGGCTAAAAATAAAATAACCAGTTCGATTACGCTATAAGAAACCGACCATTCCATAAGTAAATTACGTGCATAGAGGGCTATATTGGTAAATAGATTTTCTAATACGTCCATATATACCGCTCCTTACCTGTCAACCTCACCCAGAACTGGATCCAGGGAGGCTAAAATAGAAATGACATCTTGAATTTTCCATCCCTTTATCAGTTCTGGAAATACCCCCATATTTACAAAAGAGGGGCCTCGAATATGCAAGCGATAAGGTTTATTCGATCCGTCGCTAACTAGGAAAAAACCTAGCGCGCCCTTTGATGACTCCACTTGATGATAAACCTCTCCGGGGGGAATTTTAATCATTCTCGGTACCTTGCCCTTAATCTCACCCTCGGGCAGGTTCTCCAAAGCTTGTTCGATGATCAGACGGCTTTCTTCCATTTCATCAAAACGAATCATATACCGATCAAAACAATCACCTTTATAGCGCACGGGAACTTCAAAGGTAAAACGTTCATAAATACTATAAGGCTGGGCACGCCGTACATCATAGGAAACCCCGCTGGCCCTAAGATTAGGTCCAGTGATACCGTAAGCCATGGCCATGTCCGGGGGTAATATCCCAATAGATTTGGTGCGCGCTAAAAAAATTTCATTACCGGATAATAAATCATGAATCTCATGCATCATCGCGGGAAATTGTTGAATGAATTCACGGCAAGCGGGTATAAACTCCGCCGGTAGGTCTTCCGAGACGCCACCAATACGCATATAGCTAACGCTCATCCTTGACCCGCAGGTCATCTCAAACAGATCCAGTATCTTTTCCCTTTCTCTTAAGGCATACATCCATCCCGTTGAACTGGCTAGGTCAATGGCCATGGTGGCAACCATTAACAGATGGGACGCCATGCGAGACAATTCAGCCATAATAACGCGCAAATATTCAGCCCGCTCCGGGACCTGTAAGCCCATTATTTTCTCAATCGTTTCTACATAGCCTTGATTATAGACCATAGGACAAAGATAATCGATGCGATCCGTATAAGGAATAAACTGGGGATACGTTTTCGCTTCCGCAATTTTTTCCATCCCCCGATGAAGATAGCCTATATGATTCTCCGCCTGGGTTACGGTTTCTCCATCAAGCGTTAAAAGGCAACGAAATACGCCATGTGTACTGGGGTGCTGGGGACCCATGTTCAAATGCAATTCCTGTGTTCTAGGCATGGTCCCACCTCCTATCTAATTAGGGTTTAGACTTTAAAATCTTTTCTTAAAGGATGCCCCTCAAAATCTTCCGGCAATAAAATTCGACGAAGGTTGGGATGACTCAGAAATTCAATCCCCATTAAATCATATACCTCACATTCCATTACCTCAGCTGCCGGGTAAAGATCCGAAATAGTAATAATTGATGGATTTTCATGCTCTATACGGCATTTAACCATAATTTGATGACTATTTTTTATCGAAAAAAGATTATAAAAAACCATATAATGATCTTGGTAATCCACCGCCGTAATATCGAGCAGTATTTCAAAGTTATATTCCGGATCATCACGTAATTCTTCAATCAAATAAATCAATTCATTTTCTTCAACTTGTACCTTGGTTAACCAATTATCTGGGAGTACATTAAGGGTAAAATATCTTGAAGTTAAACGGCTAACTAATTCAGCAGACATTAAGTTATTATCCATCGCTTTTTACCTCGCTGCTCTTTCCGGGTGGATAATTTTTTCGCGTAATTTTAAAAGACCATAAATTAAGGCTTCTGGTCGGGGAGGACAACCGGGAATATATACATCAACCGGTAAAAAATCACCTACGCCTGGTAGTACGCAGTATGAGTCTCGATAAGGGCCCCCACTAATCGCACAATTACCCATGGCAATTACATACTTGGGGTCCGCCATTTGATTATAAACCCGTTCCACCAATGGTTTTAATTTTTTATTTACTGATCCAGGAACAATTAATAAATCCGCCTGCCGCGGTGAAGGACGAAATAACTCAGAACCAAAGCGGGCAAAATCATACCGGGCATTATTAGTGGACATCATTTCAATCGCACAACAAGCGATACCAAAAGTTAAAGGCCAAAGTGAATAGGCACGACCCCAGTTTAATACTTTTTCCACCGTAGTAAGAATAATGTTATGTTTAAGTAATTCCTGAACTTCGGCCGGTTGTTTGGTATCTAAATCCATTCTAAAGCGCCCTCCTTCCAGGCATACCAAAGACCGAGTAATAAAATACAAATAAAAATAAACATTTCAATAAAAGCAAATAACCCGAGACATTGAAATTGCACTGCCCAAGGATAAAGAAATACACATTCTACGTCAAAAGCTACGAATACCAGACCATATAAAAAATATTGTGACCTAAATTGAACCCAGGTCTCACCTTCGGTTTTCAGACCGCATTCATAAGTATCTTGCTTAATCGGGTTAGGTCGTTTAGGGTTAACCAGCCAGGCCGTAGCTAAAGCTAATATTCCAAAAGAAAGCGCTACTAAGAAAAAAACACCGATACCTGCAAAATCATTTAGCATACCCCTTTTCCCTCCTTTCTATCTATAACAAGCATTCTGCCATAAGTCAGGCCTAGGTGTCAATAATTGTCGGTTTTTGCACAAGCCGGTATGCAATATGCAAAACAATTTGGTTGCTTAAATTCAGATATTATTACTATAATAATGATTTTATGGGAGAAAGAAAATACTTTACGACAAAATTTCTTTTGGTTAAATCTATCAAAACATAAAAGTCGCCCCCAGGCGACTTTGTAATCAAAACCTATTTTTGTATCATTTTATTATAATGTAGCATTTTTCAATTGGTGCGGCAGAAGGGACTTGAACCCCCACGACCCCACGAGCCACTAGACCCTGAATCTAGCGCGTCTGCCAATTCCGCCACTGCCGCAATTTTTAAATCCACGCTTTTTAGTATAGTCCTTTCAAGGAATATTGTCAAGAGAGGCTTCATTATTTATTTAACTCAATCCGTTCCTTTTCGCACCTGTATCTTCTCCAGCAGTTTATGTTCAACATAAGGCGGCACTAATCCATCAATGCATCCCCCTAGCATGGCTACTTCTTTTATTTTGGTCGAACTAATATAAATATACTGGGGACTGGAAACGATAAATATAGTTTCTACCGATGGACAGAGTTTATTATTCATTAAAGCCATTTGCATTTCATAATCGAAATCACTAACTGCTCTTAATCCCCTCACGATAGCCTGAGCTTTTTGTTTTACGACATAATCCATTAAAAGCCCGGTAAAAGAGTCTACCAATACCCGTGGGTTGTGCCGGGTAACTTTCTGCAGGAGTTCTACCCTCTCTTCAATCGAGAAGAATCCCTTTTTTTGTGGATTATGAATTACCGCGACAATTATCTGATCGAATAACTTCGACGCTCGCTCCAGTATATCCAGGTGCCCATTTGTTACTGGATCGAAACTCCCCGGGTAGACGCCGATTCTCAACTTTTTGCATCCCCCTTTTTGGAAACCCGACGCTTAAGTATTACCCACTGGGCAAACCCAATACGCACAGGACTGGTAGGATTTCCTATTCCCTCCCAAGGAGAGCACCGATTAGGTACCTCCCGAGTATTAATATTACCAAAACCAAGTCTAAAAGATCAATGTTTTTATCAAATAAATATGGAGGGGGACCACTCGAAGCTCGGTGCTTGAACAGCCTCATCGGATGTCCGATGCCCCCGATTTCAAGGGGACCCCCTAATCTCTCACTTACCTAATGGTATCCGTTACAATGAAAAATAACATTATGAAAGGGCAGCAAAACTACATTTCTACTGCCAGAGCTGTACCCATGCCACCACCAATGCAGAGAGTGGCCAGACCTTTCTTCGCTCCTCTACGCTTCATTTCATAAAGCAGGGTAACTAAAATACGAGCACCAGAGGCGCCAATCGGGTGACCGATAGCAGTTGCGCCACCGTTTACGTTGACCTTACTGAGGTCAAAACCGAGGTCTTTACCTACAGCAATCCATTGAGCTATAAATGCTTCGTTGGCTTCAATCAGATCAAAGTCTTCAACCTTTAGGCCGGTTTTCGCACATAATTTCCGTACTGCCGGAATGGGGCCAGTACCCATAACCTTAGGATCAACACCACCGGAGGCCCAACCAACAAACTTAGCCATCGGGGTCAGTCCTAATTCTTTTGCTTTTTCTTCGGACATAACCACGATTGCGGCGGCTCCGTCATTAATCCCGGAGGCATTACCCGCAGTCACTATTCCGCCATCTTGGAAAGCAGGTCTTAGTTTACCTAGCGCTTCTTTGGTTGCCCCAAAACGAACAAATTCGTCGGTATCAAATACCGTGGTACCTTTTCTGGTCTTGATTTCTACCGGAACGATTTCATCCTTAAATTTACCTGCTTTGATCGCTGCTTCCGCTTTATTCTGACTGAGAGCTGCTTGCTCATCTAATTCTTCCCGAGTAAGACCATACTCTGCAGCTACGTTCTCTGCAGTATTACCCATATGGATGGAGTTGTAAACATCCCAGATTCCATCATAAATCATCATATCTTTTACTTTGCCAAAGCCACTTTTTGGGCTGGCCATCCGGTAGCCCCAGCGGGCTTCATCCAGAACAAAGGGAGCATCGGACATGTTTTCAGTACCGCCGGCTACGATGATATCCGCATCGCCGTTTTGAACGAATTGAGCCGCAATAGAAACGGCCCGTAGACCGGAGCCACAAACCTTGTTTATGGTCAAAGCAGGAACTTCAACCGGTAAGCCAGCACCCAAAGAACACTGACGAGCAATATTCTGGCCTAAACCACCCTGGAGAACACAACCAAATACTACTTCCTCTACTTTCGCCGGATCCAGATTAATCCTGTTCAAAGCTTCCTTAATAACTAAGGACCCAATCGAAGCTGCGCCCTGGCCTTTGAGGCTTCCCCCAAAGCTACCGACCGGAGTACGCACTGCACTGACGATTACAGCATTTCTCATTTCTTATTAACCTCCATCTTTTATAATTTTTTTGGTTTTGGTACAACTTCTACCCTAAAACGTTTACCCCTCCACCAATGAGGTGTATTCCCTTCACCTCCTTCAATACATAATAAAGACTGAGCCTTCCGATTGCAGGATCTGCACAATCTCGCTCGTATGTTTGCCTGAACTGCTTGTTTTTGCTTTAGCTCTTTATTCTACAAAGATCTCCAAAATTCCTGCCGCTTCTACTACTTTTCTACGCTAACTTCGACTAAAATCCATCTTATTTAGGTTAGGACAGGATGAGTGACTGCTCTTTCTAAGCAGTCACTCTTCCCAACTATTCCTTTTCTACATCCGAGCGGATGAGATATGGCTTTATACAATTAATGCTGCATGGCTTCTACCACTAATTCAGCTAAATCGCGGATCGGGAATTCTTCTAAATCTTTGGACTTCACGCCGTCCTCAAACATTTGTAAACAGAACGGGCAGTTAGTAATGATTAATTCAGGATCAAGGTTTAGAGCCTGCTCGGTACGGTCTATATTGATCCGCTTTTGCCCTTCATGCACATGCTCTTCTAACCACATCCGACCACCGCCGGCCCCACAACAGAAGCCTTTTTCGCGATTCCTTTCCATTTCCACAAAATTTGCCCCCGGTAAAGCCGAAATAATTTGACGTGGTGCATCATATTCATCGTTATGCCGTCCCAAGAAGCAGGAATCGTGATAAGTGACCTTCTTGCCCAGGGATTTATTTAGCTTGATTCTTCCGCTCTTAATCAAGTCCGCAATAAACTGGGTATGATGGATAACTTCGTAGTTACCGCCAAACTGCGGATACTCATTCTTTAGCGTATTCAAACAGTGCGGACAAGCCGTAATAATCTTTTGTACTCCGTAACCGTTCATGGTTTCTACAGCTTCAGTTACTAGTTGATAATACAGATACTCATTACCTAAACGCCGAGCAGAATCACCGCAGCACTTTTCTTCGGCGCCTAGAATGGCAAACTTAACGCCGGCTTGTTTGAATATCTGGACCATCGCCTTAGCTATCTTCTTGTTGCGATCATCATAAGCGCCAGAACATCCTACATAGTATAGATAATACTGAGAACGTTCATTTTCAGGAATTTCCGACCACATGGGTACATCCATTCCTTCGGCCCATTTATCCCGATCTGCCCAACCAACGTTCCAGGGATTGCTGTTGTTTTCCATTCCCCGGAAAACCAGTTGCGCTTCACTGGGGAAGGAGCTTTGCCACATGACCAAGTTACGTCGCATCTCCACGGTCTTCGGAATATGCTCAATAAACATCGGGCACATTTCCATACAAGCACCACAATTGGTGCAATCCCAAATGGCTTCTTCCGAAATTACATCACCAATTAAGGCCTTCTCCATCACATCAACTACGCCTTCATCAGACATCGCACCGGCAGCCTCTTCTTCGGCAACGGCCGCTTTCTTTTGCGTCAGCAAGATTGGAGCTTTCTCTAACCAGTGGGCCTTAAGATCCTGGATCAACATCTTTGGATTCAGGGCCTTACCGGTCAGGTAGGCCGGACAGTTATCCTGACACCGTCCACAACGGATACAGGTATCAAAATCCAGCATATCCTTCCAGGTGAATTCTTCAATCGCTTCTACCCCAAAGGTTTCTGCTTCTTCAATGTTAGGAATCGGTTTAACGGCACCTTTAGGTCCTAAGTTACGGAAGAAGTAGTTCAGCATACCGGCCATAATATGCCATAGTTTGGTCTGCGGAATTAGACCAATGAAGAGGAAAGCGATAAACATATGGAACCACCATAACATCCGATGCCAGATCGTTACGGTGTCAACCGGAACGTTGTAAAATAGTTGCGCCAAGGCCCAACCAATAGGATGAGCAGCTTTATAGATAGGAGCTAGTTGAGCAATTGCGGACGCAGTTACCACCCCGCCACCCATAGCGATTAATTGACCGGTAATACGTAAGGACTCAATAAAGTAACCGGTAAGCATAATAACCAATACCAGGGCCAGAATCCAGCCATCTTCTTCCCGGGTATCATTTAACCGGTCTGGTTTTACCACATAACGACGATAAATGAAGTATAAAACCCCTAAAATAGCGACAATACCACCGATCTCACCTATAAGATGAAATCCAACAAAGAAATTACCCGTCATTTTTGGAATGTGCAAGCCAAACCACATCTCCGTTACTTCCCGAACGGTCGAGGTAATAGCTACTGTTCCGGTTAGGGCAAACATGAGTACCCATCCCCAAAAAAGTGCAAAGTGACTCCAACCAGGAAGCGTTTCCCGAGTAATTCGGCCATGACCAAAAGTATATTTCAACCAGGAGCCAATACGGGTTCCTACCTCATCGGTCCGTTTCTCGGATTTACCTACGCTATACAATCGGCAGCGGCAATAAAAACCATAGATAAACGCAAGTAACGGAATCCACATGATTAACAAATACATATGAGCCCAGGGAATGTTGGTAGGAGAGACCCGGGTAATAAGTTCTACAGCTTCTTTAGACGCCTCTGCGAAACTAGCCGAATAACTGAAAAAGTGTAACAGACCCTCCATTCATTACCCCCCCTTGGTGTTTTTTACATGAATACTGGATATGCGAGGCGGCAGATAGAATGCAGTGCGCATATCCAGTATCCTTTTCTTTACCAAACCAGGAGTTTTAGCAACTCATGGTTATTTCTCTAAATACTTACTTCTTTAATTCCTTAATCATCTCTGGGACAACGGCAAACATATCGCCCACAACCCCAAAGTCAGAAATAGCGAAAATTGGAGCTTCTGGGTCTTTGTTAATAGAAACAATATTCTTGGAAGAAGACATACCCGCTACGTGCTGGATCGCGCCGGAAATACCAGCTGCCACATAAAGAATCGGGTTAACCACTTTACCGGTTTGACCTACTTGATACTGGTTATCAATCCAGCCTGAGTCAATCGCAGCTCGCGAAGCACCAACTGCGGCCCCAAAAATATCTGCCAATTCTTCCAGTAATTTGAAGCCTTCGGCCCCTTTAGCCCCACGACCGCCGGATACTACATAGTTAGCTTCCGTAAGTTCTGGACGACTGGAAACGGTAGGAATGAATTCTTTTATGGTTTGATATAGATCTGCATCGGTTACAGCTACATCAGCTTTAATAACCTCAGGAGTCTTACCCGCTTCAGCAACGTCAAAAATATTCGCCCTGATAGTAGCCATGGCCGGTACCGCAGCACATGACACCTTAGCAAAAGCCTTACCCGCATAAATCGGACGGGTAAAAGTCAGTTTTCCCCCGCTGGCTTCAACATCGGTGCAGTCGGTAACTAAACCAGTATCTAATTTTTGAGCCGCCCGAGGAGCCAAGTCTTTACCCATTGCGGAATGACCAAATAAAATCGTAGCCGGCTCATATTTTTTCGCTAGTGCAGCTAGTTGAGCTGCATAAGCTCCAGTATTATAAACAGCAAACTTAGCATCATCAACTAGGTATACTTTATCCGCACCGGCTTTGCCCGCTTCAGCAGCTAAGCCTTCAACACCCTGACCCATGATCACTGCTGCTACTTCATCACCGAATTCGCAGGCTTTACTAATCAGTTCTAAAGAAACCTTTCTAATCTTACCATCCCGTTGGTCTATGACAACCCACGTTCCTTTTGCCATCGGTTTGTTCTCCTCCTTCGTTCACTAAATTCTAAGCCGATTAGCCGACGACCCGAGCTTCGTTCTTCAGCCAGTTAACGAGTTGAGCAGCTACATCCGCTGCTTCGCCTTCGATTTTCTTACCCGCAGCTTTTGGAGGCGGAATGAATAACGATTCAACGGTAGTTTTATTCGCCAAAGCTTCTCCAGCTACCTTGTCTACCGGTTTCTTTTTCGCTTGCATAATACCCTTCATGGAAGGATAACGAGGTTCATTCATTCCGACCTGGCAAGTAATAACCGCTGGAAGCTTAACCTCGATAATTTCGGTACCGCCATCGGTTTCACGGGTACAGGTAGCAACGCCACCATTCAATTCTAATTTACGTACTACGTTAACATGGGGAAGGTTCAGGATTTCGGCCATCCGAGTAGGAACTTGAGAAGAACCATCGTCTGCCGCTACGTGACCGCAAAGAATCAGGTCTGCGCCTAAACCGCCAACTGCCTTGGCTAAAATGCCTGCCCGAGCATATTCATCGGCATCTGCATCAGCACTAACTACAACACCCTTATCCGCACCCATCGCTAGTGCTTGTCGAAGCGTATCCTGCGTTTTTTCAGGACCTGCGGTTACTACAATTACTTCTCCGCCCTGCTTTTCTTTTATTTGCAGAGCTTCCTCCACGGCTACTTCATCGTAAGGGTTTAGAATTAGGTTAATACCATCTTCACTAACTTTGCCGTCTTTAAGAGTAATCTTAGCCTCTGTATCAAAGGTTTGCTTAGCTAATACAGCTATTTTCAAAGCTCTTTCCTCCTTTGAGAATGGTTTTTTCACTAAAATAATCTTTGTACTACTTACCTATTGATTTTAACCAACTCTGTCTCTACTTAGAAAAACGAACCTTCTTTCACCACCCCCAACCGAGTTTTATGTGTGATTCGTGGCCCCCTCAGTCTATCTCTGACGGTATTTTCCACTTTCTAACTCAGTTTCTGTAAAACTAAAGCAAATAAGATTAATCCTCTTACTGGTTAGAAAGTGGATTGTGATGCCCTCATTATTGTAGACGCATATGGAATGCGTCTTTGAGGGGTCCACCCATAGCCGATTCACCTTTCGGCTAGAAAGACTAATTGTCCCCAGGTAAATAGATTCCTGATGGACCCTGCTTTAATGTGCCCAGAAAAATCCAGGCCAAAAAATTACTTAAATTCAGTTTAGCCAATTAGTCGCACTTTCTATCCGACTAATTCATTCCCGGGCTCTATCTCCTAATTTCCCATTTGATTACTCATAAAAAAAGCCCGGCCCTAGAGCATTTCATAACAAAGTTTTCTTTTCTCCTAGTTCTACATAAAGCAAACAAATTCCTGCCTGAGGCTAAAAATTTTCATCTATTTTAAGTCTTTTGATAAAAAAAAGTCGCAATAGAGGTCAAACCTAATTCTCGTGCCTGAAAAATTTGTTCGGTACTACCGATGAATAATACTCCGCCCTTGCGTAAAGCCTGGTGAAAACGCTGATACAAACGGGTTTTAGCTTCCTCGGTAAAATA
>JAAYQE010000259.1 GCA_012519455.1 Syntrophomonadaceae bacterium
CTCCTACACATATTTCTCATAATCCATTGCCCCGTAAAATACACGCATAACGATTACAGTCTTATTATCGTCATCAACGGCGTAAAGCACCACATATTTATGAATGACCAGCCTACGATATCCCCTATCCCTTAATACCTCGTTGCGCGAATATTGACAGCGGTAAGGAAAGTCGCACAAGGATAGAATCGCTTTTTCAATATCATCCAGGAGCCTATCTGCTGCCTGTCACGCAGCCAGGTTGTTGGTAATGTAATAATAAATCTCATCTAAATCATGCGCAGCGGCCGGTGTGATTTTAAGCTGAAATCTACCTTCCATATTTTTTCCTCAGCTTGGCAAGCACTTCCTGACCATCCAACACTTCGCCTTCTTGAACCTGTTTTTCTGCCACAGCAAGTTTCTTATACACATCGGCCAAGGCTATCTCACGCTCATAGGTTTCGATGCTCATTATTACAAGGTCGCCATATCCATTCTTGGTGATAAATATTGGTTCGTTTTTACTGTGGCATAAATCTGATATCTTGTTTGTATTGCGCAAGTCCGTTATTGGCCGTATTTGCGGCATTCCAATCACCTCGCATTTATTATGTCATAATAATAGCATAATTATGTACATAACGCAAGGTGAACTAAAATTTTATAAAATCAGCAGTCCCCTCTCATCATAGACAGAAGCACCAACGAATCTTCAATTTGGCGGCAGGAAAGGGGCGATTGTTCCCAAAGGAGCCTCATGATTTTCCATTCCGCATCAAAAAGGGCCGCCTTTTTGTTTTTCATGCTTCAGTCCTCCAATCTTATAATTTTTGAACAGAGAATTTCACGAAATCGGCCCGCCACTTCTTTATAATATAAACCTGGAGGCAACAGAGGCAATGAAGGAGATATGTAATTTTATTAGAGCTCATATCGGTATAAAAGAATAAGAATTGCGTCTTTTTAATTGGTATTTAGGTACTGTTAACACCTATCCTGCCTCACTCCGAACTCGCCATCCATTTGTGTCATCAAAGCTAAGAAATGCACGAGGTAGTTATTTATGTTATATAAAACGATTAAATATAAAGTAGTATCCGAGATTATGGAAAAGAAATCCAGATTCATCTGTATTCTGAACCCCATTACTAATACTAATGAGATAGAAGAAATACTTACAAATGTCCGTAAGCAGTATCCCGGTGCCAAACATTATTGCTATACCTACCGAATTAGAAACGACGGTAATATTATCGAGAAATGCAGTGATGATGGGGAACCCAACAGTACCGCTGGTATCCCCATGCTCAACGCGCTCAAGCGGCAAGAAATCGTGAATATTCTGGCCGTGGTAGTCAGATATTTTGGTGGAACCCTGCTGGGTACAGGTGGGCTAGTCAGAGCCTACTCCGGAGCAGTCATACAAAGCCTAGCTCTGGCCGAGATCATAACTCTGGAATATTCCTGGCAGCTTAGAATAACGATGGATTACACATATTATGGTAATTTTCAAAATAAGTGCCTGCCCTATTTTAAACAGATAGTAAATACTAATTTTACCGATCAGGTGATTATAGACGCCTGGATAGCCGCAGATAATCTTAACCGGCTGTTAAACCTACTAAATGGTATTACAACCAGGACCGCAACTGTTGAATTCCTGCAGCAGGGTTTTATGAACTGAAAGAAGGTCCCGTATCGATTAAACTTTACCGATTTGGTAGTCCCTTGCCTTACTTCGGATGCAGAATAGAATGATAATACTTTTTAATCAACAAGTCACTGCGAAAGTTTGACAGACTTAAAAATAAGCCCTCGAATGAGTGTTTTAGTAGTCTATGCGGGGCAGATTTCGTTTCAAAACACTTTTTGCAGTAGAATCACTATCATGGAATTGTAAACTCCATTCTTATGCCATTTTTTAAAGTACTTCCCCCAGAGCTTGATTTTACCTTAGTACTGATAAAAAGGTAATAAGTGCCTCCTGTCTGCCAACCGGTACCAGGCGGGTTAACCTTAACTTGGCACAGATTATCCTCTACTTGTTCCACCGATATGTCGCTAACTTTGTTAGTTCCTTCTGAATCGGTGGCGACAAATATATTGGATACATTAACGGTAGTTGAATCGACAGCCTTATTAAAAGTAATAGTCCAATTGTCTTTGCTGCTCTTTTGTTTACTTGTAGCATAGTTCGTCCATGTTTCAGGAAGGGCTCCTAGATCAAGCGATAACTGCTCTTGAGTCCTTAAATCCGTATAATAAAGAGTGCGGTCCAACAGATAAACATATCCACAGTTGACAGAATCTAATTTTGTAAGACAAGTACCGTCACATTTGATTTTATAAAGACCACCATATTCATTGCTAAAATAAAGCCATTCTCCATCAAGAGTTAAATAATTTGCATATGTAGGACAATCGCCTAATATCTGGTCACCTGATCCGTCAAACTTCATCCTATGTAGGTAACCATCGGACGATTTAGAATAATAAATATAACTATTGTCACTTATAGCCCATTTATTGCTATCTGCTAAAGATGCAAATCTATCACTAGTAGCTGCTTCCGGATATAATGAGGTATCCCAATAAGTGTGGTCTTTTTTCATTACACTTTCACATTGATTATAATAGTGATAACGATGATAACCTTTATCTGGAACAGGATCGTCCCAAGTTACATCTACATGGAACCATTGATCTTCTATTTTTACTAAATTCCAATCATGAGGACCCATTGTTGTTAACCCACTAATCCTTTTACACTCAATTCCTGCTTTTTGAAGCAGAAGTTGCATTGCTTTGGAATATCCTTCGCATACACCGGTACCGTTCACAAGAATCCCATAGGCGGAAAAATCAATATTAGTAAGTGAATCATTATTTAAGCCGTCAATGTTATATTTAGTATTATTTACAATATAATCATGAATACGTAACTCATTCTCCCATGGTGTAGAATCTGTTTTAATAACTTTCTGTACGATACCATTTACTTTCTGTTCAAAAATAGCTTGCATTTCCTGAATTTGTTTTTTTGGGTAATAATATCCCACAGTATATCCATAATAAGAATAACTGAAGTTATACGCATAAAACAACTCAGGGTGATCCTGCAAAACTTCAGACCAGATACTAAAAACTAGGTCGCTATTAATGGAAGCAGAAATAGGAATATCCACCTTATTGTTCACTTCCACCAAAGCCGATAAAATACGATCATAAATATCCTGATTTATGCTTGAATTTAACGAAGAATGTTTTAAATCTATTGAAGGCTTAACTATAGACATACAGTTAGAGATAGTACGTTTGTCGCAAATGGCTTCACTAGTGGTTACATTTGTATTCATTGTTGCGCTGTCCATTGCAAAAGCAGATGTAAGTGGCATAAGCACAAAAATCAACGTAATAATAAACAACATATTCTTTTGATTAAAAATCTTTTTAATAAATAGCCCTTCCTTCTTATTAGAAAATTTATCTCTTTAATTTTCCACATTAAACTTAAAATGCTGTCTCTACCTTATAGGCCCTGAATACTAATGTTTGAGCTATCTGTTTCTACCCACTCTATTTAACCCATTTGACTCAAAATCCATGGCCATCTAGAAAAGGTTTTTTTAGTCTTCTGAAGAAATTTAATTATCGCAGCATGAAAATTTAAAAGGAGAAAAGGCAAAAGCCTTCGAACAAGGTTAAACGGGCGGCAACTCTCCCTTGCCGAAAGCTTTTACCCTAAAAACACACTTTGATAGTAACGTATTTAGGCGCTTCAGTAAAGGAGTATCTTACTCATTATTTATATATGTTAAGCCAACGGGTATGGTTTTGCCCAATCTGTGGTGGCCGAATGGTTGGACACGGTTCCACATACAGCGTAAGCGCTCAATATAATGCTCGGGGTCGTAACAGGCCAGACTACCCGGTTCCTCCCAAAAGGTGCCTGGCACCACCCGAAATGTGTCGTAGTCCTTTCTATTCTCCAGTCAGTGGGCAGGGGGAGGGATAATTTGCCAATTACCACATCTATGAAGTTATGTAAATTATTTTTTGTGCGGGGTGGTGCCCTTTTTCATAATCAAATGGTCCCTTTTTTAATTGACAAACACAATTTGACCACTGGCTTCATATTCTGAAAACCGTTTTTCCCATAGGATGCCAAGATCGCTGCTACTCATACCTGAATATCCTTTCTTATTAGATTCAGGCTATTTTCACATATCTAGCTGGCAATTCCTAGTGTGTGAAATTTTTGACGCTTACGCAGCGGGACCAAAAAAAAACGCGACGGCACATTATGATTCTATCTCTAAATTAGATTTGTATTGACCTCAACTAATTGACCACGCGCAAATGATCGTTTTAAGCCTGTTACTCGGGTTGAGACAACTTCTCCCGGTAAAGCCCCAGGGACAAAACGACTTGTCCCTGAAACTAATTCATTCTAAATCAAGTTAGACTTTTGCAGCAATCTCCTGACAATCACTGCAACCTCCGCCCTTGTAATATGGTCTTTTGGAGCAATCAGATTGCTGTTCCTGCCGGAAACAATTCCTATCTTTATGCAAGCTACAATACCGTCCATTGCATAATCCGCAGATTTCACCGCATCACTAAAGTCTGCAAAAAGCCTATCCTTTTCTCCGCTTACAAACTCTGCCTCCAATCCGGTAATTTTCATTACCCTAGCAACCATGGTCATAGCCTGTTCGCGGGTGATTTTGTCATCGGGCCCGAATTTTCCATTTCCATACCCGGATATAATGCCGTATTCATAGGCAATGGAGACAGCATCATAGTACCAGTTTTTCTTCGCAACATCGCTGAAGGCATCCTTGCCGGTTCCAGGATGCATAATCCCAAGTGCCCTGACCACAATTGCTGCAAATTCCGCTCTGGTAATGTCCCTGTCCGGCTCATATTTATCCTCGCCTACGCCGCTCACCACTAATCTTGAAGCCATATCGTTGACTGCTTCCTTTGCCCAGTGGTTTTCAACATCCTTAAAGGTCTTCGGGCTATAGATCAACGAGTAGTTACTGTTGGTCAAACTGTTAATTTTTGCATAATATTTGCCGTCTATCACGGTAATGACCGTAGGCACATGAGAGAACGTCCCGTCGGAATTCAGAATAATACCTGTTGTAATTCTGGACGGATCGACACCTTCAGGTATCGCAATCATCCTTTCTACATATGCATTGAATTTGGAAACCTCCACTGACTTGTTTCCGCTTGAGCAGGTGATTTCAAACTCAATAGGTTTTACTATTATTTGATAATTGTTTTTTTCTGCGGTATCTTCGACGATCTTGACAGTATCTGCGGCCGGTTCAGATATTTTTACACTTACTGCAATATCCTTCAATTCCACCTGTTTTCCTATCTGCTCCGAAACAACGTCAATATTTATTTGCGTAGCCGGAAGTGTATAAGTAACCTGTTCGGTTTTAATTTCAAGAACAGCTTCCGTATTTTCCATATTCTTGACGGTCTGACCGTTCAGGGACCCAACTACAACATCTGCGCCATTGTTGACCGGAATGGTTACAACTGCATTGTTACCTTCCTGCTCCAGTCTTTCTTCAACTTTTTTATCATCCACAACAACGGTTGTTACCGTCTTATCGCCTTCCCGGGTAATGATTGCCGTAGCTGCGGTTTCTGTCTTTCCGTTGACAAGTATGTCAACGCCGGTGTCTACCGGTTGGTTAGGAGCGTCAGGGGTTGAAGGCGTGCTGCTTCCACCAGAGCCTCCGCTTGAAGGCTTGTACGGAGTTACAGCATTGGAGGCTGCTGAAGCCGGACCGGTTCCGGCAGCATTTGAAGCTGTTACCGTAAAGGTATAGGTAGTCCCATTTGACAACCCTGTAATGGTTATAGTGGTATCAGTACCTGCTACCGTTATATTCCCTGGACTTGAAGTCACCGTATATCCGGTTATGGCACCTCCGCCGTTATCCGCCGGCGAAGTAAAGCTTACTGTAGCTTGACCGTCACCGGCTGTCGCCGCTACGTTGGTTGGTGCTCCCGGTGCCGATGCCTGGGGTGTAGCACTTATCTCATTTGAATATCCGCTGTCTCCGCCCGGGTTGGATGCTTTGACCGCAAAGTAATAGGTGGTGCCATTGGTAAGGCCTGTAACATCGCAGCTACATACTGATTCGGCTACCGTGTCTACAGGTGAAGTGTATGAACCTGAAGTCGTACTTGCATATACCTTGTATCCTATTGAGCCTTCCACTGCACTTCAGGTCAGGTTCACATAACCGTCCCCGGCAACTGCTGTTTGCAACACCGGTGCTCCCGGCACCGGAACCTGTGGAATCGAACTAACCTCATTGGAATTTACGCTATCATATGCCCCAATGCTAGCCCTAACCACAAAGAAATAGGTTGTTCCGTTGGCAAGGCCTGTTGCATCGTAGCTGTAGACTGAGCCGTTTACAGTTGCAAGCGTTTCACCATATGAACCCGATACGGTGCTTTGATATATTTTGTATCCGGTTGCTCCCGGCACACTGCTCCAGGTTATGTTTACATGCGTATCGCCTACCGCCGCTGACTGTATAATCGGCGCAGAAAGTGCATTTACTGTAAAGCTTATATTAAAGCTCTGGCTAAGACCGTTATCCGCGGTTACCGTTACTGTTGTAGTATAAGTTCCCGGTGCCAAAGCGTCATTCGGCTTCACTGTAAATGTGGCGAATGTGGTTGTGCCGTCAAGCGTTGTCGCATCTAATGCTCCCAGGGTAAAATCATCTGCATCGGTTCCGCTTAGGGTTGCCGCAAGGTTGGTGATATTCCCGGTGCCTATCCTTGTAACAGTCACTGTAATTGGTGCTACCGGCATATAGCCTACCATCTGCGCGGTCAATGTATGGGTGCCGGTTTCCGAAAGAGTTATTGCGTATGTTGGTGTCGCATTTACTGTCAGGTTGCCGGTTGTTGCCGTATAGGTATTGTAGGTTAGTATAATTACCTGTCCGTTATGGGTTTCTGCCTCCATTGTCGTTCCTTGATCTGGATTAGCTGTGATGCCGTTGGCCCCAAATTGGCCGTAGGCTATATCTGCGGTGCTTCCATCGTCATAGGTTAGCGTCACTTCAAGGCCTGCAAGGTCAAGGGTTTCTCCTGCTGTGTAGGTTAGCTTTGTCGGCTGTGTCTTTACTGCGATTGCTGTTACCAACTGTGCCTCTGTTGCATTGAAGGTAACAGTGAAAGTTAGTTTGTTACCTTCCGCGTCAGTGTCGATGGTTCCGGCTCCTGCTGTTCCCGCATCGACTGTCGGGGTTAAGGCCTGGAACTTGTATCCCGCTGCTGCCGTCAGCTCTATGACTGCCTGATAGGTTGAGCCGGCTTTAAATTTGCCTCCGGCTGTCAGGGTAGCCGGTGAGCCATCGCTGTTCTGCCAGGTGAGGCTTGTTACCGTGTAGCTTGCGTTTCCTGCTGTCAGGCTTCCGGCTGCTATCGGCGCTGCTCCCGCCGCAGGGGCCGCCACGCCAGTTACTCCGGCCACTGTGATATCTGCCGTGGTATCTGCCGTGGTATCTGCGGGATTAACCGCTAATGTATTGGTTGCTACCGTGTGGGTATTGCAAGTTAAGGTTATCGACTGGCCATTATGGGTTGCTACGACCATCACTGTCCCGTTTGCCGGGTTCGCTGCGATGCTGTTAGCTCCGAAGTCTGCCAGCACCACATCTGCGGTTGTACCGTCATTGTAGGTAAGGGTTACGACCAATTCTGTTAGGTCGAGGGTTTCTCCCGCCGTATAGGTTAGCCTCGTTGGCTGTGTCTTTACTGCTATTCCGGTTACCTCAAATGCCGTTGTCGGGTCGAAGTTCACGGTGAAGGTCAGCCTGTTGCCTTCCGCGTCTGTGTTGATGGTTCCGGCTCCTGCCGTTCCCGCATCTACCGTCGGGGTTAAGGCCTGGAACTTGTATCCTGCTGCTGCCGTCAGCTCTATGACTGCCTGATAGGTTGAGCCGGCTTTGAATTTGCCTCCGGCTGTCAGGGCAGCCGGCGAACCATCGCTGTTCTGCCAGGTGAGGCCTGTTACTGTGTAGCTTGCGTTTCCTGCTGTCAGGCTTCCGGCTGCTATCGGTGCTGCTCCCGCCGCAGGGGCCACGATGCCGGTTACTCCTGCAGCCGTGATATCTGCCGTGATATATTGGTTGATTTCCCACTGAGCATAAAGCGTCTGGTTGGCTGTGATGTCGACGGTGGTCGCATCGGTGATTTTGGTGCCGCCGCTTGATGCCGTATACCATCCATTGAAGGTGTAGCCGGTCCTTGAAACGGTAGCTAACGTTCCGTAGGTGCCTGCATAAGTCACAGACTTGCTTGCCTGTGACGGAGCTTCTCCGCCATTGGCGTCAAATGTGACCGTATGGGTGTTCGCGGTCCACTTGGCATAAAGGGTCGTAAACGCTGTCACGGTGTCACTTCCGAAGGTCCAGGTATTGGTGAGCCCTTCTTCCTTGTACCAGCCGGCAAAGGTGTAGCCAGTCTTTGCAGGATTATCCGGCGCCGGAATGGTCGCGCCGTAGCGAACGCCGGTGATGTCGCTTACGGCCGATCCGCTGTTGGAATTAAAGCTGACGGTATAGGTGCTTCTGTCATAGTAGAGTTTCAGTACGAGAGTCCCGTCAGGAGCAATGGTTCCGCTTGCCACTGTGCTCTCATGGCCTGTATTCTCGGTGAAGCCGGGATAGACCTTGGCAGAGGCCGTTGCGGTGGTCGCTGTGGTTCCACTTAGATTATCGGTATCTTTTAAGGTATAGCCGGGTCCCGACACATCCTGCTGGTAGTGCTCCACCTTGTAGGCGGTGTCGGTGTTCGCGGTCCATCTGGCATAGAGGGTCTGGTTGCCGGTGGAGCCGACAACAATCTGTGTCACCTGGGTTCCGGCTGTTGGAGCATCCCACCATCCTGCGAAGGTGTAGCCGGTCTTGGTTGCATTTTCCAGCGTGATGGTCGGCGTTTCTACATTGTAGCTTGCCGGGTTGGCACCGTTGGTGCCGCCGTCCAGGTTGTAGGTGATGTCATAGGTCGGTATTATATTAATATTCACAGTTTGAACATCTGAATAGTTTGAGTCGGAGTCACGAACCCTGTATTGAAAAGAATCGCGGCCTTCCTCGTCGATATCAGCAATATATGTAAACTGATTTTCTTTTGTAATATTAACCGTTCCCTTTTGAGCTCCGGTTGTTATTTCGAATGTCAGATTCCAGTCAGATCCATTATTGCTTGCCCCGTCAATATCTGATCCGACCAATCTCCCACTGAGGCTTGCGCCCGCGTTGACAGTCCAATCGCGTATATCATCTGAATCAACCCAGTCGCCATCGCTTATATTAACCGCCGTTCCATGGTTTGTGCCTATTGAATCGGTAACTTCTATCCCGTTGCTTTGATTCATTTTATAATAGTAAACCAAATTTTCATAATTGGGATGTGTAATGTCTATCTCCCTATACATCCAATTGCTTATTTGTTCTTGGGACAACGCGGTTTTCCAAAACCTTACTTCATCAATGCAGCCATCGAAATAGTTTCCTGCAGTATCACCACCAACGCTAATCGCTGCATTAGTGGGACTTGATGCCCCGAACCGTGTGGGATCTAAAGTAATTTTATAATTCTCTGCCCCATTAACGTATGTCTTTACAAGACTACCTTCTTTCGTTAAAGCAACATGGGTCCACTGATTTAAAGGAAACTTGATGATATTGGCAGGTATGCTACCCCATGGCCATGCAAACTGCCAACCCGTATTGAATTTATCAAACATAAAATATAGATATGCGTTTTTATCAGACGTATCATACTCACATCTAAACCATACTCCACATGCTCCCGGTTCTGATGTATTTTGCCGGTATAAGGTTTTGCATCCGGCTTCTGCTCTTGGAAAAATCCACATGGAAACAGTGAAATCTGAATTTCCCGCAAGCTTTGTTGAATCATTATATGGTATATCTATTTTTTTATTTGTTTTTAAGTCAAGTTTCTTGCCAAATCCGGCTACAGGTATATCTTTTGCCATCACCGGTGCCACACCAACAAACAATTGCAAGAGCATTGACATAATTAATAAAATAGTGATTTTTTTTCGTATTGTTTTTACCATTGCGTTTACACCCCCGAATTCATTTATAAAGTTAGGATATTATGAAATTAAGAACGGATCGTCAACAGTGCCAGAGCCGGATAGGCTGGTACTGGGAGTGCCGTCCCAGACCTCATCTGCCGCCTCCACCGTCAGCGGCACTGCCGGTATGAAGCTTAGCGGGAGCGCCAGCACCAGAATACATGCCATGAGTTTTTCGGCACTCTTTTAATCATTCCATATCCCCCTTTGAGTTTTTTAAAAATCAAATAATTATCCGGATCATCCATTTTTGCCGGAA
>JAAYQE010000119.1 GCA_012519455.1 Syntrophomonadaceae bacterium
GATCGATAATACATCTACCCCGGGCGTGCCTTGGGCCCCGAGTACCTCAATAATTTTTCCCTCAGGGTTTCGTCGCTGTCGTTCCGGCCAGCGCGTAATTTCCACCACTACTTTATCTCTAGACTGGGCGCCACCAACATCTTCTCGGGGTACGATTATATCCCAGTTTATGCGGGTTTCATCCGGGGTTACCATTCCCAGGCGCCCACTACGCTGAAAGGTACCAACCAGACGTCGATAGCCCCGTTCTAAAATCCGGATTATTTCCCCTTCGGGGTGACCGGTTTCCATCCTACCCCGTAACCGGACCACCACCCGATCGTGGTGCATGGCTCCGTTTAAATCTTCACCTCGAATATAGATATCAGGCATCGGTTCGCCACCCGGTTTTTCCTCTCTGACCTCCGGAATCACGAACCCAAATCCTCGTGGATGCCCTTGTAAACGCCCAGTTACGTAATGCATTTGCTCCGGCAGTACATAACGACCTTTACGCGTGACCACGATCTCTCCTTTTTTCTCCAATCGATGCAGCAGAGAATGTAATTTAGCCGGCCGGTCCACTTTTAATTCCCGGGCAAGCTCTTCTGCCGTCAAAGGACGATATCTTGGATCCTGCATAAACTCTAATAATCGGCTTTTGTTAAACGTACTCAATCGGTATCGATCCCTTCGTTCCACTTTTACGCTAAGCCCAATTCCGGGGCAATACCGCGCATGGCCTCCAGACTCAAACCCAAAAACGCTTCCAGGGTAAGGTCTAGTTCGGTACACGTGCGTATTTGCTCCCGATTAGCCCCCCGGGCAAAAGACTTTTCCTTCATTCGTTTTAATAAAAAGGGGACATCAATAGCCGCCAAACTTTTCTCCTTTTTAATCAAAGCCCCGGCCACAATTAACCCGGTAGTTGGATCGGTAGCGAACAAGGCTTGATCAATCCGCTTTTCCCTCGGGTAGATCCCTCCATTATTATGGGCTTTTACCGCGCGAACTACCTCGGGTGGAAAGCCTCTCTTTTCCAAAATTTCACTACCTAAAATAGCATGCCGTTGGGGATCATCTTTGGTATAGTCGTAATCCACATCGTGTAATAAGCCTACCAATCCCCAGGTATCTTCATCTTCTGCAAAATGTCGGGCTAAACTACGCATAACGGCTTCGGTAGCTAACATATGGTTTACTAGATTTTCCGTTTGAACATGTTCACGCAAAAATTTAAGTGCTTCTTCTCTGGATATCATTGTCAAACCCCCAATTATTAGTCCTTAATCTCCTATTATCTACTAAATTCCCTAAAAAAACCATAAAACAATGCCCTCTATTCGCGGCTACGCTTAATCCATTCTACAATCGTTTGAAAAATCCTATCTTTTTCACTACTCAAAGTTAATAAATGGGGGGATTTTTCCAGCCATAAAATTTTTTTCTGTTCACTGCCCAGATTGCGATAAATAAATTCCCCACTTTCCGGGCGTACAGTTTCATCAACACGCGATTGAATAACTAGGGCCGGTACCTCTATCCGTCGCAATCGTTCCTTAACGTACTGAATTAAACGTAACAAATTGGCTACTCCACGTATGGGTATGTCTGTGTAGGAAAATCTCAGGGCATCGGCCTCCTTCGCGGAGATAACTTCAAATTCCTTAGAAGTATAAGGAAAAAACCACTGTAACCAAGGACTAAAACGCACCTTACTATTCCGTATAAAAATAGGGGTATTTAGCATAATAACCCCCGCAATTGGCACCTCCCTCTTGTCCTTGTCGGAATGTTCAGGAAAAGTTTGCAGTTCTTTAGGCAGGACTCTATCCAACCAAAAAGGAACTGGAAAACTTTCATCCGCTAGTTTGTTGCGCGACTTGATTGCTTTTTTTGGGGCAGTTGCCGGAACTGATTTCAAAGGCCTCACCGGCTCAAATTCATCGGGCCGGTAACGTTCCCCTCGACTAATACTCTGGTTAACCGCCAGTAATAAAGCTAATAGCCCACCCATAGATAAACCAATTAGATACACCTGCTTTACCGGTTCAGCGCGCAAGCGATCCAGGCCAATCATCGCACTCTTCAACCAATCGGTCCAGCGGGTACGAGCTAAATCTTCCGCCGAGGTCCCGTGTCCCGCTAGTAACGGTGCCAGTACTGTACAACCTTGATCAACTAAATATTCTCCCAGAGGGAGCAATTCCGGAGGCGAACCGGTAAAACCATGAATTAGCAGACAACCAATATCGCCCTTCGAGAAAAAATAAGGTTCTGCCCTGGGATGAACCGTCGCTACGGTCTCTGCATTTCTTTTCATTTTTCCACATCCTCTCCGGACTACCTTAGAAAGGCCTTTGAATTCTAATTCGGTTTAATTTAAAAAATCGCCATTTAGCAAGAAAAGTGTTGAGCTTCATCCCTCAACACTTCTCTCTCTACTTCATTTATCCTTAAACTTATCCCTGAACTAATTAACGCCTATATCTTGATCCTGATGCTTTTTACGTATCCACATCTATAGTTTTTTATCATTCCTAAGGCATTAAGGCCAAGATCATAGTTAGAACCAAAAAAGCAATGGCTAATATTGTGGATATCCGACTAAAAAAATCATCCATCCCTTTTTTCTTGCCAAATATAGCTTCCGCCCCTCCTGCAATTGCTCCTGAAAGGCCGGCACTCTTCCCCGATTGGAGTAGAACCGTAGCAATAAGTCCCAGCGAAACCAGAATCTGCAATACCATTAACGCAATTTTCATTCGCTTCAATATTCACCTCCTGTGCCGGGATTGGTCCTAATTACCTGTTCGTATTTTAGCATAACCGTTTTTTAAAGGCAAGAAAACAAAGCCCCGGTTAGGTCGTGAATATTTGTTATTTTCTGTTATTATTTTCTTTTATTTGCCTAGATTATAATAAACGGATAGCCCTCGGTATTGGGCGTTCTGGAAAAGCTCCTCCTCAATCCGTAACAGCTGATTATACTTAGCCACTCGATCCGTCCGGGTGGGAGCCCCCGTCTTAATTTGCCCGGCATTAACCGCTACCGCAATATCGGCAATAGTAGAATCCTCGGTCTCCCCGGAACGATGTGAAATAACGGTAGTATAGCCCGCCCGTTTAGCCATTTCAATGGTGTCCAAAGTTTCGGTTAAGGTACCAATTTGATTAACCTTAACTAAAATACTGTTCGCTACCTCGCGCTCAATCCCGAGCTTTAACCGGGCTGGATTGGTCACAAACAAATCGTCCCCTACAATCTGGGTTTTTTGGCCCAGACGCTCCGTCAATAACTTCCAGCCCTCCCAATCATCTTCCGCCAGGCCATCCTCTATCGAAATAATGGGAAACCGCTGGATTAAATCGGTATAAAAATCAACCATTTCCGCAGCACTTCGTGTAATCCCAACCCCGGCAAAAACATACTGCCCGTCCTGATAAAGTTCCGTAGCGGCCACATCCAGGGCTAAATAAACCTCTTCTCCCGGACGGTAACCGGCCTGCCGAATCGCCTCGACAATTACTTCCAAAGCTTCTTCGTTTGAACTCAGGCTGGGTGCAAAGCCCCCTTCATCACCAACCGCTGTGTTCAAGCCTTTGTTTTTTAGAACTGCTTTCAGGTGATGATAAATCTCAGCCCCCATCCGTAGTGCTTCCGCAAAGCTAGAAGCTCCCACCGGAACAATCATGAACTCCTGAATATCTAAATTATTATCTGCGTGTTGGCCCCCGTTCAAAATGTTCATTAAAGGTACCGGTAATTCTTTGGCATTAACCCCACCAATATATTGATACAACGGAATCCCCAGATATTCTGATGCAGCCCGAGCTACGGCCAGCGATACCCCTAATATAGCATTAGCGCCTAGCTTACCCTTATTCGGCGTCCCATCCAGGTCGATCAACAACTGGTCAATTCCAACCTGATCCAAACAACTAAGCCCTTCAATTTCAGGGGCGATAATCAAGTTCACATTGTCTACGGCGTTTTGTACTCCCTTGCCCATGTACCGTTCCGCATCTTTATCGCGTAATTCTACTGCTTCATGGGCGCCGGTAGAGGCACCGGAAGGAACGGCCGCGCGCCCTAAAATACCCTCCTCTAAATAAACATCTACCTCAATTGTCGGGTTTCCTCGGGAATCCAAAATTTCCCGAGCCATTACTTCATTGATTATTGGCATAGACTTACTTAACCCCTTTCTTAACCTATAGCTAAAGTTTTAAAAGATTGCGACCCGTCATTTCCGCAGGAGGAGGAATCTGGAGTAAATACAACAGGGTAGGAGCAATATCCTGCAAAGATCCCGGCCGTAGGGAAGCCCCTCGATAATCAGGATCCACCAAAATAAAAGGAACTGGACCCGTCGTATGTGCGGTCTGCGGTTGCCCCGTTTCCGGTTCCCGCATTTCCTCCGCATTACCGTGATCCGCAGTTATAATAACCGCTCCCCCTTGTTTTAATACGGCCTTCACGACCCGGTCGATACAGATGTCTAAAGCGGTAATGGCCGCCACCGCAGCCTCCATAATCCCGGTATGGCCCACCATGTCGGCATTGGCGTAATTTAAGATAATCACGTCATACTTATCCGCCTGTATTTCCTGAATAACGCGTTCCGTAACTTCATCAGCACTCATTTCCGGCTTCAGGTCATAAGTTGCTACTTTAGGTGAGGCAATTAATATTCGGTCTTCTCCGGGATTAGCCGCTTCTACCCCTCCATTAAAGAAAAAGGTAACGTGCGCATATTTCTCCGTTTCAGCAATCCGCAACTGCTTTAAACCGTGTTGGGCTAGCACCTCTCCCAGAGTATGCTTAAGCTTAACCGGCGGAAAGGCGACCGGGGCCGGAATAGTCACGTCATACTGGGTCATGCAAACAAAATGGACCTTGGGCCAGGAGGTACGCTTAAAACCATCAAATTCCCGGTCCACAAAAACCCGGGTCATTTCTCGTGCCCGATCTGCCCGAAAATTAAAAAAGATCACTGCATCCCCATCCTGGATAGTAGTCCGTGGTCTCCCTGCGGCATCAACCAGCACAGTGGGTTCGACAAATTCATCCGTAACCGAAGCCGCGTAAGCCTGCTCCACTGCTACTCGAGCGGAAAGCGCTTTTACACCTTCACCCTCGACCAAAGCCCGATAATGTTTCTCCACCCGCTCCCAACGTTTATCCCGATCCATGCCCCAGTACCGCCCCCCTAGGGTAGCCAATTGTCCTACCCCTAGTTCCTGCATTTTACGTTCTAGGGCCTCAATATAGGTTAAAGCACTAGCCGGAGGTACATCGCGACCATCTAAAAAAGCATGAACCCATACTTTCTCCAACCCCTTCTCCCGAGCCATATCCAGCAAACCGAATAAATGTTGGATATGACTATGTACTCCACCATCCGAAAGCAGTCCTAATAAATGCAAAGCAGAACCATTATGCTGGACCGTTTCTATCGCTTTTCCGAATACCGAATTCTGAAGAAGTTCCCGGCTACGAATAGCCCGATCGATTCGAGTCAGTTCCTGATAAACAATGCGACCAGCACCGATATTTAAATGGCCTACTTCAGAATTACCCATTTGTCCAGCCGGCAAACCTACAGCTTCCCCCGAGGTTTCCAGTAAAGTATGCGGATAATTCTGTAATAGCTGATTAAAATTCGGCGTTAAAGCACAGGTAACCGCATTACATTGATTGGGCGGTGCTTCTCCCCAACCATCCAGAATCATTAATAACAGCGGTCGTTTAATTTTCCCCAAAAACTCACCTCCAAACCCAAAGCAGTAACATCCACGCTTTTAACCATACTGAATAATCCGGGCGAAAGAAGCCGCTTCCAAGCTAGCCCCACCGACCAACACCCCATCTAAATCCGGCTCGGCCATCAAGGCCTGAATGTTTTCCGGTTTAACACTGCCTCCATATAAAATTCGTACCTGTTCTCCTACAGCCGAGCTATATTTCTCGCTGATCCGGCCCCGTAAATAACTAATTACTTCCTGCGCATCCTGTGGCGTGGCATTACGCCCGGTCCCAATCGCCCAGACCGGCTCATAAGCCACCACGATAGGCGTTATCTGATCCCCGGTTAAACCATGAAGTCCATTGATCAATTGACGTTCACAAACCTGAAAAGTGACCCCGGTTTCCCTTTCCTCCAGGGTTTCCCCCAAACAAAAAATAGGAATTAACCCGACCCCCAGGGCCGCCTTTAGACGCCGATTAACCGTTTCATCCGTTTCGCCAAAATACTGGCGCCGTTCCGAATGACCACAAATTACATAACGACACCCCAGATCGTAAAGCATCGAAGGGGCTACTTCTCCGGTAAAGGCCCCCTGTTCCTCCCAATAGACATTTTGGGCCCCTACCTGAAACGGACTTCCCTGCACCGCCCGAATTACTGATTCTAACAAGGTATACGGAGGGCAGATTACTACCTCCACATCCTGAAGATGAGTAATCTGCGCGCGGAGATCCTGCACAAAAGCCTCCGCTTCCGCCCGTACTTTGTACATCTTCCAATTCCCCGCTACCATCGGGATCCGCATGGTTCTGATTCTCCTCCCCACAAAAAGCTTCTATACATTAATCCGCTCATACTTTATCCTTATTCTGGCTATACCCCAAAAGGGCTCTGCACGTTACCTTGGTCTTACTTGGCGGCTAACGCTACCACCCCGGGTAGTTCCCGGCCTTCCAAAAATTCCAAAGAAGCGCCGCCACCCGTAGAAATATGCGTTATCTGCTCCGCTACCCCCGCCTGTTCTACCGCAGCCGCCGAATCTCCTCCTCCAATGATGGTTACCGCCTCGGTCCGGGCCAAAATCCGCGCCACAGCCGTAGTCCCCTGCGCAAAGGGCGGCAACTCAAAAACTCCCATGGGACCGTTCCAGAGAACCGTCCGGCTTTCTTGGCATACTTCTTCTAATAATTGTACCGTGGCCGGGCCAATATCCAAGATCATCCAATCAGCAGGTACTGCTTCGGGTTTAACAATTTTCGTCTGGGCTTCAGCTGCCATCCGGTCCGCTACCACCACATCTACCGGCAGCAAGAATTCAACCCCCTTCTCTGGTGCGGAGGCCATTAAATGCCGGGCAAAATCAAGATAATCATTTTCGACCAGGGATTTACCGACCTCCCATCCCTGGGCTTTAAAAAAAGTATTAGCCATACCCCCGCCTACCGCCAACATATCTACTTTATCTAAAAAATTATCCAGTAACTTTATTTTGTCCGATACCTTAGCCCCTCCGATAATAGCTAGGAAGGGTCGCTTTGGATAAGTCAAAACCTCACTTAAGGCCTTAACTTCCTTCTGCATCAAAAAGCCGGCCGCTGCCGGCAAAAAGGCAGCCATTCCGGCCGTCGAAGCATGGGCACGGTGGGCTGCACCAAAAGCATCATTCACATAAATATCCGCCAGTTCTGCGAGCTGACGGGCAAAAGCCGGATCATTAGCTTCCTCCCCCGAATAAAAACGTAAATTCTCTAGAAGTACAATCTCCCCTGGTTTTAATTGAGATATCAAGCGCTTTGGTTCTTCCCCCACACAGTCACTGGCCATGAATATTTTTTTACCCAGTAATTCCTCTAAACGTTGAGCTACACGACGCAAGCTATACTTTTCTTTAAATTCTCCTTTCGGTCGACCAAAATGACTAGCTAAAATGATCCGGGCACCCTGATCCATCAAGTGTTGAATCGTCGGTAAGGCGGCCCGGATCCGAGTATCATCCACGATTTCCTGATTTTCGTCTACCGGCACATTGAAATCCACTCTGACGAACACGCGTTTATCCGCAACCTCAATCTCCTGAATTCCCCGGGGGGTAACGGTCATTAAATATACCTCCATTGCTGCAAATTAATGTTGCGTTAGTCGTTTGAAACGTTTAGTATTTTCCCCCATACTGGCCGGCCGAGAGGTCCAGCACCACATAAAAAGAATTAAGCGTTAAAATTTTCCCTAAATCCCACGGGTGATATAATCAGCCAGATCTATACAACGCACGGAATAGGCCCACTCATTATCGTACCAGCCCACCACCTTAACCATGGTCCCCTCCATCACCATGGTGGATAAACCATCGACAATGCAGGAATGGGGATCCCCATTATAATCACGTGATACCGTAGGTTCCTCACTGTAGGCTAAAATTCCCTTTAAATCCCCTTCAGCGGCCGCCTTATAGGCTGCGTTTACAGCTTCTACCGTAGTCGGCTGAGCCACATTAGCTACCAAATCAACCAAAGACACGTTCGGTGTCGGTACCCGCATGGCCAGACCGTTCATCTTTCCTTTTAACTCCGGCAATACAAGGCCAATCGCTTTCGCCGCTCCTGTGGTGGTAGGAATAATCGACATACTGGCGGCCCGAGCCCGTCTTAAATCCTTATGGGCCAAATCCAGCACCCTTTGGTCATTGGTAAACGAATGGATCGTTGTCATCAAGGCCCTTTGAATCTGAAAGTTCTGATGAATAACCCCGGCTAACGGCGCCAAACAATTCGTCGTGCAAGAACCATTAGAAATAATCTGGTGCTTGGCTGAATTATATAGCTGATGATTAACGCCCATCACAATCGTAATATCTTCCCCTTTAGCCGGTGCTGATATAATTACCCGCTCGGCCCCAGCCTCCAAGTGTTTACGAGCGTCCCGGGCATCCGTAAACCTTCCGGTGCATTCAATAACTACCTGAACCCCCAACTCTTTCCAGGGTAAATTCGCCGGATCTTTCTCCGCTATTACCCGTACCGTCTGACCATTAACTACCATTTGACCTTCCTGAACCTCAATCTGTCCAGTAAAACGTCCATGTACCGAATCATACTTAAATAAATGCGCATTAGTCTCGACATCGCCAAGATCATTAATAGCTACTACTTGCAAGTTAGGGTGATTTACTGCTGCTCTTAAGACTAAACGACCAATTCGCCCAAATCCATTAATTCCAACTTTCACCGCCATAAGACGCCCCTCCTTCATAATAAAATGCAGTCCTTCCTAAATATTATGCCTTGTTCCTTGCTTTTTAATTTTATACGGAACCGTAATCATATGGGTCCATTTTTTACCATTACTTTTACTGCGCAGGATGACTGCTAAATAGTTAATTTTCTACATAGAAGAAAAAAATTCCTGCTCCATTAAATAATATAACCTCGAACTTAGTAGCGTTTTCTTTTGGCGGTGGATGGAATTCCTATCTCGCTGCGATATTTAGCTACGGTACGCCGGGAGATAGGGATCCCCTGCTTGTTTAAAATTTCCGTGATCTGTTGATCACTAAAAGGCCGGCTAATATCTTCTGACTCCACTATTTCCCGAATTAATTTTTGGATACTGGGAGCTGAAATTCCCATTCCCTGCTCATCACTAATTCCACTGCTGAAAAAAAACTTAAATTCATGAACGCCCTGGGGACTTTGCAGGTATTTATTGGCCGTTGCCCGACTTACGGTAGATTCATGTATACCCAATTTTTCGGCTACCTGTTTCAGCGTAAGCGGCCGTAAGCGCTTGACCCCATGGAGTAAAAATTCCCTCTGGAACTCTACCAAACAACAAGCTACCCGGTAAAGCGTATATCGACGTTGCTCAAGGCTGCGAATCAACCAGGTCGCTGCATTGAGCTTGTTTTCCAGGAACTTGCGCGCCTCCTGTTCATTCACTTGTTGTCCCATTAATAAGGAACGATACTGATTATTAATTCCCAGTCGAGGTACCAAGGTATCATTAAGCAGTACCACAAACTCATCGTCAATTCTTTCCACAAACACATCCGGCGCTACATATCGAATCTCATTTAATCTACTAAATTGATCGCCCGGCCGTGGATTCAACTGGCGGATCAGATCGACAATGCTCTGTACTTCCTGAATACTAATGTTGAGGCTAGAAGCAATTCGGTTCCATCTACCGCGGGCCACATCATCCAAATGCTCCCGCACCACCTTTTCCGTTAGGGCATTCAACTGGTCTAATTGCTTTAATTGCAACAACAAACACTCACACAGACCTCGGGCCCCTACTCCCGTAGGGTCAAAAGTTTGCAGAACCGATAAAACTTGTTCTAGTTCCGCTTCCGAACATTCTAATTTAGCCGCGATCTCCCCCAAAGGTACCCTTAAATAACCGTAATCATCCAGACAGCCTAACAAATACTGGCCTATTTCCCGCTCCCGACCCTCCGTAAAGGCCAGGTCTAACTGTACCTGAAGGTGCTCTTGTAAACTGGGCCCCTCGGTTAAAAAATTTTCAAAAGAGTAGGCCGGATACTCTTCCCGAGGTTGTCGTACATAACCTAAGTCACTACGATCCGAAAAATATTCCTGCCAATCAATATCAAATTTTTCCCCTGTCTCCCCAGTATCAAACGAGGAATCACTCGCCGCGGCTTCATTATATCCTTCGTTTTCTTCCTGAACTTCCAAAAAAGGATTCTCCTGCAATTCTTTCTGTAAGTATTGGTGTAGTTCTATCGCGGAAAGCTGCAGTACTGTAATGGCCTGTCGCAATTCCGGCGTCATAATCAGGCGCTGTACTTGCTCCACATTTAATCCTAATCCGAGGCGCATTCTATCCCCCCCTATTTACCAGGAGTAGTCAGACGGTCAAGTTTCCCTCCCGTAAATCTCTAGCGATTTCCTCCAGGCGACGCATACGATGATTAACCCCGGATTTACCCAGCCGAGGTTCTACCAGGTCCCCCAGTTCTTTAAGACTAGCTTCTGGATGTTTTAAGCGCACTTCAGCTACTTACTTAAGTGTAGGCGGCAACCAATCTAATCCCATCTTATCAGCGATATATTGAATATGCTCAACCTGACGTAAACCAGTCCGTACCGCCTTTTCTACATTAGCGGTATCACAATTAACCTGGCGGTTGACTTGATTACGCAAACCTTTACGCAGGCGAATATCTTCAAATTGCAGCAAAGCCGCATGGGCCCCAATTAGACTTAAAAAATCCGCAATCTGATCAGCCTCTTTAAGATATACTACGGCCATCTGTTTGCGTTGCACAATTCGTGCCCGTAGTTTAACCCGCTCCAACTGCTTAACCAGTTCTCCGGCAAAGTGACTCCGGCTTAACACCATTTCTAAGTGATAACCTGATTCTGGGTTGCTGATCGAACCACATCCCAAAAACACGCCGCGAAGATAAGCGCGTAAACAACATTGACGCCGGACTAGGGAAGAGCGAATTCCCTCTTCCACCTTGCGTCCTCGGAATATCCCCAGCTGCCTCAGATACAAATCCTGAGATTTAGGGATCATCAACCGTACCAGGTAACGCTTTCGCTTGTGCAACCGAGTTTGTTGGCGCACCAACAATAACACCGGCCAGGCATATAAATGCTTACTTAAACGAAAAACCCGACGCGCTACCGCTGCATTATCCGTAGAAACAGTAAATGATAGTTGTTGGCCGGTACTAATTCGTAAAATCCCGCTCGTTCGAAGTATAGCGGCAAACTCCGCTAAACGACAACAGTTTTTTTCGAAATCAACCCGGGCCAATTCATTTTTAACCTGGTTAGAAAAAGTTCCGGGCGCCATTACTTCTCAACCTCTGCTTTTTATTCATTCGATATAATTAAATTAATCACCGTCTGGGCTAAGCGCTGCGGGTTATGCCGCACCAGATCGCTTTGATCTAGTAGGTTTTCCTGCACCACCCCAACCCCTAGTTTGGCCAACCCCTGAGTGTTTACTTTTACCGGGTAGGCCCCCTGCGTCTCATATTTTTTCAACTGTTTTCGCAGGGCCAGTCGATTGTTTACAATAATATAATCGACTAAATTACAGCCGCAGTGTTCATAAATCGCTTGTAAATGATCCGAAGCTGTATAACCATCCGTTTCCCCGGGCTGGGTCATGACGTTACAGATATAAATTTTTTTGCCGCGAGACTGGCGTATAGCTTCAACGATTCCTTCTACTAGTAAGTTAGGAATAATACTCGTATACAAACTGCCCGGGCCTAGGATAATAGCCTCGGCCTGGGCGATAGCCTTCAGGCTTTCATCAACCGGCTGCGGGTTGCTCGGTTTTAAATACACCCGTTTGATATGCCCCTTTAACCCGGTTATCTGGGTTTCACCTTCAACCATTTGGCCATCCATCATCTCCGCACATAGCACAGCCTGGGCAAGCGTAGCCGGCAAAACCTGTCCGCGTACGGCCAGCACCTTACTTAACTCCTGAATGGCATGGACAAATCCCCCGGCCATCTCCGAAAGCGCAACCAGCAGCAGGTTACCCAGCGAATGCCCGGTTAGACCCTGACCCTGCTTAAACCGATAGCTTAGAACTTCTTCCATAACCGTTTCTTTATCTGCCAAGGCTACCAAACAGTTACGAATATCTCCCGGCGGAAGTACTCCCAGTTCGGTCCGCAGTCTTCCAGAACTTCCCCCATCATCAGTTACCGTAACTATGGCGGTAATATTACTGGTATATGTTTTTAAACCGCGAAGCAATACCGAAAGGCCGGTCCCGCCTCCCAACACAACAATCCGCGGCCCGTTTTTTAGCACCCGACGCTGATATAAAATATCTACCAAGGCTTCGTTCGATCCTGGCCACAATGATACCCGCAAAGATTTAAATATCTGACGTAAACCCAAGGTTAGCAACAAAAGGCCCAGAAAGACGGTCACTATCCCGCCCAAAGCCGGGAAATCCCGGCCGATAAGCGTATAAAGCATCTTGCTCAGTCCATGGTCAACCTGCAAAAACAGTTGTCCGCTGATGGAGGTTACCCCAAATCCGATGACCATAAGGCCAATAATAATCAATAACAGCCAACGTTTAACCCGCAGACCTGGATAAAGCCATTTTAAAAGCTTCATCAAACCTCACCCTTATCCTAAACCACATCTAACCACTAACCGGAGAACGAAGCAGATCACGATGTTTAACTAGGGACGGATAACCGGTTTCTAGTAGGATACGACTAATTTCCGTAGATAAAACAACCGAACGATGCCGACCGCCGGTACAACCAATAGCGATCCCCAAATGCGTCTTACCTTCCCCTATATAACGAGGAATTAAAAACTGCAGAAGTTGGATGTACTGGCCCAGAAAACTACGGGTCTCTTTTTGGCTCAAAACAAATTCCCGTACCGGTTCATCTAGGCCGCTTAATTCCCGTAAATCTTCTACATAATAGGGATTAGGCAGAAAACGCACATCCATTACTAGATCCGCATCCATTGGGATGCCGTATTTATATCCAAAAGAAGTGATACTCAAAGTCAACTGGCTATCCGTCGAACGGGAACCATAGAGATCGTTAATTTGCTTTCTCAATTCTTGAACGCTCAAGTTTGAGGTATCAATAACCTTATTGGCCCGGCCACGTAGTTCCGCTAGACGCTGCCTTTCCAAAGCAATACTTTCCAGAATCCGACCTAACGGAGACAGCGGATGCCGGCGTCGAGATTCTTTATAACGCCGGACTAAAATATCATCTGCCGCCTCCAAGAAAAGAATCTCATACTCAAGCCCCTGTTGGTCCAGGGCATCCAAAGCCTCAAAAAGCGAATCAAAAAAGCGTCCTCCACGGATATCAATCACCAGCCCGACCCGCGTAATCTTTCCTTCAGACTGAGCACATAATTCGATAAACTTAGGCAACAAACCCGGGGGAAGGTTATCTACACAATAGTAACCTAAATCCTCCATACAATGTACAGCCTGACTCTTTCCCGCCCCAGACAGACCAGTGATGATCACGATTTGCAAATCTAATTTTCCTGTCACCCGGCTTCTCCCCCGATGCTAATAATATTTATGCCTTTAATCGTTACTTTAGAGTGAACAATTCGCGAGATGATTATCAAGTTCCTGCTTTTTAACTAAAATATTTTATGCAAATATCGTGCCAGGGCGCCTCCGGCGGAGCCAGGGAGCGCAAATAGATAGGCCTCCTCCTTCTTTTGTGATATAATTTACCATTAGTAGTAGAATAAGGCACAAATAATTCAGGCCGCGGATAGTTAATAAACTACCCACCTAAAGGAAAAGTTATCTGTAAAAAGAGATTAAGGAGAGTGAACATGCATGACGAACGAACTGTTGCGTATTGATGTAGGCCACCTGTGTTCTGAAAAGAAAACCCCCAACGGTATCACCGCGAAAGAACTAAACGCGTTGAGCTCCAAATATGAAAAGCCTTTCCAGGAATTCCAGGAAAAACTCAAGGCCGGACAATACCCCATTACTCTGTCTTTAGAGGAAACAAACGCAGTCAAGCATTATAAAACTCTAGCCCAACAATTAAGTACCCGATACGAAAACGTTTTAATTATCGGTATTGGCGGCTCAGCTTTGGGGGCGAAAGCGATTCTCCAATATCTCAAGGGGCCTTTTTATAACCTAGAAAAACACTCAACTCCGCGTATTTTTGTTTTGGACAACCTGGATCCGGTCCTCGTAAAAAAGCTTGAGGAATTACTTGACATCCGTAAAACAGTCCTGATCTATGTTAGTAAATCGGGATCCACCCCGGAAACCGCGGCTAATTTTATCCACTTCTATAATAAATACCGGGAAGCCGGGGGTAACGTACAAGATCTAGTGATTATGTGTGACCCCGGGGACAATGGCCTCAACCGTATCGCCCAACGCCTGGGCTGTCACCACCTACCGATACCACGCTCTTTACCGGGACGGTACTCCGTATTATCCTGCGTCGGATTTCTGCCTGCGGAAATCGCGGGGATTGACAGTGCTCAATTATTAGCCGGCGCCCAACAAATGCATCAAGCCATCTGTCAGTTGCCGGCCGCCCAAAACGGTTTATTCGCCCTAGGCATGGCGCTGAGTGAACTAGCGAACCGAGGCCGTAAAATTCACGTGATGTTTAACTACAGCAGCATGCTTTTTGAATTTGGCCTTTGGTTTATGCAACTCTGGGCCGAAAGTTTGGGGAAAAAGAACTCGCTCGACCATCAGGTAGTACATACTGGTACTACTCCCCTGGCTTGTACCGGCGCTACGGACCAGCATTCCCTCCTCCAGCTCTTTAAAGAAGGGCCGGCAGATAAAGTTTTCGGTTTTCTCAAAGTCGAGCAACTGCCAGAAATTGTTTTAGCCAACGAATTCCCATCCGAAAAAGAATATGCTTATTTTGCCGGTCACTCTCTAGCCGAACAACTCCATATCGAACAGCTTTCCACGGAAATGAGTCTGGTCCGGACCGGGCATCCTTGTTATTTAATAACCTTACGGGATAATTCTCCCGCCTGTCTAGGTGCTCTTTTCTATTTCTATGAGGCCCTGGTAATCTTTACTGCTCAACTGTGGAATATTAACCCCTTTGACCAACCGGGGGTAGAGGAAGGCAAGAATATCACCTATGCCATGCTCGGAAGAGAAGATTACGCTTCCTCCCGGCCGCAACACACCCAAGACATAGAGAAGCATAATCAAGCGCGGAAAGTATTTAAGGTTTAGGCTCAAGCTTATGAGCAAGAAGTCCTTCTATTCAAACTGATGGTGTACGATGCCGGCCGCGCCTAAAGCTGCCGAGTCTTCCCCTAAACCGGCCGGCACGATCTGCACCTTCTCTCTTAAGGAAGGAAAAGCTCGCAGCTCAATTTCCGGCCAAGCAGCATCTAACAATGGCTGCCAAAGGCCAGCGGCTAAACCGCCACCAATCACGATCAAACCTGGATTCAATAAATTAATTACACTAGCAATACCCATCCCTAAGTAGGCCCCAGCTTGATGCACCAATTCCCGGGCCGTTTGATCTCCCATGGCCAGAGCTTGGCCGACTACGGGACCCGCCACTTTATCCCGGCACCCTCCGGCTAACTGCAATAATCGTTCGCCCTTACCTTGATCCACTGCCGCCTGAGCTGCACGTGCTAATGCGGTTCCGGAAACCATGGCCTCCAGACAGCCCGGGTGTCCCTGACCGCATGGCGGTCCCTGGGGTTCCAGTACTAAATGGCCGATTTCACCGGCCCCGCCATGGCTCCCCCGGTAAAGTTCCCCTCGGATAATCAAGCCCCCGCCAATCCCGGTCCCCAGACCCATATATACCATTGGGTCCTGGCCTTTCCCAGCACCATACCAATATTCCCCTAAAGCAGCTGCATTAGTATCGTTTTCCATCCAAACCGGCAGCCCACTGTTTTCCGCCAGCAAATCACGCAAGGGCACCTCCACCAGGCCTAGATTAGGCGACTCGTGAATCACCGTTCTTTCCTCAGAAAGCACCCCGGCTACGACCAACCCAATTCCCCGTACCTCCCTTCCCTGCTGCGCTAAGATATCTTTTAACGTTTGAAGGGTGACTTGGTCAGGTATCTCGCCAAAGCCTAAATCTGGCGTTAACTTCCCTACCGTTTGCGTTCCTACAGACTCTTTTTCAATCGCTTCTTTCATCACTCGATAAAGGCCGGTTAATAAATTTCCCATCACCCCGGTTAACCCCTTTTTAGCTTCCGTGGGTTGTACTACTTGAGCCACCGCCCGACCTTCCTGACCCGCTAAAACCAGATGTATTTTCGTTCCTCCTAAGTCCACACCCAGCGCTAGCGGATGATTTAAAATAGTAGACATATTACCGCTTAGCCGCCTTTCACTATATTTATCCTATATTTATCAAAAATAGATATCTAAACGAAATTACACGTTAATCAATCGATACTTACGACTACCCAGCCCGATCTGTTCACCGTAAGCCAGCTGAATGGCCCAGTCAATTTCCGGCTGAACCGCCCGAAACTTATCCTGACCTACCGGTAATCCTTCAATCACTGAGCCCATTAGGGCCGGCTGTTGGTTCACCAAATCTACGGAAGCCTGATCAATCGCCACCGGGTCCCGAGAGGCTAAAATCCCGATGTTACCCACAATTGGCGCATCATTCCAACCGAAGCAATCACAATCCGGGCTGATATCGGTTAGGAAATTGATCAAACCGGCATTCCCTACCTTATTTTTCATAACCCCCAGTGCGTACTCCGCCATCTTTTCTTGTAAGGCACTCGGCGTAGTTTTCCAGCTAATTTTTATCGACGGTACCGGACAAGTTACTACACACTCCCCACAGCCAATACATTTTTCGTGGTTAATAAGGGCTTTCTTTTTATAGGTTTTTTTCGCAGCCGGGGAATCAGGATCAAAGGCCTCCGCCACAGCTGGAACCGAGGGCTCCTTTTCCACTGTTTCAAAAAGGCTAATGGCCTCTGCCGGACACCATTCCAAACATTTACCGCAACCAATGCACTTGCCTAAGTTAATCCGTGGCTTAACATCAGAATGCATCATCTGTTTACCGCTTCGGGCGCCGGAACCCATACCGAGATTTTTTATGGCACCCCCGAAACCGGTGATCTCGTGTCCTTTAAAATGGGATACTGTAAACAAGGTATTAGCATGAAAAATAGCACTGCCAATTTTAACGTCTTCGAAATACCGTTGATTAATCTTTACCGCTTCATAGTCCTTTCCATTTAAGCCATCAGCAATGATTAAAGGCGCTCCTACGACGGAATAAGCAAAACCATTTTCCAAAGCGGTTTCTAAATGATCTATCGCATTAGCGCGACTGCCTACATAAAGCGTATTCGCGTCGGTTAAAAACGGCTTACCGTCAACCCCTCTAATTTTCTCCACTAGACGCCGTAAAAATTGCGGTCGAATATAGGCCAGGTTGCCTCTTTCACCAAAATGAATCTTTATCGCTACCAGATCCCCGGGAGTTATCATTTCCTTAAAACCAGCCCGTTCAAAAAGTCGCTCCAGTTTGTCCAATAAATTATGCCCGCTGCGGGCTCGCAT
The DNA here is from genome assembly GCA_012519455.1 of Syntrophomonadaceae bacterium. Classification (GTDB taxonomy): domain Bacteria; phylum Bacillota; class Ch66; order Ch66; family Ch109; genus JAAYQE01. Next base: position 17,805 of record JAAYQE010000119.1, read on the forward strand.
ATTCACAAAGAACACCTCTGAACTCAAAATGATCCACCCGCCTTTCCCTTATGAATGAAGAATAAAACGCTCAATTACTTCTGCCACCCCATCATCTTCATTCGTAGCCGTGACATAATCCCCATGCTGTTTGATTTCCGGCCGCGCATTTCCCATAACCACCCCCAACCCGGCATAATCAATCATATCTAGATCATTGAAGCTGTCACCGATAGCTATCACCGCTTCCTGCGGTATCCCAAAATAATCAGCCACCACCCTTAAAGCTTTACCTTTAGTCGCTTCCGGATGTAATAATTCCAAATAATAGGGTTTGGATTTCGTTATGTACAACTGCTCCCCAAATTCAGCCTGGAGTACCTCAGCCAGTTCATCCAAGCGCGCTTCCTCATAATTAGAAATCAATATTTTTGTGGGTTCCGGGCAACTCGCGATTAAATCAGATACCAACGTCACCTTAACTCCAGCCAGATCCACGTAAGCTTGACCCTCGGTAGTGAGTTTCTCCATACATACCTGATCCTCAAAATACATTTGCAAATGATAACCGAAAGACTTCACCTTTTCCGCGACCGGGCGAACTAATTCCGTAGGCACCGGCCGGTGATAGAGAACCTCCTCAGAACGGGAATTCTTAATCAACGCCCCTTGATAAGTAATCAAAGGAAGATTCAAATCAAGTTGTTCCGCATACGGCAAAGCTGAACGGAACATCCGCCCGGTAGCCAGAGTTACCTGTACCCCCTGCTGCCGCGCCGCTTGAATTACTGCCTGTACCCGTTGAGAAATCCTTAGATCGTTGTCCAATAAAGTATCATCAAGATCTATGGCGACTAACTTATAGTTCGAATTATGCATACCCACCGTTTATTTCTCTCCTGTCTTAACCATTGATAAACTGAATATTCGAAAAAGGCTTACCCAAACTACGCTTATTATTCGCCAAAATTTCCGATAATTCCTGCCTTAAGGCTAGGGTGCGTCGGTTTCCCCTTCTACATCCATTTGGTTAAAATAATCCCACACCGCCTGCGCTGCCTTAGCGGTTATTCCCGGCACCCCGGCCAATTCATCGATACTCGCCTGACGGATTCTTTTTACGGAACCAAAATGCTTTAACAGCGCCTTACGACGCTTTGGCCCAATCCCTGGAATCGCTTCTAACACTGAAGAAAAAAAGGTTTTTCCTCGGCGCAAACGATGGTATTCTAGGGCAAAGCGATGCGCTTCATCGCGCAGCCTCTGTAATAAATGCAGTTCAGGCGAATCATTCGGCAGCACTAAGGGATCCGACCGGCCTTCCGTATAAAGATATTCAAATTCCTCTGCTAACCCAAAAGTAGGAATATCGGCTACTCCCAGTTCCTTCATTACCTGCCGAGCCGCCTGTAACTGACCTTTACCGCCGTCCACAATTAATAAATCAGGAAAATGGGCAAATCGGGTCTGTTCCTCCTCCAATTCTCCGCGGGTCACGGCAACTCGCTCCTGCAAGCCTCGCATAAACCGCCGCCGTAACACCTCCTGTAAGGAAGCAAAGTCATTAGGCCCGGACACGGTTTGAATCCGAAAACGCCGATACTGGGAGCGATCCGGTTCTCCCGCCTGGAACACCACCATTGATCCTACAGCGTCCGTCCCCTGAATATTGGAGATATCGTAACCCTCAATGCGGCACGGTAAAACCGGCACTTCCAACTGCTGCTGCAGCCGTTGCAGGGCCTCGGTTCTTTGCTCTTGCTGGGCCTCCTCCTGCCGAACCTGTTCCTCCAGATGTAAACGAGCATTTTTAACCGCCAATTCAACGAGTCGACGCTTTTCCCCTCTTTGAGGAACCACAACCTTCACCCGACGACCGGCTCGCTTCTGCGCCAGCCATTCCTCCAACAGCAGTTTTTCCGTGACCGGTAATTCCTCGGGAAGAAGGATCACCGGCGGTACCGTCTCTACCCCGGCATAATACTGCTTTAAAAACTCCCCTAACACCTGGCTTACTTCCGCTCCCTGGGTATTCCGCAGCCAGAAAGTTTGTCGGCCAACCAGTTTTCCGGCGCGGACAAAAAATACCTGACCTACGGCCTCTTGAAAACCCAAAGCCACGCCAATCACATCTCGATCCTCCAGCCCCGCGGAAATAATTTTCTGCTTTTCCGCTACCGCCTGGAGTGCTTCCAGCTGATCGCGCAACTGGGCCGCTCGTTCAAAATTCCAGGCTTGCGCTGCCTTCTCCATCTGAACGGTAAGTTTCTGGGCCAACGGTGCAAACCGACCTTCTAAAAACCAAATTACTTGTTTTACCAATTCCCCATAATCAGCTTGACTTACCTGTCCTCCACAAGGAGCCAGGCAGCGCTGAATATGGTAGTTCAGACAAGGCCGCCCAGAAGTACTGAAGCCCTTTTTTTTACAACTACGCAAAGGGAAAATTTTCTCCATTAAGCGTAAAGTCTCCCGCAACGCTCCGACATCCGTATAGGGACCAAAATAACGTCCTCCGTCTTTTTTAATAGAGCGTACCACAATCACCCGCGGAAACTCCTCCTCGAGCGTAACCTTAAGATAGGGATAGTGCTTATCATCCCGCAGCATAATATTATATTTCGGGCGATGCATTTTAATCAGATTACATTCTAAAATCAAGGCCTCAACTTCAGAATCAGTAATAATGTAGTCTAGATCAACAATCTGCTGCACTAGAGCTTGAGTCTTAGGGTCTAAATTGCGGGCGGCCTGAAAATAGGAGCGAACTCGCGGACGTAGAGAGCGCGCCTTGCCTACATAAATAATCCGTGAACGAACGTCTTTAAAGAGATAAACCCCCGGCTCTACCGGCAGGTGCTGCAGTTTAGTAACTAGCGCATCCCCTTCCCTTCCCGCCTCGGTTTTTTCCAAGGCAATTTTCGGTTCTTCGAAACCGTTTTGCTGCTCCATTCTCTTCAAACCCCCTTTCTCTGTTCCCTATTCCCCGCCTCCGCCGATATCTCCGCCGGTCAGCATTGCTTTCTAAATCAAAAGAACGGAGGGAGCGAAGGATCAGCAGACATCACCTGAGCAAAGCGGAGCGCAGCGAATTGATGTCTGCCCGTAGCGACCGTAGTTCATTCCCTAACCTCAAAGCTCTGTCTGACCTAGGAGATATCAAGGAGGCGTTCTTTTTAAGTTTTGTCCCTCCATACACTATATTAAACTTTAGTTTACATAAACCAAGGTTTGGAGGGATTATGTTGACAACCACCTTTGCCTTACCCCTTGGTCCGGCCCTATCGGAAATACCGCTTTTACCCGGATCCGGGGATAAAAACCATCGTTTAAACCGTAGTGACTTCATTAATTGGTCCGTAGAGAAGTATTACTGCGAATTTTCCGGCTCAAACCTGATCTGGCATGCCCCGGTGGCCAAGTATTATTTTACGCCCCGACCAATGATACCCTTAACTACAACCGCTTACGCCCCAAGTACCGAAGCTCTTTTCCCCACCCCGATACCGGCACGTTGGGAGTTCGGGACTACCACCATCCTGTTGCTTACCGCTGCCCACCTATGGCTGCTGTTTACGCATCTACCTTTGAAGCCAGCGGTTCCGCCCCTCCCCAGCCCCACCTTCGAATTGAGCTACCCCGCTTGGCCGCGTCAGAGCTTATCGGACCCCGCGCCCACAGAAGCGACCGACGCCGCTACAGAAAATCTCTCCCCTTTGACCCCGACTCTGACCGATCCCGCAGAAAAGGCAACTACTCCTCCCTCAATTTCCCCTCCAAACACCCCGGCCCCAACCCCTATTACAGAGCCATCTTCCGCTCCCGCCCAGGCGCCGAAAGCGGCAGAACCACGTCCAAGCCCTGTCTCTCCCGTTAAAAAGAGGCCTTCCGCAACGTTTATTTATCAACAACTATCTACCTTAGATGAAATTGACCCCCAAAACTTGGGAGATTGTGAGGAAATGCTCATGGAATGTACGGCCTATACGCATGACGGTTCCCGGACCGCAACCGGGGTCGTACCCCAGTATGGAATAGTCGCGGTTGATCCACGTGTTATTCCCCTAGGCACCCGTCTGTACGTAGTCGGTTATGGACCAGCAGTGGCTGCCGATACCGGAGGATTAATCAAGGGAAAGCGTATCGATATCTTTTTAAATTCGGAAACTGAGTGCCGCAAGTGGGGCCGACGCAAAGTCAAGGTATACGTAATACAGCGACCGTAGTTCATTCCTTAACCCTAAAGCTCCGCCTGACCAAGGAGATATCAAGGAGGCTCAGGTTGCCTGGCTAAACTGTACTCCTTCTGCTTCTAGTAAGGGCTGTAGATACTGTCCGGTATAAGAGGCTGCTACCTGACCCACTTCTTCTGGCGTGCCGGTCGCAATTACCTGACCGCCTCGATCGCCCCCTTCCGGTCCCAGATCAATCAAGTAATCCGCAAACTTGATTACATCCAGATTATGCTCAATCACCACTACCGTATCGCCCGCCTCTACCAACTGGTCTAAAACCTGCAGCAAATTATGCACATCCGCTTTATGCAGCCCGGTGGTCGGTTCATCTAAAAGGTAAACCGTACGGCCGGTACTACGCCGGCCCAATTCGGTAGCCAATTTAACCCGCTGGGCTTCTCCACCGGACAGGGTGGTGGCCGGTTGACCTAGACGAATGTACCCTAGCCCTACCGCTTGAATAGTTTTTAATCTACGGCTAATCCGCGGGTGGTTTTGAAAAAACTCCGCCGCTTCATCCACCGTCATCCTCAGGATATCGGCAATATTCTTGCCCTTAAAACGCACCTCCAGGGTTTCACGGTTATAGCGTAATCCTTTACAAACCTCACAGGGAACATAAACATCGGGTAGAAAATGCATTTCAATCTTAATGATCCCATCTCCCCGGCAGGCTTCACAACGACCACCTCGCACGTTGAAACTGAAACGGCCCGGACGATATCCCCGCACCCGGGATTCCGAGGTCTGGGCAAATAGTTCACGAATGCCATCAAACACCCCGGTATAAGTCGCCGGATTAGACCGAGGCGTACGCCCAATCGGAGACTGATCAATATTAATTACCTTATTTAAATGTTCCAAACCCTCTACTGCATCATGATCACCAGGGCGAAGCGACGCCCGGTTTAACGTCTGCGCTAGCTTCTTGTACAGAATCTCATTAATCAGGGTGCTTTTACCCGAACCAGAAACTCCAGTCACGCACGTAAAAACCCCCAAAGGAATCGAAACAGATATATCTTTTAAATTGTTCTCCCGCGCCCCCCGGATCTTTAGTACTTTACCGTTGCCCTGACGCCGTCTAGCCGGCACCGGTATTTCTTTTTCCCCGCGGAAATATTGGCCGGTGATGGATTCCGATACCGCCATAATTTCCGGCAAGGTGCCCTGCGCTACCACTTGCCCCCCTAATTTACCGGCTCCGGGACCCATATCTACAATATGATCAGCCTCGCGAATGGTATCTTCATCGTGCTCAACCACAATCAAAGTATTCCCCAGATCTCGCAGCCGCTTCAAAGTATTAATCAATCGGTCATTATCCCGCTGATGTAATCCAATACTCGGTTCATCCAGGATATACAATACTCCCACTAAACTGGAACCGATTTGCGTAGCCAAGCGGATCCGCTGGGCCTCACCCCCGGAAAGCGTACCCGCTGCCCGATCGAGGGTTAAATAGTCTAACCCCACATTGGCCATGAATCCTAGCCGCTCCTGAATCTCTTTCAAAATCTGGGTACCGATCGTACGCTCGCGTTCCGTCAATTCTAAACCGGTTAAAAAACGCTGGGCTTCAATAACCGAAAGCCGAGTTAAGGCATAAATATTTAATTCTCCCACCTTAACCGCTAAACTCTCCGGGCGCAGACGGGCTCCCTGGCATTGTGGGCAGAGGCTGGTGGTCATATAACTTTCAATCTCCCGTCGCATCGCCTCTGACTGGGTTTCCCGATGCCGACGGGTCAGGTTAGGAATGATCCCCTCCCAATAACCGGCATACGCGGTTAACTCACCCGCCGAATTATAATAACGAAAACGGATCCTTTCTTTCCCAGCCCCGTACAAAATCACCTGCCGTTGTTCAGGGGTAAGTTCCTTAACCGGTACCTGGGTGCTAAACCCGCAGTGTTCTGCTACGGATTCTAAAAACTGATATAGAAAATGACCGGCCTGAGTAGACCAGGGAACTACCGCCCCCTCGGCTAACGAACGACTCTTATCCGGCATCACCAGCTCCGGATCCACTTCCATCTTCATCCCCAAGCCACTGCACTCTGCGCAGGCCCCGTAAGGATTATTAAAGGAAAACATGCGCGGGGTTAATTCCTCCAGACTGATACCACAATCGGGACAGGCAAAATTTTGCGAAAAAACCTTTTCCTCACTTTGGCCCGGATCGCCCAAAATCTCAACCAACACCAAGCCCCCGCCTAGCTTCAAGGCGGTTTCCAGAGAATCAGCCAGCCGGCGTCGCACATTCGGACGTATGCGAATTCGATCCACCAGTACCTCAATCGTATGTTTCTTGTTTTTTTCCAACTTGATTTCTTCGGTAAGTTGGCGCACCTCACCATTAACCCGTACGCGTACGTAACCGGCTTTACGGGTTTCCTCTAACAATTTTTGATGCTCTCCCTTCCGCCCCCGCACCTGAGGCGCCAGGATCTGCATCCGGGTCCCCTCCGAAAATAAAAGCAAATGATCCACCATTTGATCCACGGTTTGCTGTTGAATCGGCTGGCTACACTTAGGGCAATGGGGCCGGCCAATCCGGGCATAAAGCAGCCGCAAATAATCATAGATCTCCGTGACCGTCCCCACCGTTGAACGCGGGTTGCGGCTAGTTGTCTTTTGATCGATAGAAATTGCCGGCGAAAGTCCTTCGATACTATCTACATCAGGCTTATCCATCTGACCTAAAAACTGCCGCGCATAAGCGGATAAGGACTCTACATAGCGCCGCTGCCCTTCCGCGTAAATCGTATCAAAAGCCAGGGAAGACTTCCCCGAACCAGAAATCCCGGTGATGACAACTAATTTATCCCGCGGAATAGCTAAATCAATATTCGCTAAATTATGCTGCCTAGCGCCTTTAATGATAATCGCGTTGCTGCTCATTGCTTGTACTACCTTTCCCCGTAAAATTCATTTATCTTACATCGTTCTACAAACACTAGATTATTCTTTTTAAACCCGTTTAACAAGTACGTACCCTAAATTTCTCCAACTATAAAGTATTATGCCTATTGACGGGTCCGCTTTAAAGCAATATCATTAGTACAATAATTTTTTTCAAGTTTCGACAGTTTAAATTAAAAATCAACCTATTTTTTCACTCAGGAGGTGCCTCGTTGTGGAACCAAGATTTGCTACTCGCTTTAAAGGGATGAAGAGTTCGATAATCCGCGAAATTCTTAAACTTACCGCCCAGCCTGGCGTTATTTCTTTTGCGGGTGGACTACCAGCCCCTGAACTATTTCCCCTGACCCAACTAAAACAAGCCCATATGACCTTATTCGACAAAGGGGATAGTGCGTTCCTGCAGTACAGTACAACGGAAGGAGATCCCTCGCTGCGGTCCTGGATCGCGCAAAAAATGAACCGCCAGGGCTCCAAGGTAACGGATTCCAATATTCTTATTCTCAGCGGATCCCAGCAAGGTCTAGACCTAATGGGTAAAATCATGCTGGATCCGGGCGACTACGTCGTAGTCGAAAATCCCAGTTATCTAGGTGCGATCCAATGTTTCGGCGCCTATGAAGCTCAGTTCCTGGCTGTAGAGAGCGATGCCCAGGGTATGGACCTCGACCATCTAGAAGAACTTCTTAAGCAGTACCATCCCAAGTTAATTTATGTGATTCCTACTTTTATGAATCCTACCGGTATAACCATGATTCGCGAACGCCGGCAGCGGCTGGCCGAAATCGCTGCTCGCTATCAAGTTTTAGTAATTGAAGATAACCCTTACGGGGACCTACGCTACTCCGGAGAGGACATCCCACCCCTCAAGGCTTTTGATGAAGCAGGATGGGTTGTCTACTTAGGGTCTTTTTCTAAAACCGCGGTTCCCGGTATGCGCCTAGGTTGGGTAGCGGCTGACCCCCAGGTTATTGCCGCCTTGGCGCAGGCTAAACAAGGAGCTGATCTACATACGGCCACCTTTGCCCAGGCCGCTCTTTCCGAATACCTCCATCAGCACAACCCGGAAGCGCATGTGGAGCGGATTAAAAAAGCCTACAAGGAACGCCGCGATTTAATGCTCGCCTGTATGGAAAAGCATTTTCCTAAGGAATTAAAATGGAACCGACCGGACGGAGGCATGTTCATCTGGGTAACCTGCCCGGAAAAAGTCGATACCGTGGAACTATTGAAGAAAGCTGTAGAACAAAAAGTGGCCTACGTGCCGGGAATTTCCTTCTTCCCGTTCGAAGACCACAATAATTGTCTTCGCCTGAATTTCTCTAATGCTTCTAACACCCAGATTGAAGAAGGCATTTGCCGATTGGGTCAGGTCTTCCATGCTGCCTGTAAGTAAAACCGTATAAAAATCAGCCTTTTCTTCGAATCCCCTTTAATTCAATCAAGGCATCACGAAGTAAAGCAGCCTGTTCGAACTCCAATCGACGGGCTGCTTCCTGCATCTCTCGTTCCAGATCAAGCATCAACTGCTGCCGTTGGCTACCGGATAAATCCTTTGCGTCTTTATGCACCAGATAGGTGCCCTTGCTCTCCGCCAATCGATCTAGACCCTTTTTCGCCCGTTTCGTCTCCACCGGCCGGGTAGCCTCCAGCACCTCCCGGACGGATTTAATGATGGTCGTAGGCGTTATCCCGTGCCGCTGATTATATTCTATCTGCTTGCGCCGACGCCGATTAGTTTCATCCAGGGCTTTCTGCATCGAACCGGTTATCGTATCCGCATACATCAATACCCGGCCCTCCACGTTCCGCGCCGCCCGGCCGATGGTTTGAATCAGTGAACGCTCCGAACGCAGAAATCCCTCTTTATCGGCATCCAAAATGGCTACCAAGGACACTTCGGGGAGATCCAATCCCTCACGCAACAGATTGATTCCCACCAACACATCGAAAACCCCTAGACGCAAATCACGTAAAATAATCATTCGTTCCAGGGTATCAATATCTGAGTGTAAATAACGTACCTTTATATCTAATTCTTGCAGGTAAGTGGTCAAATCTTCGGCCATTTTTTTGGTTAAGGTAGTTACCAGCACCCGCTCCTGTCGCTCTACCCGCAGCCGGATCTCATGCAGCAGATCATCGATTTGCCCTTTCACCGAACGCACTTCTACCTCTGGATCCACTAAACCGGTAGGCCGGATCACCTGCTCTACCACCTGTTGGCTATGTTCTAGCTCATAGGGACCCGGGGTCGCAGAGACATAAATGGCCGGCCCGACCTTAGCCGCAAACTCGGAAAAACGAAGCGGTCGGTTATCAATGGCCGACGGAAGTCGAAAGCCATAATTGATCAAAGTACTTTTGCGGGAAAAATCCCCCTCGTACATGCCCCGGATTTGAGGAATGGTCATGTGTGACTCATCCACCATTAATAGAAAATCCGCCGGGAAAAAATCCAACAAAGTAAAAGGCGGTTCCCCAGGCTGACGCCCGGTTAAGTGGCGCGAATAGTTTTCGATCCCGGTGCAAAACCCAATTTCTCGCAGCATCTCCAGATCGTGCTGGGTCCGCTGTTCTAACCGCTGGGCCTCCAGAAGCTTGTTTTGGGACCGTAACTCCGCCAATCGGCCTTCTAGTTCGGCTTCAATTGACTGCAAGGCAACCTCTGTTTTTTCGGGCGTAGTTACGTAGTGACTGGCGGGAAAAATAGAAACGTGCCGACGCAAACCCAGAATTTCCCCGGTTAAGGTGTCAATTTCCATAATCCGCTCAATCTCATCCCCGAAGAATTCCACCCGAATCGCTTTTTCCGTAAACGAAACCGGAAAAATCTCCACCACGTCGCCCCGTACCCGAAACGTGCCTCGGGTGAAATTTACATCATTACGCGTGTATTGGATATCTACTAGCCGACGCAGCACCTCATCCCGATCATAAGTCATGCCTTCACGCAGCGAAACCATCATATAATGATAATCTTCCGGGGAGCCTAACCCATAAATACAGGAAACGCTAGCTACGATAATTACGTCCCGCCGTTCCAACAAGGCTGCGGTAGCGGAATGTCGCAATTTATCGATCTCATCGTTAATCGACGCATCTTTTTCAATGTAGGTATCAGAGTGGGGTACGTAGGCCTCAGGCTGGTAATAATCGTAATAACTAACAAAATATTCTACCGCATTATCTGGAAAAAACTCCTTGAACTCCGCGCAAAGCTGCGCGGCTAAAGTTTTATTGTGGGCAATTACCAACGTAGGCCGCTGCATTTGCTGAATTACCTGCGCCATGGTGTAAGTTTTCCCAGAACCGGTAACGCCCAACAGCGTCTGATGCTGCAACCCACGCTGTAACCCATTAACCAAAGCCGCTATGGCCTGCGGCTGATCCCCCTGAGGGGCATATTCCGATTTTAACTGAAACCCAACATTACCTCCGGGGCCCGTCAAATTACCGGATGGCTGAACCTGACGGAACGGACCAGTCTTAATAAGAACAGTCACAGAGCTTCACCTCAACCATATTAACACTACTGCTAAGCTGTATATACTTCTATATTTATATTAACACAAAACGATTAGGTGAGCGACTATCTTATTTAAACGCTTGCTCATACGCTGCAACCTGCTGCAATACTTGATTTAAGACCTGTTCTCGTACCGCGTCTAGTTCATCAAAATCCATAGCCTCAATGTAAAAGGACTCCAGCTTATCGTGCAACTCTTTAGCTTGCCCGATTTCATCGATGGCCGCTTGCACCGCTTTATAAAACTCCCGTTGTTTTTCCGCTCGCGCTTCCTTTCGGATATCTAACACGCTCGTATCCGCTAATTCCATCAAGTTAATCAACCGATCGCCTGGACGCTGAGCTTCAATTATGTGCGGCACGCTGCCGTCCAGCACTGCTGCTTTCAGATAAGGAATAATTACCATATCTACACTGTTAGGGTCAAACGCACAGTGAAAAAGTTCCACACTGTAACCCCGCTTAACCGCCGCCTGAGCTACCTTGCTGATTAACGTTGATTTCCCACTACCTGGATCTCCCTGAAGAATGAAGCGCCGCTCACAATCTTCGGTTAAGTTTTCTATAAAGTTCACCGCTCCCTCAGGGGTTAAGGCGCCAGCGAAAAGATGCCGGACCCGTGGAGAAAGGTTAAAAATTTCTAGAATTAAATCTTCCGTTAATTGATCCACCCGGGAAAAATCCATCGCCTCAGCAACTAAGGCTTCCCATTCCCCTTCCACCTCCCGAGCCTGGCGCAATAAAGCATAAGCCTGCCGGAAACGGTCACCAATACGGGTAGTATACGCAATGATTTCGGCCCGGTGGGCCTGCAGGTACTGTTCGTTCCAGCACTCACCCAGATTAATGATTTCATCTACGGCCCCGGGAAATTGGGGCTCAATAATATGCGGAGCAGTGCCATCTACGATGCCCATTCCGATCACAGGAATAATCACCCCGTCCAAGGAACGATTATCCGAAGAACAGTGTAAATACTCCACATCATAGCCCCGATCCACCATCGCTAAGCCCACCTGCCGAATCAAAGTTGATTTGCCGGTACCCGGGCCCCCTTTAAGAATCAGGAGCCGATTTAGATTCTCTAAGACCGAATCATACAACGAAAAAAACCCCTGCGCCGTATTTCCCCCGGGATAAAGGTTTCTAATTCTACCGTATTTCATTAGACTCCCCCCTTAGCACTATAATCCATTTACCTCTTGACTCTCTTAGATCTATATTTATGCTATATTTGCCCCTAAAATAAAAAAAGAACCCGCTTTATTTTTTCGACAATTTCTGGGGGTGCCTAAGGGATCTATCGTAATTACTTTTTTTTAGTCAAATCCAAGATCTGTTCTAAAGCGGCAAGATCTGTCGACTGCGCCGCTAAACGATTCGCTTCTTGGATGGCTTCAAAAATTTCGTGCCGGTAAACACTTATCTCCCGAGGGGCCTCAATCCCTAGCTTAACCTGATCGCCACTTACTTCCAGGATAATAACCCGAATGTTTTCCCCTATAACCAAACTTTCTTTAAGCTTACGGGTTAATACCAGCATTACTGGCCCCCCCTTCGGTGGAAAAAATATAATGCCGAGTACTATAACGCGGATCATTTAAAATGATCTGACCCGCCAGACGTTTCGTCACGTTGATAATCAAGGGAGCGAGTAAATTAGCGGTAATTTGCCGGGGATCAGCTGGCACTACCAAAACCACCCTTAACCCTAATTCGTCGTCCTTTACTACCTGTAAATGCGTTACATCCTCTGGGGATAGCTTGACCTCATAATCGGAAAAAAACACCGCCGGATCGGTTATTACCAGAGCTACCTCGGGTTCATCACAAGATTGCAGCCACTTAAACGGTGATTTCGCATCTAAATCCAACAGAATAAAACGTTTTGACCGCGGAAGCCCTAGAAACGGTTTAGGAAAACGTAATATCTGTTCCGGATTAATGGTTAAATCGCCAAAACGAGTAGTCGATATTTGCATCTTTCACTAACCCCCAAATTAATCCTACCATTGAATGTCAATCTGCGGCCGCTGCGCCATATAGATCTCCACCCGACCATTAGAGGTGTAATTGCGAATTTGGCCTTTTTTAGTCAATACGGCTACCTGGCCCTTTTTAAGATCCCCTTCTATCTTACCTTGGATCAGCTCAATCTTTGGCATGGCTGGTTGATTTTCTAAAAATTCCAGAACTACTTCGTCAGGGGAATTTTCCAAGGCCTGTCGGACAATTATGTCGGGTCGGTTTTCTTCAATACGCGCCAACTCATCTCCCTGTCGTGCTATCTGGCCAATTGCTTCTAGGACTTTCTGCTTACTACGCTGGGCTAACCGGTTTAAAAGGGTTAGCCAAGGGTACCAACCCTGACCAGCTTTAGCCTGACGATGATCGATCTTAATTTCCGGATCTTGAATTTTGAGTTCTAGCCGGGGTTCGTTGATTTGCAGGGAAAACGGATCCGTCTTTATCTCTAGATGCAAATCCGCCCAGTTAGTTTTAATTCCTAATTTAGTCCCGACTTGATGGATGGTCAGGCCCATTTTACCCCACTCCTATAGAACCATAAATGGTTAACAGCTTGCTCTCTAAGCTAGACATCGCTTTTGATTCAAAGCGTATCGGTTAACGATAATTACCTTAAAAAGTCAATCAAGGAAGGCATAATTATACGTGCCCCTACGGCCAGAGCTGCGCGATGAAGGTTCTCCTGCATCTTCATCTCCATAGTTATCTTAGCAAAATCTATATATGCCTGCTCGGTAACTAGTTGGGTGATATAAAGGCTTGTTTCCTGCAGCCGAGTTTCTACCAGTTCCATTCGAGCCACCCGAGACCCTAATTCTGCCTGCCACCGTAGTAAATTATCGATACCCTCATCAACTTTCTTAAGATAAGACATCATTTTTCCCGGATAAATTCCGAGTACCTTTTCTAGAGTATCCGTACCGGTCGATAAATCAGTTATGGTGTAACGTTCGGGAGAGAGGTCGTGTTCCATTTTAAAAACTAGTCGGTTAGTGGAGCTTATACTGGCCTCTATTTCACTAAAGCCTGCTTCCGCTAACTGCCGGTTGATCTCCTCCACTATCTCGACCCCCGTATAAACTACCGGAAAATCGGGATTCATCTTCGGAGGGAGGGTAATCGTGGCCACCCGGGTATTATCTCGAATTTCAAACGTTAAAGGTTGATCCCCGGTTAAAACGACATTCCCTATATCTTTGGCACCCCGGCCAACGATATAAGACAAGTTGGTCATTTTACATAGATAACCCTGATGCGTTCCTTCGTCAATACCCAATACTTCTTTCATCCCATAATCAGAATTAGTTCCTTGTTTTAAATAAATGGTACCCGGATCAATCCCTTCATTGATGACTAAAGCCAAACGGTTATTTGACGTTAAAGTTACCCTAAAATCTGTAGTTCTTTGTTCCTCCGGATTACTCGGATTATTTAAGGCTTCATTTATCTTCTCAACTAATTCTTTTCCCGTGTAAGTACCCTCTGCGACACTAACCGAGATATTCTTATGACCAACCTGGACCTCAAACTGAAGGGTCTTTCCTGCCTCAATCGTTACCGTATTTAAGGTCTGACTCCCGACCTTGAGTATATTCTGAAAATTATTTACCCGGTATAATCCTTGTCCCTCATCTTTTATACCAAGAATAGATTCTAAATTATCGGTTCCTCCGGAATTATCGGTAAGTTTAAAACTATTAGGATCCATCTGGCTAGTCGTTTTCAAAACTAAGTATTTATCCCCGCTTAATTCCGCTACGACCTTATCGTGTATCCGGGCCTCAGCCAGTTGTTGATTGATATTATCCACCACTTCTTGCGCTGCATAACTATGATTAGCGGCAAGCGTAATATCTACATCACGAGTTCCGTAAGTAACCGTAAAGTTCAGATCATTATTGGTAAAAGAAATGCCCCCGCTCAAATCTTCTTTCCCCAAGGCTACTACCCCGGCAAAATTAACTGGGGTAAGGTTTTTTAGATCATCGCTCAAATTACGCATTTCATTCAAGATATTTACGTTACCATTATCAAAAACGCGCTGGGGGGGCACATTAATATCTATATTAATACCTGCACTGATCTCATATTGGATGATTCCGGCCCCAGTATCCCCGACAAAATCAATGTAACCATCTCCCACGGCACTCCACTCGTACGGGGCCTCCGTAGTTTTTTGACCGTTAAATATGTACCGTCCATCAAAACTAGTATTACCTATGTTTTTCATTTCCTCCAACAGCTTTTCAACTTCTAGCGCAATTGCCGCCCGCGAATCCTCTGCTAAGGTACTATTATTAGCATATACCGTTAATTCCCGCACCCGTTGTAAAATCTTTCCGGCTCCCTGTAAAGCTGATTCTGTACTCTCCAACCAGGACCGAGCATCGGCCACGTTTTTCGAATACTGCTCGTACTCAAATATATTAGTCTGTAAACGCATTGCCTGCAGCATCCGTACCGGGTCATCCGATGGTACCTCAAACTGCCGTCCGGTAGCTAACTGCTGCATCTGCCGGTCTAACGTTTGCGTATTACGGTAATAGTTTCGCATTAAATTGCTGATCATCATGTTATTGGTTATCCGCATTTAGATTCACCCCTCCAAACCCAAACCTAAATTTAACTGCGACCCACCAATCCCATCCGGTTGACGATTACATCCACCATTTCATCTAACGTCGTAATTAAACGAGCAGCTGCATTATAGGCATGTCCGAACTTGACCATGTTGGTCATCTCTTCGTCTAGAGAAACCGAAGAAACGGACTGCCTTAAGGCATCGATCTGCTGTAATAACAATTCCTGATTCTGGGCCATACGCTTGGCTTCTTGAGTATCCACCCCCAGCTTACCCACTGTAGAGCGGATAAAATCATTAAAAGTCGCTTCGCGCTCACCCATAGTTAATTTGTGCTTTAACTGAGCGATATTCAAAGCATTGTCCCCGTTACCGGGTTTTCCCGGTTCCATCGAAGCTGCAATGCGTTTCAAGCCATCTTCCCCCATCAATCCCTCATTCATCGCTAGAATCGCATTGAGGTTATCGGGATTTACCTCATTAAAAAAATTCTGATTCCCTAAGCGGGCCTGATTATTTTCCTCTGCAACCGTAAAACTCCAGCTATCTCCTCCATTTATTACCCCGGTAAGCTTAAAAGAAAATCCTCCGTAATCAAAGGTTTCGTTCTTCGCTTTAGTTTCCACCGGCATCCATACCCCGGCACGTCCAGTAATACTAAAATCATCTACATAACGGTAGACCGTATAATGGTCCGCGGTGTTATCCATTTGCACCAGATACCGACCCGTCTTCACCTCTGAAGCTGCCGGATCCGCAGTAAATTCCAGGGCTTCCGCTTCCCCTTGCAAAGCCTGCACCTGATTAGAAACGAGGCCGAATCCCTCCCGATGCAGCTCGTTCACCCGCCAAACCGTTTGATAAGTTAATAAATCGAGCTGGTTCAAATAATAGGGTATTTCCATATCCCGGGACTCTAAAATAGCCCGTAGCTCTCCGCCCCAAATATCCCCGCCGGTACCCACAATTAATTTTTCCTCGGTTCGTTCCCAGTATAAATCATGGATAACTACTCCTCTTTCGGTTCCTTTAGATACCTCGAAAGTCCAGGTGTCTCCAGGTTCCGCAGTTCCCGATACCGTAAACGATAAACCGTTGGCCATAAACAAATTGCCCAGGCTGCCTTGACCCACTTTCTCCCAAGTACGCCCTAAATCTGAACCGGTTGCATCTTCCCAGTACCGATATACCGTATAATTCCCGACGTCATCATCCATTTGCACCACATACTTTCCCGGTTCAGCGTTATATCTAGTTGTGATCGAGGACCAAGCGGCGTTCTCGCCCCCTTCTACCGCCCTAACCTGCCGGGTAACTCCCAGGTCATCGATATATTCTTCGACCACTACCTCTTCGCGGGCCCTAACCATAAGCTTGTTTATGGTTAAACCATCCACCAAATCGTAGTCCCCAATACTGACCCGAATCTGCCCCAAGTCTCCCTCGGTTACCCGAATATTTACCAATTTAGCCAGTTTATCTAACAATAAATCCCGTTTGTCCCGCAAGTCGTTAGCTATGCCGCCACCAATTTCTAAGTCCTGAATCTGCTCGTTCAAATCGCGGATTTGCTGACCCAAAGTATTAATCTCGTCTTTCTTGATCTGTAAAATTTGATTTAACTCCATCCGGTCATCCTTAAACTGCGTATACATCTGATTCAGAGTGCTGGCCAATACACTGCCTCTTTGCCGAACAATAGCTCGTACGGTTAAACTTTCCGGCGCCTTATTTAATTCCTGCCAAGATTGCCAAAAAAGATCGTAAACCGTGCTTATTCCAGATTCAGTCCCCTCATTAAAGACTAACTCCAGTTTGGATAATTGTTCACTGCGCTGTTCCCAGTTACCCAGGTGAATATTTTGATCCCGAAACTGCTTATCATAAAACAAATTGCGCATACGTAAAATATCCTGTACCCTTACCCCGGTTCCGGTCAGGCCATTTAGGGAAGGCCGATTGAGGCTAGGTACGTTATCCGGATAAGAGGTGACTAAAATTCCTTCCTGCCGGCTAAATCCCGGGGTATTCACGTTAGCAATATTATGCCCGGTTACATCCAAAGCTCGCTGCTGGGTTTGAACTGCCCTCCGTCCAATTTCCAAACCAAAAAAAGTCGACCGCACGCTGCTTTCACTCCTATCAAGCTTTCTTGTCAAAAATACGCGCTCGCTCTTGCCCCGGGGATAAAACTTCCGAACCTTTTTGACCATACACCGAAGAATTATTCCCGACCTGCGTTAATAAATGGACCGTAAAATCCAGGTATTGCAAAGAATGCTCAATTAAACTTAAATTCTGCTGATTCAACTGGTTTATAGCCGTGACTACTTTAAAGAGTTGCTCCCCGGTTTGCTGCAAAGCCTCCGCCGGATCACCTAGACTTTCCCTTAACCGGGTAAGGGTTAACGCTTGTGACTCCACCCCTAACTCCCGGGCAATTTTAAGCTGTAATTGTCCGCGTTGTGTTTCCAGCTTCCCCGCTTCCATGACCAGAAGTTCCTCGGTCTTGACTAAACGCTCTAACTCACTTAAATTATTTTCCATAAGCACCCGTTGTTTCTGCTCTGCTATTTCTAGCAAATGTTGATAAATTCGTACCTGCTCCGCTAAATTCTGCTGCATTAACTCTAGCTGGGAACTAACGGCTACCATTGTGTTTTGATCTGTTGCCATCCGGGATTCCTCCTTCATGCCGTAAGCACCATGGTAAAAGTCGTATAAATAAAAACCCGAAAGTCTACAACTTCGGGTTCAACCTCCAATCCCTTCCCAGTATTAATAAATCAATAAAATATAATGCTATGCTTACTCAATCTCCCGTAAAATGGCTTCGGCGATCTGGGAACTGGAAACTTGATATTTACCCTTTTGAATGGCTTCCTTCAAGGCCTCTACCTTATCGGTTCGAATCTCTGGTACGTTCTTTAAAGCTTGAAGGGCTACCTGTAATCCTTTTGCCTGGTCCGATAAATCTACTTTATCCACTTCACTTCCCCGAAAACTAGATGACACTTTTACACGAGACGAAGGTTCAATTTTATTCTGACTGTACACCCGGTGTAAACCCTCCACTGGTTTATAGGTAATCACCATTTTAATCCCTCCTCGTCTCGGTGATCTTCATACCCATTTTGACGCCGAGCATTACCTCTGCTTCAAACCCCTACTACTAACTTCTTCGAAATCCCAAACCAAGATAATTAAGACCTTGAAGCCAAATTATCACCTGTATGCTTATTATTACTCCCTATTTCTTAATTATATTCTAAACTTTATCTATGCTTAATTCTCAACTTTAAAATGATGAGGAGGCCCGGTTTACCTTTTTCGTGGTCCGGCCGTATGCATCCGCTCTTTGCGGGTTGAGGATAACGATAAATTATCGATCTGAGGTTTCCTTTCCCCCACTTTTTGCTCAAACTTAGCGGCTAGATTAGAACGACATTTTTCGCACAAACGACCGGAGTCTATCGGGGCCCCACAGCTCCCACAAGTTAAAGCTCCGTCCAGCTCCAATCCTTTTACAATTAATTTACCGCTACGCAGAAAACGAATAATTTTTTCAACTGCTATTCCGGTTGCCTCACTAACCTCGGGTATGCTTTTTCCTTCATTATCCCGAACATAGGCCCGAACTATCTCAAACTCCTTCTCTTCCGCCTCAATACAAGCAGGACATAGATAGCGATTCACATAACGAAACAGTTTACCGCACTGCGGACAATTTCGAAAATCCATTTCTTGGCCCCCCTTTATATTTTAGATTTCTGGTAACATTGTACCGAAAAAACTACCATTTATCCAGGTTAACTTACGCTTTCTACTTAATCACACGACAATCACCCGACCAGTCGCTACGGTGGCCACCTGCACCGGGCCACTACCGGCTTGCTGTAATACCCGCGCACATTCTCCGCAGGTAATACCGCTGGTTAACACATCATCAATTAGAAGAATCGGCTGACCGCGTACCCGCTCCGGCTGCTGAGCTCGAAAAACTCCTGATTGAATATTACTTAACCGTTCACGTCGCCCCAATCGAGCCTGGGGAGGAGTATGGACCACCCGCATCAAAACCTCTCTTCCCCATTCCCAGTTTAATTCCTGGGCCACCACCTCCGCCAGTAGTTCCGCCTGATTAAAACCGCGTTCAAAAGCCCGCTTAGGATGCAGCGGCACTGGTACCACCAGCGCTGGTTCAATTCACAACTCTTCTTTTATCACCCCGGCCAATAATTTACCCAAAGGACGAGCCAGAGTAATCTTACCCTGGTACTTAAACGCATGGATCGCCTCACGCAGCAAACCTTCATAAAGGCCGATCGCCCGCGCTCGAGAAAATAAGGGCGGATGATTTTGACATTCCCTGCAGTAAAAAGCCAATTCAGGTCGCGGTCTCTGACTAAAAGCACCATGATTTTCCGCCTCGTACCGGCCACAGCATTCGCAGATACTTTGTGTCCTTCGCGCTCCTAAACGCTCCACGCATCTAAAACAAACGACCGCTCCAGGATAACGACCGATAGACCAGGACCGGCCGCATAACGGACATTCCTCCGGCCGGGGATAAACTAAATCCAAAAACGTATTCCAAATCCATTTAAACATACACCTATGCCTCCCCCCCTATAAACCCCTGCGCTCGTGCTACTTGATTCATCCTCTGAATTTGGGCGAGAGCGGACCGCATGGCCGGAGTAATTCGGGTTCCAACCAGCCAAACTTTTCCCCATGGATAAACCTCAGTGCGTCCGGCCCGACCGGCCATCTGGATCAAAGTCCCGGCGTCAAAGATTTTTTCCGCATCCGCCAATAGCACCATTACGTTAACCTGGGAAATGGTAATTCCGCGTTCCAGGATCGTCGTAGTCACCAGCACCGGAAAACGGCCCCGGGCAAATTCTCCCCGTTTCCAATCGCGTTGGGGGTCTTTAGCGTGACAAAATTCGGCCCAACGTTTGGAACCCGAAGCCGATTCCGCCCCCCACCACGGTTCCACCAAATTGAACGGCGCCTCCTGAGTCGCACGATTAACTAAACTGGCTACTCGTTCCGCCAGTTGAACCGAAGGTACAAAAATAAATAATTGTACCTGATCTACCGCCACAGTCTGATAAAGCAACTGGATTACGGATGAAGGCAAGGTCCAACGTTGATCACCCTTAGGATAACGAAGCTGCCGGTCCTCTACCAATTCTGGTTCCGGCACCGGGTAACCATGATAACGCGCTGGAATATAAATCAAGCCCATCTTACCCTCTAGGGCTTGTTTTTGCCTCGACTCCTCTGGGGTAGCGGTTAAATATATTATTTTCCCCCCGGGCTTCCGTGCCCGCTGGACCGCATAATGCAACATCGGACTCTCGGCGTAAGGATAAGCATCTACTTCATCCAAAATTACCAGCTCAAACTGATGATAAAAACGTAAAGTCTGATGCGTAGTGGACACATAAATATCCGCCTCTCCAAAACGCTGCTCACTTCCTCCGTAGAGAGCTAGTACCCGATAGCCTGAAAAAGCCTCCTGTATCCTCGGTGCCAACTCCCTCACTACTTCCCGGCGAGGTATGGCGTACAGTACTCGGGCTCCCCGGGACAAGGCCCCGGCTAGGGCTGAAAAGGTAACCTCAGTTTTACCGGCTCCACAAACCGCCCAGACCAGGCATTCCGAAAGTGGGCTATCTTCCACAAACTGTTTCACCGCTACAGCTGCCTGTTGCTGTGCGTCGGTTAGGGAAAAATGTAGCTTAACAGCTGGGACCACGTTTGGCACCGGTGCTGGGGTGAGGGATACCCCGGGCAAGGTGTAAAAGGGCATACATTCCCGGGACAGCCCCATGGTCCGACAATCTTCACAGCATCCACAACCCGATCGGCCACATAAAGGACAAACCGTAAACGTAATTCGCCCAGCTTGTCCACAGCGGTTACAAACCAAACACCCAGATTTATCCCGACCCACGGCCGGCAAGAGATGGGACTTCCCCTGTAACGCCTGCGCCTGATAAAAATTTTGCACCTTTTCTGGGATCCACTTAGAAGCAACAGATTCCTCTTCCTGGGTTAAAAACCAATTACTAAGTGGTTCGGGTAAACGAGAAGCATTTTCAGCCAAAAAAGCTCTAATTTCTCGCGGTAACAGAGCGCGCCCGGCTAATAGCGTACCTAACGGCTGATCTTCATCGTTCGCTTCCCGTTGCTTCGTCTCCCGGACTTCACGATCCTCCAACCAACCAGAGGCCTTTAAAATCCGCAACTTAAAACCTGATTCCTTAAATGCAACCGGGCGGGCTTCGGGTGCCAGTCTTTGTAGGGCTTTGTGTGCATGTTGCCAGCGCTGCAAGAGCAAGTAATCCAAGAACTGGGAACCGGTATTCACTGGAGGCTCAACGACCTCCCCGACGCCCCCCTTTGCGCTTCCCGACCCTCCCTGTATCCATTCCAGCAGCACCTGCCATAGCCGACGCAGGTATTCCCATCCCCTTACGCGTTCCTGAAAGGGCCTAACCCCAGGGGCCTCGGTTAAGCTTACCCCGACCCGTTCCTCTCGGGTTGATATGGACTGCAACACATAATAAGCCAAACCAATCGGCAAAGGCGGCGTTAAAAGGGCTAAACGCTCCAGGCCTTGATCCCGCTTAAGTATTTCTAGATCAAACTCCGGTCGATGACTGAAAAACAAACGATAATACGTCTGATTCCAGGCTAAATAAACCTGATAAGGAACATAATTATTGATAAGCATCGTTATTTCACCTGGAATTAATTATACTCAATTCCGTCTAGAGCTTAAACCAGCCTTTTCCCATCTAGACAAAAGAAAAAAGCCTGACCGTATAAGAGTCGTATTCTTACCCGGACAACAGGCTTTTAATTTTAACCGCTCCGCTTAACCCCCTGGCTAGCCCATTTTAGCCAGTTGTTCGTGTAAATATTCGTTCAATACTTTGATATAAGTACCCTTCATGCCTAAAGAACGGGCTTGAATGACCCCAGCACTTTCCAGCTTGCGTAAAGCATTAACAATCACCGAACGCGTTAACATATACTTATCCGCCAGACGTATCGCCACTACAAAACCTTCGTCTCCCTCTAATTCTTTAAAAATATACTTAACCGCTTCAATCTCCGAATAAGAAAGCACGGCTAAGGCTTGGGCTACAGCATCTTTTTTTCGATTTATTTTTTCCGCTTGTTCCGACAGGAAACGCAAAATCTGCAAACCAATAACCGTTGCCCCTACCTCAGCTAAAATAATCGCCGACGTTGAAAACTCCTCCGGTTTGGCCAACACTACGGTACCCAGCCGAAGCGGCCCCCCATAGATTGGAATAACAGTTAACAAAGTCTCCGGTGCTACGCGACAACCCACTCCAGTCTCAAAAAAACTAGCCAGCCATTCTAGATACTCTTCAGTTAAAATTGTCTCACTCAGTTGCCGTCCACCTATCATAGGCTGTGATAATCCGGGGTAATTACAGCTACCCAAGATTTCACCCTTCTCACCAATAATACAAACATGACTTTCGGTGAGTCGAGACAAACTACTAGATAATTCTTCAAAATCAGGAGGATTATCTGATTGGCGCTGTACTAACTGATTCAGGAGTCTGGTCTTCCCTAATAGAACCTCTAGTTCGTTCAAGATCAGATTCTCCTTTCTCAAAATTTATGAACCATTTATTATAGTATGAATATTTCAACAGCGAGTATCAGGTTTCCTGCCTAAATTAAAATTTTATTAAAAAAAGTATAAAATTTTGTCATTAGTGGATACAATACCTGTAATTTTGCGGTTATTTCATCAATAATTAACCGTCGCTTTTCTCTGGCGACGGTTGATGGGGATCAAAGGCCGAATTAATTGGCGTAGATCAATTTGGTGAATAACCGGGTCCGAATCCAACCAGCAAATTTCTTCTATCCCTTTACCGCTTTTACCTGGTTCGTCCCCTTCTGCTACAAGACTTAAATAAAAATCCTGCTTTTGACGCCAAAGACGCTGTAAGATCTCCACGGTCTGATCATTTGAACCGCAGTCAACCACCACCAGTTCATCAAAGGCACAAAAACTACGTTGTAATCGACGTAAGCGCCAAATAATTTCTTCGATAATTTCATCCTGGTTCCGTACCATCACTACCCAAACCACGGAGCGACGTCTTTTTTTTATTTTCTGCCGACTCCATACTAGTCCCCATAAGAGAACCACTACGATTATTACCCCCGAAAATAACCATACCATACGGGATACCCCCCGCGATTAATTATTTCTTCTATAAAATATGCATTAACCACAGGCCGGGGTGTCTTATATCTATAATTCCACCATTTTACTTTTAATGGCGTAAATCGCGGCTTGGGTACGGTCATTAACGTGTAGTTTACGTAAAATACTAGTTATATGGTTTTTAACCGTTTTTTCACTGATATAAAGGCGCTGCGCAATCTCGCGATTCGCTTGACCTCGGGCAATCAACTCCAATACTTCTTTTTCTCTTTGGGTTAAAAGATTTATGCAACTACCATTAGTACCCTGTTTAGACAGTCGGGCAAACTCGCCCAGCAATTTCCCAGTAACCCGCGGATGAATAATGGACCGACCCTTATGTACATCAATAATGGCCTGAATCAAGTCTTCGGCATTAACATCTTTTAATATATAAGCGGATACCCCCGCTCGAATCACCTCAAAAACCCGATCATCATCATAAACCGTTAAGGCTATAATCCGTATATCCGGAAATTCCTGATTAATCATCCGGCTAGCCGTTATCCCATCGGTTTTTGGCATATTGATATCCATTAAAACTACGTCGGGCTGCAATTGACGAACTAAATTTACCGCCGTTTGACCATCCTCTGCTTCACCAACCACTTGAATCCGTGGTTCCAACTCTAATACCCTGGCCAGTCCCTGCCTGACCAGGGCGTGATCATCTACAATACACACCCGAATCTCATCCAAGGTCCAGGCCCTCCCCTCAATTACCATCCTACTATATCCTATCCGATTACCTAAAATTTACTTCATTTTTCCATAAAAAAATCGAAGTATTCTCGATACTTCGACATCAATTAGCATTTTTCCTTCTATTTACGGGTTTTTCTATAAACCGTTTCTTGTCTATAGGCCCAATAATCTGCGCGCGTCAGCCTGAATTGACCGCATGCTTTTTTCATTCCCAGCCTCAACATATAACCTAAACAACGGTTCCGTACCGGAAGCGCGGATTAATAACCAGTTATCCCCTTCTAATTGTAATTTAACGCCATCGTGAGCAATCCTCTTTATCACCGGAAAACCGGCTACGGCTGCGGGATAAAAATCTTTTAAGGTTTCCAGAATTCTTTGCTTATCCTTCAGGGAGGTGTGAATGTCAATCCGTTCGCTGATTAGCTCTCCGTACTGGGCCGCTACGGTTTCCATCAGTTGCACCGGGTCCTGACCACTAACCGCTACCATTTCCGTTACCAAAGCTGCGGCTAAAATTCCGTCCTTTTCCGGTACATGCCCGTGAATACTTAAACCTCCGCTTTCTTCGCCCCCCAGGAGGGCACCCCGTTCTAATAAGGACTGACCAATAAACTTGAATCCGACGGCTGTTTCCTCCACTTCCAGGCTATAACGACGCGCAATGCGATCAAGCATGTGGGTGGTCGCCACGGTCCGTGCGACTGGGCCTCGATACTTCCGGGTCTGCAAAAGATAGTGTAACAGCAGATACAGTACTTGATTAGCGGAGATATAACGGCCCTTGCGATCCACTACGCCAAACCGGTCGGCATCGCCATCCGTAGCCAGACCTAAATCAGCGTTGCTCCTGATTACGGCTTCTTGCAAATCGGCCAGCCATTTCCCCATGGGTTCCGGCACGATCCCGCCAAATAGAGGATCCCGGTGGGTGTGAATGGCTTCTACCTGGCAGCCCAAAACGCGTAAAAATTCATCTAGGTACCCAATACCACAACCGTACATCGGATCTACCACCACTTTCAGGGGCCGTCGTCGAATTCCGGCTACATCAACTACGCTTTGCAGCTGTTCCAAGTAAGCGGCTTTAGGTTCAACTTCTTTCAAATTTCCGGCTTGGCGTCCTTTTTCCAAAGGAAGGCTCCGCACCCGGTGGCTAATCTTCCCTTCTAAAGCAGGGCCGGCCTCGCCGGCTTCTCCGCTTCCCCCCTCTGGCTTTGACCTGGTAACCCCCTTAGATTCCGTTTCGGCTAAAATTTTATGTAAATAACTTTCAATCTCATCCGTAAGGGCCGGCAGAGCTGGACCCGCATATTCCGGAATAAATTTAATCCCATTATACTCCGGTGGATTATGACTAGCCGTTAACATCACCGCTCCGGCTGCCTGATAGTGCTGAATCATAAATGCCGTTACTGGTGTAGGGGTTCCTCCGGGTAAAAGATAAACTGGAATTTGATTACCGAGTAATACTTCCGTTACCGTTGCGGCAAAACGATCCGCTAAAAACCGGTTATCATAGCCAACGACCACCCCTTTAGAACCTAGGTCATGCTGGTTCACATAATTGGCAATCGCTTGCGTTACCCGCTGCACATTGGCAAAAGTAAAGGTGTCGGCCACGATTGCCCGCCACCCATCCGTACCAAACTTAATTTGGCTCACACCTGCTCCCCCTTTCAGACTACATCATACATCTACATCTCAATACTTAAAACTAGCTCCGGTGACAACCTCTTTCAGACTACATTATACATTTCAAAACACATCTCAAACCTTTACAATTATGCCTAAATTTTACCATGCTCAATATTCGGTGTCAAAGTTTTAAACTTTATTTAAGTAAAGATTGACTATCGGTTATATCAATCGGATTTTCTAATTCATCCTGCCATAAATCAATATACAGGGTGCCGTTACTGTTCAAATTAGCGTAAAAAACCTCCGAAGGACTTTTTATTCCTCGCCGGGTTAGTTCCGCGATTAGCCATTGCTCATCTAAATTGTTTTGCGCCAGATTGGGATAAATTACCTGGCCTTTAACGATAATCTCGGAAGATAGCCCTTCGTAGGGGGTTGGAAGCTGAAGATCCGCCGGGGTTATGGGACGCTGCTGGGATTTAGGCAGTACACTTAAAGCACCGTTAGTCTCTACAATCGCAAACTCGATATCATTTAAATCAAAAAAACCTTTATCCCTTAACTGCGTAAATAAATTTTCTATATTATACCGCATTTTACGCATATTATTTTCCAGAATCTTCCCGTTATGGATAATAATCACGGGTTCACCTTCGATTAATTTACGCAGCGGCCGGCTTTTCAGGGTAATATAACTTATCACAAAAGCAATCGTAACAAAAAGGGTTAGTTCATAAAAAACGTGCCCCACCTCTTCCCGTTTAGCTAACGCTATGGCTCCGGCTAAATTACCAAAAGTAATCCCGGTTACGTAATCATAAAAGGTAAGTTGACTGATCTGCTCTTTACCCAATAACCGTGCATAAATTAATACGGAAAAAAAGGCTAGACTAGTTTTCCACGTAGCTTCCCAAAGCCAATCCACGATACCCTTTCACCCCGTACCAATTCATATTCATACTCCACATTAACCAGTCCGCTGTTATTATGGCAATCCGTCCAAACAAAAATACCGGAAGCAAATTTACTTCCGGTCGGATTTTCCCTTTAAGAGGTCTTCTCTTTTTCCCCCGCTAAGATTCGGGTAGCAGCCTGATAAAAAAGAAAGAAAAGCCTCTCGCGTCCGGGACGTCGGCGGAAAACTATCCCCTCCTCCCTATCCACGCCTTCCCCCTGATGAACCTGATCGTGCATACCATCCCCTCCGTTACTTCCTTTTGCCACCAGTATGCCCACTAGGGGGAACCGTTAACCTCGTTTGTTTTGACAGTTATTTTGACCTTCGTCGCTAACTGGCACCAAATTCATGCCAGGGTTCCGTGGTAAAACCGAAATACCTTCGAATAGCTAGCACAATACGCTGAGCTGCCTGTCCGTCACCGTACGGATTAGCTGCTCTTGCCATCGCCTCATAAACCTGTGGATCCGCTAATAATTCCCGGGCCGTTTGATAGACGTCCTCTCGCCCGGTTCCTACTAACTTAACGGTACCGGCAGTTACCGCTTCCGGCCGTTCCGTAGTATCCCGTAAGACTAAAACTGGTTTTCCTAGCGCCGGGGCTTCCTCCTGCAGCCCACCGGAATCCGTAAGAACCAGGGTAGACCGATGCATCAAATGCGCAAAAGGCTCATAATCTAAGGGTTCCACTAGATGCACCCGTTCCACCCCCCCTAACACCCGTTCTACCCCTTCACGTACTCGTGGGTTTTTATGTACCGGAAATACGATTTCAATGTCAGAAAAAGTATCTAAAAGATCCCGCAGGGCCAAATACACCTCACGTAGCGGTTCGCCCCAATTCTCCCGGCGGTGAGTGGTAACCAGGAGCAGCCGTCTCCCGGTAGGCGACGAAACTATTTCCTTTAAAGGTCCGTTAAATACATAATCAGGCCGTACCGTAGCTAACAGGGCATCAATTACGGTATTCCCGGTAACCAAAATTTGTTCCGGTTTTACCCCCTCCCGCAGCAGGTTTTCCCGAGAGGTGGGAGTGGGAGCAAAATGCAGTTCACTAACGGCCCCGGTCAAACGCCGGTTCATCTCTTCCGGGTAAGGCGAATACTTATTATAAGTACGCAGACCAGCTTCTACGTGTCCCACCGGAATCTGGTGATAAAAAGCTGCTAAACTGCCGGCAAAAGTAGTGGTCGTATCTCCATGCACCAATACCAGGTCCGGATCCTCAGCAGCAAAAATCTGACCCAGCCCGGTCAAGGCCTGGGTCGTAATATCAAACAAGGTCTGCCGCTCTTTCATAATATTCAGGTCATAATCCGGCGTGATCCGAAAAAGATCCAGCACCTGGTCTAACATCTGCCGATGCTGGGCGGTTACCGCTACCCGGGTTTCTATCTCTTGCGGATACTTTTGTAGTTCCTTAACTAGCGGGGCCATCTTTATGGCCTCCGGACGGGTCCCAAAAACCGTGATTATTTTGATGGTTTTTCGTTCTGTTCGACTTCTAAGCATCATGTTTTAACCGTTCCTTTGCTTATTTTACTGGAGCTAGCTTTAACCCAGTAGACCTTTTAAATAATCAGCAAACTCGTCTTTTAAGTCTTCCCGTTCCAGCGCTATTTCCACGGTGGCCTGTAAATAGCCTAATTTAGTACCAATATCATAGCGCCGACCTTCAAAGGAATAGGCATAAAGGGGCCCTACTTCCCTTAACTTACGCAGGGCATCGGTTAATTGAATCTCTCCCCCGGCCCCCGGGGTCTGTTTTTCCAAGTAATGAAAAACTTTCGGCTGAATAATATAACGCCCTAAAATCGCAATATTCGAAGGCGCCTTCTCAACCGAAGGCTTCTCAACCAGGTCCTGAACAGGCCAAACCTGCTGTCGATGTTCTGGTTTAATCTCCTCACTGGATTTTGGGGCTACAATCCCGTAACGACTGACTTCTGCCGTCGGCACCTCCTGCACCCCCAGGACTGTCCCCCCGTACTCATCATATACCTCAATTAACTGACGTAAGCAGGGAGTCTCGGAAACTACAATATCGTCACCCAACAGTACCGCAAAAGGTTCATCACCCACGAATTTGCGCGCACAGTAAACTGCATGGCCTAGTCCTTTAGGCTCTCGCTGCCGGATATAGTGAATATCCACCAGGTTAACGATCTCCCGAATCTCCCGTAAGCGCTCAAAATCCATCTTTCCTTCTAAAATACTCTCTAATTCATACGCCTTATCAAAATGATCCTCTATCGCCCGTTTTCCCCGGCCGGTGATAATAATGATATCCTCGATTCCTGAAGCAACGGCCTCTTCCACGATATACTGAATCGCTGGTTTATCTACAACCGGCAGCATTTCCTTGGGCTGGGCTTTAGTCGCCGGTAAAAATCGCGTCCCTAAACCGGCCGCCGGAATCACCGCTTTACGCACCCGCTTCTTTAGATTCGATTTAATCATCTTTCCACCCCTTCCGTATAAAACTGGTAAACACTTGGTCCTGCCATAGGGACAGTCCCCTTGGCTGGTTGCCGGTTGTTTCCGCTGCCTCATGAAAATGATACCATATAGTTGGTCAATATCTCAATAAATGCTAAAAGACCCGGCTAACGCCAGGTCTGGTTGTAAGTCATTCTGCTGCTTTCCCTAAGCAGCAACTCTTTAATTAACCGTAAACTGCATTTGCACCGGTTGTTGCAAACTTTTTCCCCCTGTGGATTTAATTTCTTTACTGAGGTTTAGAGTAAAAATTTGTCCAGGAGTATACCCCGTCCGTGGTGGTTTAACAACTACGGACTGTTGGTCCGGGCCGGGTTCTCTGGTTATACTAACCGGATAACCGCATTCATCGGTTACGATTACGTTTAATTTCGTTAGGGTGGTGGTATCGACCGGTAAATTAAACCGTATCGTCCATACTTTAAAAGGATCTTGGATTGTTTGAGCCTCCCAAATCTGAGGCGCTTCTGCTCCCGGCTCGGGCTGTGGCACCGGCGACTGGGTACTGTATTCCACATCTACACCCCGACTTTGCAAGGCCTCAATATGGACCAAGGCTAACGATCCGGGGCGAAGATCCAGATAATTATAAAACAGATCAATGAAAGCTCCAGACCCCAGACCATTATTTTGACTGTTAAGCACTAGAGGAGTAATATCTCGGATTTGATTATTCCAAAGATATACCTCTTCTAGATTACTTAAACCCTGCAAAGCTGTGACCTCCGTGATCATATTTTCTCCGAGACTTAGGACTTGCAGGCCCGTAAGATTTACCAGGGCGGAAAGGTCACTGATTTGGTTTCCAGCAAGATAAAGCGTTTGTAGCCCATTAAGGTTGGCCAGAGGCGATAAATCTTCAATCTGATTATAACTAAGCTCTAACTCCTGTAAGCCGGTCAGAGAAGCCAACGCGGACAAATTACTAATCTGGTTCCCAGCTAGATAAAGACTTTCCAGGTTAACGGCGTATTCAAGACCGGTTAAATCACTAATCGTGCCTTGCTCTGCCGTTAAACTGGTTAACCCGGCTAAATCTCCTACCGACAAGGGGCTCGTACTTTTTCCCAGAGCCTCGAGTACCGCTGTTTCCAAACTAGGATCATTAAAATTCACTATGTCTCCCGAACTTCCCGCAGCCAGGCTGGGTACTATCCCCAAATTTAAGGAGCAGATAAAAAACCATAAAACTAGAACTACGGTACGTACTCGGATAAGCATCGGTTTCCTGGTTCAACCTCCTTACGGGTTATTCCCCTCGCTCGTTTCTTCGGCTGGTGTTGTTTCATCTTCAGCGGTGCCGGTGCTGCCATCTTCGGTAGTCCCTTCTTCAGTAGTACCGTCATTTATGGTTTCATCATCGGGATTGCTGGTTCCATCTTCAGTGGTTCCATCTTCAGTGGTTCCATCTTCAGTATTTTCGTCTTCAGTATTTTCGTCTTCAGTATTTTCGTCTTCTGGATCAATTATTTCGTCTTCCGTATCGGATTCAATCTGACTGAATAAGCGATTCAGCAGTCCCGGAGAGATGACTAACCGCGCACGGGTGCTTTTTCCTTTGGTTAAGCTTACAGTATTACCATTAACTAGGGCTACTTTATTTTCCAGATCAATTTGAATCTGCTTCCCGTCTTTTTCTACTACCAACAGATTCGTCGTCTCGTCTAACGTAAAGTCAGCTCCGAAGCCATTGTTTATTGCGTTAACCGGTAGGAGTGCTCGCTGGTTCTTGATTACTTTAGAAGCTTTTTTCTCCTTATTTCGCTCCCGATTGTTTTCCTTGTTTTGTTTGTCTCCTTTATTCTCTTCTTTGTTTTTCTCTACCTTACCCTTTTCCTTATCTTTATCCGGTTTACCCTGACCTTTATTCTTATCCTTGGTATCATCTTCAGCGATATTCTCTTCTTCAACCACCATTTGCTGAACATTAACGTTTTTTGCCTTTCCGGGCGCAGCGCCATTATTTCCCGGCCCACCTTTAGCTTCTACCAAACCGGCTGGGAATACAATAAGGGTAACGCTGATTAATAAGGATAGTAATTTTTTACATTTCGACATCCACTAGCACCTCCATATAATTTGATCTATTTATCTAATCTTAATTTACCAGTAAAATGCTCGTAATTCCATGCTCCGGAGGTCCTATTATCTTAGGTATATAGTTGGAAAAATGCCTATTTCTACAGCATAGAAAAATAATCGTTTTAACGTAAAACCAAAGAATATCGAGACCTTCTGAAAATCAAACCGTTTTCGGAGGGTCTTTCTTTTCCAAATTTTTTTATAGACAAAAGAAAAGTTATATATTATCATTATAGTATACATTTATATATATTATGGAAAATTTTTATATTAACTGGCTAATTAAAATGATGCTTGTATGGGTTTGCTTAACATAAATTAAAAAAGGTTTAAATTATAAATATTGACATTTATTCTTCTTTAGTCTATTCTTAAAAACAGATCTAACCTTAAAGTTTATTTAATAACGTATTATTTTTATTAAGAAAGGATCATGATTATGAGACATTTGGCGGATCAAATTGAGGTAATGAAAAATAAGGGGTTTAAGGTAACCCACCAGCGCCTGGTCGTGTTAGATTATCTACAGCATTCTAAAAAGCATCCCAGCGCAGAAATGATTTACAACGACTTAAAAGAAAAGTATCCTACGATGAGTCTTGCCACCATTTATAACACGTTGGAAATGCTCATGAAAATCAATTTAGTAGTTGATATTGGGGCGCCAGAGGAAAGACGCCGTTTCGATGGTATTTTAGTCGAGCATTCCCATTTTTTCTGCACCAAATGCGGCAAAATTGAAGATTTAACCGTTCCCGGTATAGAGCAGCTATTTGAAAAAGCGAAAGCCGCTCATCCTGGAACTATTAATCACTGCCGTCTGGACTTTTTCGGTTTTTGTGAAGAGTGCCAAGCACAAGAAGAACAAGCAGTTGAGTAATAGGATTTATAAAACGTGGTTAGTTAAAAACTAACGGATTAAACGCTTGATCAGGTTAAACACTTGATTCAGGATCGTTTAATTCGTTGGTAAAAAGGACCACCTGAAAGCCTTAAATTGGCTCTGGGCAGGTCTATTTTTTTTGCAAAAAATTAACGTTATATTTAGTTAGACAAAGCTTTCTTTTAATAAACTAAAATACCCCTGGATATTAAATAATTACGGTAAAAACAACCTATTTAAAAGGAAATTTAAAAATATTGCCGAATATAGATTTACCTAAATTTTTCAAAGGCCAATTACTTAATCAAAGGAAGGAGGGCTTAGAAAACTTTTCAATACGGGCCCAAGTTAGCTTAAGGAGGAAAAACATTATGAGAAAAAAACGGTTTAGAAATAAAAAGTTGGTTTTGGTTTTGTCCCTTTTGATACTAACGAGCTTCCTTTTAACCGGCTGTGGCTCGAAATCAACCCCTGCCCCGGAACCCAGTACCCCGGCCACCCAAAGCGAAACCCCTGCGACCTCGAAGACGGAAAGCATAGTAGACCTTTTAACTAAAGGGGAAAAAACTGAGGGAATTTATTACGATTTCACCGTTTCAGAAAATACAGAAACGTTACAAGGAAAAATGTGGATACAAGGCACTAAAGCTAAAACTGAAATGGTCGTAGAAGGGGAAACCATGATTAGCCTAATAGATGGTAATACTTTCTATACTTACCTGCCGGCGGAAAAAACCGCGCTTAAATTCACGGTCGACCAACAAACTGCCCAGCAAGCAAAAAACCAAAACCCCTACCTGGTCTTTTCTGAACTAAAAGATACTGTTGAAAACAAGCCAGATATTTACAAGGAATTAGATAGTGTCGTTTTTGACGGCGTAAAATGCCGGGTACTGGAGTATACAGACCCTCAAACTAAAGAACGCGCTAAAGTGTGGGTGCGCGAAGACTATGGTATTGTTTCTCGGGTAGAAGCCATCAATAACGATGGTAGCACCTGGGTCATGGAGGTAAAAAATATTAAAGTAGGCAGTCAACCGGTAGAAGTATTCACCCTTCCCGCCGACGTGCCTATCACGGATATGGATGAAATGATGAAACAGTTGGGACAAAATAATTAAGATGCAAGAGGTATGTTTATTTAAAGGGGCAAAGTAGGATATAGTTTGGGAATAAAACGATATAATTAGGGAATAGAAAGATAAAGATATAGTTTGGGAATAGAAAATTTTTCAGGGGTAGGTCAGGAAAATAGTTTTTTCTGACCTACCCCTGATGTTTTAAGTCATGCACCAGGGGGCCTCGGACCGGAGGCAGTAGTAAAATCAAGCCGCCAGCCGTGGACTAACCTTTTAACTCCATCCCGTTGTTTCACGTTATTACTGATGAAAAGCGTATAACCAGTGTCCGGCGCAAAAGGCGTCTGGTGCTTAACCACTACCGTAGCTCCGCTCGCATCACCGCTCCAAATTTCCGGAACCACCGCAAAATCCTGTCCTTGCGCGGTCTGAATCCGGAAATAGCTTAAAGAAGTGGGATCAACGGGTTGATTAAAACGGATTCGCCATTCCTTGTCTAGAGGTACTTCCGCGGTACCAGTGGTGCCTATCCATTGCTCATACTCCTCTTCTACCGGCAGCTGCAGCCCGGGATCATAGACGACCACCCCGGCATTTACACTGGCCAGCCCGCTGGACATACCGGCGGCAAAATAGACCCGGCCGCGGGTATCCACGGTCATAAGTTCTTCCTGCAGCTCGCTTACCGGGCTTACCGGGGCCAGGGCCTGGCTAAGATCCATATTGGCAGCTAGATCTCCGTTTAGAAAATGCAGGGTCCGGCCATCAAAAGCGCTACTGTCGCTGAGGGTCTCCCATTGGCCGTTTTGGGGATTATACTTTTGCTTGGCGGCGTTCCAGATCTGGCCCTGATCATCTTCGTAAACCCGATAACCGCTGCTGTAGCCCGAATTATCGCCGTTAGTAAAGGATTGCCATTGTTCCCCGTTTGCGGTCCTTTCCAGCAAGCTTACCCCATACCGGCCCTGCAGCCAGACCCGCTGCTGCCTATCCACCAGCACGCCGTAGTCCACGTAATCACTTGGCAGCCCGCTGTTATCTTGGGTAAAATGCCTCCATGCACTGTGGGTGGGATTCAGATAATAAACCCCCTCGGCGGAGTAGAACCAGATACCGTCTTCCGCATCCCGATAGACCCCATAAAAGTAAACCTCCGAACCCGGGAAGGCGGGCAGGTTCACCCATTCTTCCTGGGCCACATTATAGGCCAGAGGTTTTTGCCTTTGCGGGACAATAAAGATATGGTCCTGCGCATCAGCCACCACTCCTACAATACCGAATTCTCCCAGCTGTACGCGCTCAAATTGCTGCCAGCTACCGTCCGCCTTCAGCCGCGCTAGGCTGGGACAATCATAGGAGGCAAACCAGACCCCGCCTTGCCGGTCCGCAGCTACCCCGGCAATACGGTTGGAAGCCAGGCTGGTGCTGCGGCTGCGGTAGTCGTAGGAAATCAGTTGCTCGGTTTGCGGCTGCCCCTGGTCATTGAGCGGTAGATAGTGTACCCCGGTCCCATTGCCGGGAACACCAGGATTATAGCCGGTTACAAAGCAGATCCCCTTATTAGTGGAAGCTAGGGAAATAATGTCTTCGCTCTGGAGCCCCAGGCTGCTACCGGTATATGCGGTCCAGTTACCCCCGCTCTCGGTCGGGGTGTAACGCAGTAGGCCACCATAATAAAGCCCAAACCAGATACTGCCGCTTTTATCCTCGACCAGGCATATGACCTGGTTAGAGGTGGAGAACAGGCCCCGCAAGTCATAATGCGCCCATTTTCCATCAGCCTGGTAACAATACACGCCTTGGGAAACATAGGCATTGGAGATAAACCACAAGTTGCCCCGACGGTCCTCCAGGATGCCGGTCACCGGGGTCTCCACCGGGGGAAGCGACTGCTGGTCAGGAAACAAGGTATTCACGTTGGCGGTATTCAAGAGATGGTCACCCATCTCCAGTCCATTGTTGCGACCGACCCAATACCGGCCCTGGCTATCGATCAAAGCATCGTTAAACATATAATTATTGTAGGAAGATTCCCGCGGCCGCACTGCAGCCAGCCGGTAAGACGCATCGATCAGGGCCAGACCGTCGTAAGATATAAGGAGAACCTGCAGGCTACCATCGTTTTTCTCCAGCAGACGGATGCGTTGGAAATCATTAGTCGACAGCTGTTGGTCGGTATTCGCTTGAGTAAAGCTCAGCCATTGCCCGTCAGCTTTTTCACACCAAACGCCTTTATCTTTCAAGGCATACCAAGTATTCCCCCGGGAATCGGGCAGGACATACACGACTTCAGCCGATAAGTACGGTTTGTGGATGAAGTTGATAAAGCCCGCTCCCAGGTAATTGTTTTTCTGGTTATTGGTTATATAGTCGACCTTGCCGGTTTCAGGATCTAGGCGCCAAACACCCGGATCGTATTCTTCCACCGCACTCATCCACAGCTGCCCCTGCGTATCCGGGTTTATTTCCGCCGGACGGAAAGGGACGTGGTTGGTGCGCAAACGATACCAGGCAGCTTGGTCCGACTGCGTTTCCGCCATCACTAAGGAAGGAAGCGTTAAAAACAAAGCTCCAATAATGAAGAAACAGATAAAAATCGGGGCGTATCGTTTCGGATAGCGAGTAAAGTCCATGATCAATTCCTCCCTGAAATTTCGCTTTCGTCCTTGGCTGAACCCTTAGCCGGGCCTAATTACTCGACCCGGCATTTGTTAGTTTTTAGCCAATTAATAATCTCGCTAGCCTTGGAACCCGCTGATAAATCAAGCTTATCATTATCCAATATGCCTAAATATTTTAAAAGGGGCAGATTTTTTAAAACGCTGATATCGGTGATTTGATTTCTACTAAGGCAAAGGAATGTAAGTTTAGTTAAATTGGATAAGGCTTCGATATCTTTGATCAGGTTACCGTTTAGATTCAGATTATCTAAATTGGTTAATCCAGACAATGGGGTCAAATCGCTGATTTGGTTGTCGTACGCCTCAATGTCCCATAAACTGGTCAACCCTGATAGCGGGCTAATATCATCAATCGTGTTCACTGATATAATAAGAACCTCCAGGTTAGCCATATTTGCTAATACGCTGATGTCAGTTATTTGATTGCATCTGAGCCAAAGCTCTTTTAAATTCCTCATTTGGCCCAATGGGGTAATATCACTGATTTGATTGCCGCGCAGGTCAAGTTTCTCCAGGTTAACAAGTCCCGCAATTGGAGTTAGGTCGTTGATCAGACCGTGCCCTTTACTATAGCCATCCTCAGAGGACAGTCTTAGGTTTGTTAGTTTTGTCAAACTAGATAAGGGGCTAAGGTCACTAATAATATAATTCGGTATCCAAAGGGTTTCAAGATTTGTTAAACCGGCTAGGGGGCTAAGGTCAATATGAAATTTAAAGTAGCCTTGATCCGGGTTTAGATAAAGGGTTTTAAGATTTGTTAAACCGGCCAGCGGGCTAATATCAGAGATGTCGTTCCACGTTAGGTTGAGTTCTTGTAAGTTTACCGCATATTCTAATCCGGTTATATTGCTAATTTTTTTGTTACTGGCATCCAACTCCAATAAACCTTCCAGGTCCGATTTGATCAGATCGCCCGTGGGTTTATTCAGTTTAGCGCGGATAACAGCTTCCAATGCTGGGTCGGGAATATTAATCACCTGGTCTCCCTGGGATACTTCTAAAATTACACTGATGCTGTCCTGGCCCAACAGCATCCCGGTCAAATCATACACCTGCACCTTGGGCTTGTAATTGCCCACCCCGGTATAGGTATGGCTGATGTTGGAACCGGGGCCGGTTACACTTTGCACCGGGCTGCCGTCACCGAAGTCCCAGTCAAACCGGTAGGTGCCGGCTGGCGTTACCACCGCTTCAAAAGCATGGGTAGCTTCGGTAGCCCCGTCCTTTAATTCATAGGTGATTATCCGGGGCGGTAAAATAGAAACGGTTACCTCTTCCTTGGGAATGGTAATGGTAGCCATGGCTTGGGACATGGTGTTATCGTTTAGATCCAACATTTTTACCTGCAAGGTATAGCTACCGTCCTGCATATACTTGTGGCTAATAATCGTTTGGGCGTCTCCATTGAAAACCGGCACAATTTCGTTTCCCTGGCTTAAGTTGGATTCATCTTTGCTTTCCCCGTCACCAAAATCCCAGACAAAATTAACTGATGTATATTCCTTCGGAATGTTCTGGGCCTTTACGGTAAAATCATATTGCCGGCCTAACTGGGCTTCTAGTTCTGCCGGGTCAACGGTAAAATCTAATTCTTTGACTTTCAGGGCCACAGACTTTCCTTCAGCTGTACCGTTGGAGACTAAGACAAAGAGTAACTGTCCCGGCGCTACCGTCACAATTGTGGAGGTCGCGGCCTTTTGCAGAGAAGCCCTCGGCGCTGGCAGCCCGGTGATCCACTGGTGATCATAAAGCACAAACACATCGACAAATACCCCGGCAGGCAAATCTTCATCCAGTTCCAGGATTAAACTGCGGGATGGGGATGCACTGCCGATTTCCGGCTTGATGCCCCATAACTGCGCAGTGTATTTAGACAAATTAAAGGTTTTAGACAAATTTTTCGTCGTTAGCGGCATCTCGGTTTGCTGGGCCATCTCATAAGGGGTCCGCCAGGTATCCGAACCTTCATGGGCCGGGCTGTCGCTGCTGAAGATCAGGTATCGCGCGAAATCACGGTAACATTCGGCCAGGGAGGTTCCCTTTTCTTGACGCAGAAAACTATCGATTACTGCAATCATGTCGGTGCTCCAGGCGCCGGTGGTATGGTTCCAAAGCTGCATAAAACTAGCCCCTTTATGGCGCACCAGGTAATCAACAAAGCGGGCGCTTTGGTATTCATGAACGCTGTCGGTGGTCCCCATAGATTTTTGTAAGTAGGTTTCGTTTATGGCTACATATTTTTTGGTCCCCATTATTTCCGCGGCCGCATAGTCAGCGGTGGCTTCCACCCACCAGCGGTTTAAAGCCATGTTGGCAAAGGTCAGGTACTGGTTTTGGGCGGCATGGAAAAATTCATGGGCGCAGTCGTGCTGTAGTTCCGTTAAATTATCGTACTGGATAGGGATTTCGATGTTTTTGGAAAACCAGCCCCAGTTGGCGGTTGCGTCCGTACCCCAGTCGTCTATATATACTTTGGTCATGGCGGGCAGTTTAAAACCGGTGCCACCATATGTTTTGTATTGAGCATAGGCATCCACCAGGGAGGTTCTGGCATTAGTCACAAACTGGTAGAGATAGTCCGTGACGTAATCGGGATCTTGAGGCGCTCCGATCAGTTTGGGCGCATTTAAATTCTGGTTAAAATAAATCTTAAAATTAGGGGCGCTGGTTACCACCATGTTATCTTCCAAGCCGAAAATTGACCACAGGGATAAGTGGTTAGTCGATACGATAATCTCGTGGTTGTCTTGGTCTACCGTGAAGTCTGTTTCTATCCATCTTTGATTTTCCTCATCAAAATAGGCGACCACCAGTTGGTCGGCCGGTTCATATGCAGCGGTTAAGCGGGAGGGGTCGTATTTAAAGCGCAGGGTTAAGTCCCCGATAAAGGCTGCTCCCAAGGAAATATTATAAGTAGCGTGGGTTTCCAGATCGTTAAATTCATGCCGCTTGGCCCCACTAACCTCTTGGATCGATACCGGGGTGCCGCTACTGACGGTATTGGCTGGAATTTCAACGGAAGCCTTATCCTGGTAGGT
Source organism: Syntrophomonadaceae bacterium (assembly GCA_012519455.1). GTDB lineage: Bacteria > Bacillota > Ch66 > Ch66 > Ch109 > JAAYQE01. The sequence continues at coordinate 56,920 of JAAYQE010000119.1, forward strand.
AACAACCTTACTTTCATTAGGGTTATCGATGACTCCATCTACTCGCCCTAATACGGTTAATTGCGCCGGTGCTTCGGTTACAAACTCCTTCTTCGCCGGCTGCGCTAGTACTTTTCCTGATTGGGATTTTACTCCTTCAACTATTAAGGTGTATTTAGTATTGGACTCGTAGCCGCCCGTAGGTGGTTTTACTTTGACCGATTTACCGTCAGCAAGGACTTCCGGAGCCGAATCGAATACTTTTTCTCCGCTGCAGCTGTTAACTACTTTGATACGGTCTGAGGTTACCGAATCTTGATCAATAAAATCATTAAACTTAATGGTCCATTCCTTATTAACGCTGATATCACCGTCGGACGGAAAAGTTTTGGTTTCGGTGGCACTGGCGAACGCATAGGTCGAACTAAGCAATATAAAAGTCAGTAACAAAAAAAATAACCGCAATTTAATCTTACCCATATCCGAATCCTCCTTTTTGTGGTCAGACTTTACTTGGTAACTGACGGTAAAAGCTGTTTTTATTTTTCTTAATTTTACCACGAAAACTTTGTCTAATAAAGGAAAAAACCTCTGGAAATTGGTAGTTCTTAGAAGTTTTTTCCTTTATTGTCCGTCATTTTTATAGAATATATCGAGATATCCGGTATCTATAGTTCAATCACAAAGGATGTTCAAGTACGGTTACGCTTTCTGATTTTAGGTAGTATCCGGTGCCTATGGCTTAATCACAAAGGGCATGGCTACCGCTGTTTTCAAAGCCGTTCCATCCGCATCTTGCAGCGACGTTTTGATGTGCAGAGTGTATCTAGCGCCTAGAGAATAGTTTTGTTGCGGCTTAACCGTCACCTTCTTGTTACCGTCCGACCAATTAAGCTCTACTTGGACCCGATTGCCGTCGGCCGCTGTCACATAAATATTGTCAGCAGCTGTAGCGGTGTTAACCGGTTTATTAAATTGAACGTTCCAGTTCTTGCTCGCTTCTACCGGCCAGTTGTCATAACCCTGCTGCCAACTCGGCTTGCGACCGATATCCAGGGAGTAGCTGCGCTTGGTCCGGTCGGGCTGGGTTACCTCTACGGTCACAGGGTTCCAGCCGGCAGCCAGGTTTACCACCCCGCCGCTCTGCACCGCCCCGTTTAACTTAACCACGGCGGTGGTACCAGCTACAGCGGTAGGTACTACTTTAACCACGTCTACGGTGTTTTCCACTTCGGTGCGGTAAGTAAAGGTATTGCCGGCAAACCCGGTCAAGTATTCAATGCCGCTCCCGTCCGCCTTGCCTTTCACGCTTAGGCCAGTCAGGGGCTCGGCCAGGCGGAGACGCTTAATCTCAATCGTATAGGTTAGGTCGTCCTTGCCCTCTTCGCTGACGACGATTTCAACCTTATTCAAACCTGGATCAACGACCAGGTTGACGATTCCGTCATTCTGCTCCGTGCCGTTTACCTTGACCACAGCGGTGGCACCGGCAACCGGAGTCGGGGTGATTTTAACCGCCTCCAAGGGATTCTCCACAGTCATCGTGTAACCGGTAGTGTTAGGCGTAAAGCAGGTAAGCAGTTGGGCCGGGCCGCTGCCGTCCGCCATTTGTACGCTCAGACCGGTGAGGGGCCGGGCCAGCTGGGGAATGCCTTCCACCTGTACCGGAAGATAATTGTCGTGCTGTTCTATCCCCAGTTGGAAGGAATCGTTTGTACCCCATCCCCATACCGTGCCATCGTTTTTCAGTGCCAGGGAGTATTCGCACCCGGCTGCGATGGATACAACATCGGTAATATCCTTGGTCTCTACCGGCGTACTACTGGCATCGTCCTCTCCGTCACCTAGAGCACCGTAGTTATACCCCCAGGCCCAAACTTTTCCGTCCTTTTTCACAGCCAGACTGTGAGTTTCGCCGCAGGTGATCGCCTTTACATCACTTAGATAACCCAAATTATAAAACCCGTGGACCTGCACCGGGATCGAGCTATGATTTTCCGTTTCATCGGTCAAGCCGTCACCCAGGCGCCCTACATAGTGTCTTGCTCCCCAAGCCCACACCATACCGTCGTTTTTTAGCGCCAGGGAGAAATGATCTCCAGCCTCAATGCTTTTAACGTCAGACAGGTTTAATACCTGAACCGGATAAATTTCATCGGAGAAATCTTCTCCATTACCCAGGACACCCCAATTACCACCACCACCCCAGGCCCATACCGTGCCGTCGTTCTTCAACGCCAAGCCGTGAAAACGGCCGCAGGCGATAGCCTTAACGTTATCCAGATACCCGTCGCCTCCCAGGCCTTTGACTTTTTCCGGGGTGTTGGATTGGGATTCCAGGCTTCCCCTGCCCAGTTCATTATCAGTGTTATTACCCCAGGCCCATACATAACCGTCTTTATCCAGCGCCAGGGAGAAAAATTCCCCACCGGCAACGGCTGTCATATCTTGCAGGCCTGGGATTTGTTGCGGCGAACTATGATTTTGCGCGGCCATTTGACCCAACTGGCCTTTTTCATTATTTCCCCAGCCCCATACGGTGCCGTCGTTTTTCACGCCCAGGGAATGCCAGCGCCCGCTAGCAACGTGTTTAAATCCCTGGTTAAACCCCTCGTCGGTTAATAAGACCGGGGGTTGTTGACCATTTCGTGGGTCCCCTCCGGTAATGATCTCACCATTACCCACTTGACCATAATCATTTTTTCCCCACCCCCATAGCTTCAGGTCCTGCCGGAGGAAAAAACCGGTTGCATCGCCCGCCACTACCTGCGGCGCTATTAACTGGGTTCCCTCCACTACACTGCAGTTTCTGACCATAGAATCCTGGGCCACCGCCGGCATAACTGCTCCCAAACTCAACAATAGGGATAATAAAAATACCAGAGCGATCGATCTACCCCTGTTTTTAAAAAACCATTTCCTTTGCATCGCGAACTCCTTTCTCTAGGTTAAATTCAGGTTAAATTGCGCTTCTACACTGCCTTTACTCCTTTACATCGCTTCTCCCCCTCAAACCTTAAATTAAGATAATATTTCTACATAAAACAAATTATTCCTGCTGATTTTGCTAATTTCTACATGTTTTTGGCTGCCACACCTGCCACAGGGACGGTCCTTGTGGCAGGTAGAAGCACCCGAAAAGTGCTATGATGAAACAGGGGGTAATACTATGCCAAGAACGGCCAGAAGAAAAAGCGAAACAGGTATATATCATTTGATTTTACGGGGGATAAACCGACAAACTATTTTCGCAAATGAAGAAGACGCTATAAAATTTATACAAACTCTAGAAAAGTATCAAAAGAAGAGCGAATTCAAATTATACGCATACTGTTTAATGAGCAACCATGTGCATCTGCTGATGAAGGAAGAAAAAGAAGCCTGCTTGGAACTCGATGAAAAGAAGAAATGGAAAGACCAGGAGGCCATTGAGTTAATCAAGTATGTGTGCCAGATAAACCATTGCAATGAACTGCAGAATCTGGATCGAGAAAAACAGGGTGCATATTTAAAACAGCTCTGTACCGAGGGTTTATCGGTCAGACAAATTTCTAGAATAACTGGGATTGGCAGGTGGGTAATACAGAAGGCAGTTAAAAGTTGAAATACAGCACCACAACACCCATTTTCTCTAATGTCTCGCGTGTCTCGCTATATTTGGATTGTTTTAATGGAGCCAACTCAAATTCATAATAATCATCCCTTAGGCTGAAAAAAATGGCGCCGCAAAAAATAACCAAGGCAGACCCTGTAGCACAAGTCAGCGTTAAGGAATAAACAGGGCAGACCCTGTAATAAGTAGGCGCTAACTGACTCAACAGGACGTTAGCGCCGTAAACAACAAATCAGATATAGCTTATGTTGACAGTATGTGACCCTAGCCAGCCACAAGAACCGTCCCCGCGGCTGCCGTGGCTGGTTACTGTAGATCTTTAATAGTAAAATTCATTTTAATTTGCTTGCCTAATGGTGACCCAGTTAGGCTTTTGACCTTCGAACTGATGAAAAGGGTATAGGTCTGCCCTGGCTGATAGTAGAAAACTCCATCAGCCTTCATGATAACCGAAAGCTTATTAAATGTTAGTTCCGGTTTTATATCTTCAACTATCTGGCCGGTCTCATCTTGGACATAAAAGTTATTAGAGGTAACTGTCTCCGGGTCGATTTCAGTACTAAAATTAATAATATAATTTTTATTAGTCGCTACGTTTGTTTTTTCTTCCCATAAAACGGTCTGCACTTGGCTACCAATAGTATCATCGTCCATAATTAATACCCTGGTGCGAATGTTATCACCAATAATGGCGTTCCCCGTCACATTTCTCAGATATACATATAGGGTTTTAATATCCCCGGCCGCATCATTATCCACAATTGTCACCGGGATGGTCATTGAGGTAACTCCAGGCTCGAAAACCAACGTGCCTTTAGTTTCAAGGTATTCATTCGGTGCTTTGGCACTGCCATCTAGTGTGTAGTACTCCACAGTTACCGTTTCCTGCATATTGCCGGTGCGAGTAACGGTTATCATCGCCGTGCCGTCATTTTCCTTTACCTCCTGAGTAAGTTTTGAAAATTGAAGAACACCAGATTCGACTGACATAAAACTTGCGCCTTTGATAAATACGTTGGAATCAAAAATATAATCGCCCGCATCAGCGATAGCCATCCGGATCGTATTCATCTGGCCCACCTTAACAGGGGCAGTCACGGTCAGTACTGTAGTCAGACCGTCCATCTCCGTCATTATCTGACCACCGAATTCGTTGTCTCTATAATACTGATTGTGCAGATCGTTATTTATATTATTGATAGCTACCGGGAAGTCAGTATTAGGAATCAAAGCAATGTTCTTACCGTTAAGGAAAAAACCGAATACATCATTGAACTCGGTACCAACATACTCATTATATTCATCAGAAGAAAACACATAATCAAATGACAAAGTATTCTCAGAGGGAATAAAATCGAATTCAAGAATTGTAGCATCATTGGTTTCATATCCAGGAACTAGCAGGTTTAAGTGTTCATCACCGGCAAGATCGTTCACATGGGTCATATTACCCTCAGCATTTGGACCATCCGCATACCGTATATTGCCGGTACTTAATATAACTCCCTCGTTAAAACCAATAATATTTCCATCCGCCGCGGTAAAGGAGCCTGCAGCAACGTCGGTGCCTGTGTATCTTACATTTACTATTTGTACACCTTCACCCATTATTTGCTGCACTAATTGCTCTGCTGTCTGCTTGGAAAGATCCTTGGTGATAATATATTTAGTGCCTTTTTCGGGATATAAGTCCCCATCATTCCACCCGTCATCAATGTCATCAATGTCATCAAAACTCTGCGTTTTAATGACATTATTAGCGACTAGGTCTATAGTTCGAGTTCTTTCCAAAGTATTCTCTTCCTGATTAGACCCTTGTGCGAAAGCCCTCGGCGATCCTATTGCAAAGATCAAGAAAAAAACCATCGCCGTTGCTATAGCTGTCGCAATTGTGGCCCCCATTTTACTTTTAGGCTTATTCATAGCCATTATCCTCCTTTTTTGTTAAACCTTATACAAAAATCTCTTTTCATTTTACCACATCAGGTAATAAATGTAACTACAAGAACTATGGAATAACCGTAAACGACATTTTAATCGCCTTTTTCAAATTGCAATTGCTGGTTGATCGAACGCCTTTCTCAATATAAAGGAAATAATCACCGGGAAGGTAACCATCGGGATGCGGCATTATGACTATTTTATTATTCTGGGCCTGGTGAGGGGAAGTGATGACTGCTTGGCCGAGAACCGTTTTTACATAGATGTTTTGGGAAAAACTTAATGGATCTACGTCCTGGTTTAAGGTAATAGTAAAAACATGATCTGGTTTTACGGTTAGCTTCTTTTCCCAAAGTTGATAATCCCCTACGGGAAGGGCAGAATATCTTTGATATTTGAAGGTCATGCAAGTGACATTGCCATTCGTATCGAGGGTTAGGTCGATATGGGTAATTAAGAATTTGTAATAATGCTCACCTACTTTAGCCCAGTAGGCATGCCCAGAAATAGCGGGAATCTCATCCGCATATCCGGAAGCGGGGGGAGTGATGAGCTGATCCAGAGTACTGCTGCCCATATCAATAAGGTTTCCTCTTAAGCTTGGATTTGCAGACGTACCGACCAGTTCTAGATCGTCACTATATTGGTCCGGGTTTCCTGTCCAGAAGCTGAAAGCCTCGCCCTTAGTAAAGTCAAAAGCGGCCCCGGTGCTCCAGTGGTTACTCAAAATAATGGAGTCAGGGTCAGTATTAATATTAATGCTATAACTGGCACTGGCCGTAGCGCTGTCGTTCATGCCCTCTTTACTGGCTTTGGCTTTGATGGTCAGGCTGTTGTTAACTTGGATAGGCGCTGTGTAGATGTTTGAGTTATCCGTTGGTTCTGTGCCATCAGTAGTATATCGAATGGTGGCCCCATTAGTGGCTGAACTGATGGTTACCTGCTGGACCGTGGTGTAAGAACCGCCGACCGGGTTAAAAACTGGAGTTTCCACGCTTTCAACGGGAGTGTCCGACCTGCCGGCCGCATAACATACAAAGTAACTTTTCCCGTTGTAATTATTGTAGGCGGCAAAATAAATGCGTCCCTCTTGATCCATAATCAGGTTGGAGGTAATCGAACGGTAATCATCATCACTCGAGTTAATGGACTTTTGCCAGAGCAGCTGCCCGGAGGCATTTAATGCATAAAGATGGGCCGATTGGGCTCCAAAATAAACATTGTCTTTTGTATCGACAATTGGACTGCGGTATGGTGTGCCAAGTTCACTGACTTCCCAATTTTGTTGACCGTTAGATATATTGTAGGAAGACACCTTGCTGTCCGTCCATTCCAAGGCAATAGCCTGGTTATTCTCGTTTACAGCCGGTTCACCGCCTAAGCTTCGTCCTAGCTTGAGTTCGGCTGGCCAAAGCATTGCCCCCGTGACCGGGTTTAGTATGTACAACCCACTATAATAATGGTTTGCAATCAAGAGCGACCCGTCACTGGCCACAACCGGGGTTCTATTGGTATGCATATTACTAATAGACCAGACGATATCGCCGCTGGCCGCATTGAGTGCACTAACCGTTCCCCACTCATTTCCCGCATAGATTACTTTCTCGTCATTGGAAAGGGTACAACCATACAAGTAACCGCCGCCAATATCGGTATTCCAATACTCGGTTCCATCCTTCCCGTTAATTGCATAAATTTGGTTAGTCGCGGCTGTTACATAAATTGTATTACCGGTGCTGATGACTGGCTCGCTGCTCAAGCTAACATTATCATAAGTCTTTTCCCAGTTTATACTGCCGGAAGCATTAAATGAATAGAGATAAGCCTTTTGGTTATTCGGATCATAGCTGATTGCAAATATTTCGCCATTGTTTCCTATCGCCAATTTAAACGGTGAAGCATTAAAAAAAACATCATTATTGGAAGTCATCGTCAATAATAGCTTGTCAAATTTTAAATGGCCGTTGTTATCAAAAGCGTAAAGGTGTAAATCTGAAATGTTTTTAGCCTCAGCATCGCCGAAATAATTCTTCACCGAACTAACATATATCGTACCGTCATCAGCAATTACAGGATTACCCGGTTCACCGGTAATTTCATACTGCCACTTAAGTTCCGGTTCACTCTGCGGCCCGGTAATATTAATATAGCTGCGGTGTTGCGGACCATTAAGATACTGGTTCCATTCTTTCGCCATTGCTGGGTAAACCATTAATCCCAGAAAAAACAAGGCCAGACCAAGTAAACCTGCCGATTTTGATACTTTTTTGTTAATCATCGGGTTTCTTCCTTGCTTTAATGTGCGGTTAGTCAGATACCAACAAATTCTGATTCTTCTTTTCATCCCATCACCTCTCATAATTATTAGGTAACAAAAAGGAATAAAATGCGTTATTACCCACCTAATACCTTTATACAATATAGCTGAATTTTTGTATATATAAATAGAGAAAAAAATCGGGTAGGAGGCTACCCATTATTTGAGTAGCCGACCTCCCAC
>JAAYQE010000120.1 GCA_012519455.1 Syntrophomonadaceae bacterium
ACATAGACCAGGAAAAAGCATTTAATTATTTGGAAACGTTTAAACATGAACATCAAAATGCTTGGGGACAGGCTTGTGGTACAGCTTGGGGAGGTTATTTCCCAGAAGAGTCGGATTTAACGGCCCAAGTATTGACGGCCCTCAGTTATTTTGAGGGCACTCGAATTCAGAATAGCTCGGTGGCACAAGCGATTGAGGGTGGTTTAGTTTATTTAGGCGATATACAGGAGGTGGAAACCGGAGCGATTCCGGCCCAATGGGATAGTACTTTTTCCACGGCGGAAACCCTTATCGCATTAAAGGCCCTGGGAAAAACCTATACCGATTATGCCGGCAGTTCTTCTTGGGTAAAGAAATCCAAAACAAAAACTATTGCCCAGTATCTATTGGCTCTCAACCAATGGTATTCACTGGCCATAAACGATAAACAGGCGGAAGAGGCCAACCGCCTTAAAACTAGAGTCGACCGGTTAGTTGATCTTTTAATTAATAGACATACCCTCCAGGGTTTTGAGAATAGTGTTTATAGTGATATGTGGGCTTATCTGGCCTTGGGAGAAGCCGGTCAGCTGGGAAGTATCGCGGCTGAGACACGTAATTATCTTTTAAATAAACAGCATCTGGTTGGTGACGCATTGGGATCGTGGGGGGATACTTTTGACCAGTATTATGCGGATTTTATGTCTACCGCGCAGGCTATCCGGGCCCTCAGTTATTTAGCCGATGGTAGTGACCATGATCCACAGCTGCAAAACGCAATCGCCCAAGGTCTGGGTTATCTTAAAAAACAGCAGCAGCCAGATGGTAGTGTTTATACTACCCAGCCTTACCCGGATGATCCGGTAGTTGATACGGCCGAGGTGATTATTACCCTGATAAAACTAGGACAGGATCCTTTAAGCTGGGAAAACGAACAGGGACACACTCCAGTATCGTATCTATTGTTAGAGGCGTTAAATGATGATGGCAGTTTTGGCCCTTGCCGTAATGTTCTTGACGCTACCGAAGCTTTATATGCCTATCATCTGCTAGGGTTGACAGCGGTAAAGCCCGGTGCCTCTCCCTCTTCGGGTTCTTCTTCATCGCAAGAGCAAACGCAGGTGGTGAAGATGGCGATCGTAGGCCGGGAGGGGGAACTGCTTTATCGACCTGGTTCCATTACGGTACGGCAAGATAGTCAATGGGGACTTACAGCTCTAGGTGCTCTAGCGGCTACCGGACTCGATTATGTGGAGAGTAAAGGTTTGGTCAAAAGTATTGCTGGTCAAGCTAATGCGGGTATGAAGGGCTGGATGTATCAAGTAAACGGGACTGCACCCATGGTATCGGCCGCTAATTACCAGATTCGGCCGGGGGACCAAATTATTTGGTGGTATAGTACGGATATCAATACCCCAGGACCTACCTGGAGCCAAGTATTAGATAATAAAATAGAGGTTAAACCGGAAGTGATCCAGCCTACGGGAACTATTTCTACAGCGCTGAAAGAACAAAACCTAAGGTTTCCGGCCGCTTTACGTGCCGGGGAAAGCGCTTTAACGGCTATGGAACAGATGGAGTCATCATTTAAGGGAACTAAAACTAAGACGCTAGAATCCTTAGGTGAAGAGGAAAGCGCGGTCTTGGTCGCTGGTAATCAGACCCTGGGCCGGGCCGCGAAAATAGACTTGCGAAAAGAATTTTCCCAGAATACCGTAGCTTTAAAGGAAAAAGTAGAGGCTAAGGTGGGGGCAATTATTAATGACCGCCGGGCTGAAATCGTACTGGCTATTCCGGCGCAAGCTTTGGATCAGGATGTAGAAGTAACGCTAAAAAAAGTTACGCGTGATGCGCTTGCGGATAATAAAGAGGGGGCCATAGCCCTGAAGGTACCTAGCGGTTATCAACGCGTTTCGCCGGTTTATCAATGGGGGCCGGAGGGGGTTGTTCTTGAGCGCCCGGTAACTTTAAACTTGAGAATAGGCTTACCGTGGTTCGCTTTACCTAAGAATCTGGTTTTGGCCCAGTATAACCGAAGCCTTCAGCAATGGGTTGCGATACCTGCAGTATTCGATCAGTCCCAAGGATTAGTTCTGGCTCGGTTAAACCGAATAGATGATTTTATCGTTTTAGCCCGAGAAGAGAAAAAAGCTTTCGTCGATATTTCGGAAACTACTTTTAGCTGGGCCCAGGAGACCATTGAAAAAATGGCGGGAGTGGGAATGATCGCTGGGGTAGACGGGATGCATTTTGAACCCAGCCGAGCAGTTACCCGGGCGGAAATAGCTGCTTTATTGGTTAAAGCTTTAGAACCAAAGGGAGGAATAGGGGTCCCGGAAAATCAATTTATCGATGTTAAACCAGATGACTGGTACACGTCAGCCGTAAATACTGCGGCTGCGGCAGGTCTAATTCGAGGTTATGAAGACGGAACTTTTCGACCTAATCAGATAATATCTCGGCAAGAATTAGCCGTTATGTTGATGCGGACCCTGGATCAACCAGTAATGGAAGCGAAATTGGCTTTTGCTGATGCGGAAGGAATTGCTTCCTGGGCCCGAAACAGCGTAGCTTATGCCACGGAACTGGGATTGCTTAACGGGTTTCCGGACGGAACTTTTCGCGCGCAAGATCCTTCTAACCGGGCCGAAGCCGCGGTTGTTGTTTATCGTCTGTTGACGTCTTTTGAGTAAAGATAGCGAAATTAGTATGAGGGGATCATCTTAGCATTCCGTATACGCACCGTGGAGGTATTTAGCGTGAAGAAAAGATGGGGCTATTTACTGGCTGCTTTAGTAGTTCTATTGGGGTTATTCGTACCGTTTCTTTATTCTCAGAAGGTTATCGATCAACCGGCACCTACAACACTGGTGGGGGATAACCCCTCCAGTGTTCCTTCGGTCTCGCCACCTGTAGTTAGGGACCTTCCCGATGATCAGCGGGTAGAAAAACCGGTAAATACTGAAGAAACGTCTCCAGATTTAAAAGAGACAATTCCGGTTAAAACCGATACGCATAAACAAACAGCTCCTTCCCACGAAGAATGGGATAAAGTCCAGCCGGACGGCCAGAAAATCGAGATCGCGGTTGTAGGGTTAAAAGGAGAGATTCTTTTTGGTCCCACCTCGGTAACCCTGAAGGAGGATAAGCACTGGGGATCAAGCGTCCTGGGGGCCTTGGAGGCGGCCGGCCTGGATTATCGTATGAGTCCGAAGTATGGTAATTTGGTTGTAAGTATTGCCGGGCTGGCTAACCAAGGTGCGAGTGGCTGGATGTATCAGGTAAATGGGGAAACGCCCATGACTGCCGCTAACGAGAAAAAAGTTAACCCGGGCGACAAGATTATTTGGTGGTATAGTGAAAGTCTATCTACGCCATGTCCTGCCTGGGAAGAATTAGCTTCACCTTAACTTCAAGGCTATGCCCGGTCTAAAGGGGAGCGTTCATCGCTTATTTTTTATATAAAGGAGCGGTTCGTTGGTGTGGGTATCATTTCAGTATCAAGATAACCGTCGGTTATTGCAACATTTACACCCGGTGGCCGCCCTAGTTTACCTGGGGGTACTAGGTGGATTGACTTTGGTCTTCGCGCATCCGCTCTATTTACTCGGTCTGTTGGTAGTTATTCTGTTGGCTATTCAAGCGGTTGACGGGCTTAAGGGGTGGGAATTATGCCTAAAATTTACTCTGGGAATGAGTTTGTTAATTCTGTTGATTAATTTGCTGGTTGTACGGGCCGGGGAAACGGTGATTTGGTGGGGCCCGCGTTTGCCCGTTCTAGGAGAATTAACGATTTCCGTAGAAGCGATTTGCTACGCCGCTACCATGTGCGTTAGACTTCTAGATATACTCAGTGTTTTTTATCTTTTCAATCGCATGCTTCATCCAGACCAGGTTTTACGTTTATTTTCCCGTTTTGCGGCTCAATCGGCCCTGGTATTATCCCTGTCCACCCGCATGTTTCCCTTTCTGCTGCGGGAAGTGCATAATCTTCAAGAAGTATTAAGCATACGTGGGGTTGATTTTAGAAAAGGGACCGGGAAAGAACGTCTGCAAAAATATCTTTCCTTGTTTAATCTTTTATTATTAAACGCTCTGGAAAACTCTTTGGAAACCGCGGAAGCGATGCAGGCACGGGCCTTTGCGAGTGGACCACGTTCCCGTTACCGAAAAGAAGTCTTTCGCCCACGAGATTTCCTTTGTTTAACGGGGAGTCTGCTAGCCTTGTTCGTAACGATTTATGGCCAGATCTACAATTACAGCACTTTCCATTTTTATCCTCAATTAGGGTATTTGATCAGCAATACTATGACCCTCGTGGTTTTAGGCATAATACTAGTCCTTTTATCTCTCCCTATAATTATTAGCTGGGGGTGGCAGCATTGTCCTTATTTCAATGCCAGGATTTAATATATTATTATCCAGACCGGAAGAAGCCGGCCTTAAACCAGATTAATCTACAAATTGAAGAGGGAGAGTTTTTACTACTTATCGGGGGTTCTGGTTCAGGCAAATCTTCTTTGGCCCGGGTGCTGGCCGGTTTGATACCCGAGTTTTATGGGGGCCGGTTTGGGGGCCAGGTCTATTTTCAAAACCGAAACCTGAAGGAATTTAAGCGGCGCAATTTGGTACAGGAAATAGGTATTGTCTTTCAGGACCCGGAAAAACAATTGGTCATGGCCGGGGTTGAGGCGGAAGTGGCCTTTGGTCTGGAAAACCTGGGTTTACCCCCAAGGGAGATGTTGCGTCGAGTAGCTGAAGTTATGAGCTTCATGGATCTAGAAGGGGTTAAACAGGAATTTACCGCCCAGCTTTCTGGTGGCTTGAAACAAAAGTTGGCTTTGGCTTCCGTACTGGCCATGTATCCACGGGTATTAATTTTAGATGAACCTACTTCCCAATTAGATCCCGTAGCCGCGGAAGCGTTTTTTAATCTGATTAAGCAACTAAATGAAGAAATAGGTCTTACGATTGTGCTCATCGAACAACGCCTGGAACGGTGTTTCCATCTAGCGGACCGGATATTACTGCTAGAAGACGGGCAGATTCGGTATAATGGCTCTCCCGAGAAGTATTCTTGCTGGGCCAATGCGAGGAAAATTCCTTTAGTGCCGCCGGTGGGTAATCTTTTAGCCCAATTGGGTTTTTCGACGGTGCCGCTTACGATAAAGAAAGCACGCCAGCTTCTGCAGGCTAATTATAACTTAAGGGAACCATCGCCACTTTCTACCCGGTATAACCCGCTACCCGTCGTTCCCGTTAAGGCTAATTTTAAAGAGGGTTTAACTTTGAAAAAAGTTTGGTTTACTTATCCTAGGGGGAAAGAAGCCCTGCGGGACATTGACCTACAAATAAGTACCGGTGAATTGGTCGCTATTCTAGGAGCCAACGGCGCGGGTAAGACTACTTTGCTCAAAGTCGCCGTCGGTTTATTATCTCCCGGTCGAGGGCAGGTTTTGGTACCCGAAACAGAGCGCCTCGACGGGAGGAAAAAAAGTAAGAAGAACCTAGGAAAAAGAAATGGTTTATTGTATAGCGGAATTGTTGCCTATCTGGCGCAAAATCCTAATGATTATCTTTTTCACGATACCGTGGAAGAAGAACTGTTGTTTTCCTTAAAGAATTTTCAACTTGAGGATCAGGGACGCATAGAAGCGGTGCTTAATAATTTAGACTTGAAAAAGTATCGTGAAACTAACCCCCGTGATTTGAGCAGTGGCGAACGTCAACGGGTAGCTTTGGCCTCGTTGCTAGTTACCCAGCCCCGGTTTTTACTGTTAGATGAACCTACCCGGGGGATGGATTATGGTTTAAAACGGGAGATGGGGCGGATCCTAACGGAATTAGTTAAGCAAGGCCTAAGTGTGTTGGTGGTTACCCACGATGTAGAGTTTGCTGCGCTGTATGCATCGAGGGTGATAATGATGTTTGACGGTCAAATCATTAGTGACGGGCCCGTCGGTGAAGTGCTAGGTCAGTCGTTTTTCTACACGACACAGATCGGTAAAATGTGTCGAGGCCTGGTCGATGGAATTTTAACCCTGCCCCAAGCTTTGGATCGGTTCGAATCTTTCCACCGTAAGGTAAAAACAGGTGGTGAAGTAGGATAATGCCGGAAAAGATTATAAGCTTCTTACTCCAGTTAAGACCAGATTGGGGTCTGCTATCCATGGGAATTATTATGGTAGCTCTAGTATTATTTTACTGGAGATTTGAGCGGTATAGTATTACGGCACGGGAGGTAGCCCTTATTGCGGCCCTTGCCACGATTGCCGCGGTGTCCCGTATTCCTTTTGCCCCTTTACCGAGTATTCAGCCGACTACCTTTATCGTTATTATTTCTGGGTTTGTTTTGGGCCCCCCGGCCGGGTTTATGGTTGGTTCAACGGCCGCCCTGGTATCTAATTTCTTTTTGGGACAGGGTCCTTGGACCCCTTGGCAGATGTGGGGGTGGGGTTTAGCTGGCCTTCTAGCCGGCTTCATTAAGATCACTTTTCCGAATACGGGATCTAGAGGGCTGCTGATTTTTTGTTTTTTCTGGGGGTATATATTTGGGTGGACGATGAATCTGTGGTCCTGGATGGCCTTTTTTCATCCCTTAAGCTGGACCTCATTCATCGCTACTTGTGCGGCTAGTTTTTGGTTTGATACCTTACATGCCGTAGGCAATGTCGCCTTTTATTGGTTATTTGGTCCAACTTTCTTAAAAATATTGAGGCGTTATAGTCGAAAGTTAAGGGTAAGGCAGATACTTTGGGTTGAGGAAGGTTGAAGGCAGAGGGAAAAGCGGGTCGTTTTAATTTTCTATTTTAAGTAATTGACCTTGGGCGTAGTCAAACAGCGTGTTCTCATCTTCCCCATGGTGGGGATAGATAGCGATACTAAAGCTCCATTTACCTGGTAGCCAGTTTACCAATTTTTCTACTACAATGTCTGCGCCCTCTTTTCCAGAAAACGGTAGAACCATAGCTAGAAAACGGTCGCTTAACT
>JAAYQE010000121.1 GCA_012519455.1 Syntrophomonadaceae bacterium
AAATGGCTTTAGCGTTGACCGACACGGTAACGTCAAAGTTTATCCCCAATCGACGACCTGGTGAGGTAGAGGCGGTCTTGACTTTTCGGGAATTAAACGCTATACCGACAGACCGGAATCTAGCGACCGCGGAGTTTCGTAATGGGGGTATGCTTCCCTGCCTGGAAGCAAGTTTTCAGGTTGAAGATAAAGAGGCCGTTCTTCGGGCTCCAATACCCTCGGGGCCAGCTGAAGAGCGGGTTAATCTACACCGGCGCCTGATTCGGCAAATGACCCTTCGTGTTTTGGAGGAAATTACGGGGCGACCAGCCGGACCTTGGGGAATTTTAACCGGCCCTCGGCCCACCAAGCTTGTGCAGCGTAGACTCGATCAAGGGTGGGAACCGGAAGCCGTGCTCCGGGAATTGATTCAGGAATATAAGCTTGCTCCGGCTAAAGCCTGCTTACTTTTAGAAGTAGTACAAAGACAGCGGCCCTTATTATTAAGCTCATCAGATGCGCGACGCTGGGTCAGTATTTATTTGGGGATTCCTTTTTGTCCCACTCGTTGTCTTTATTGCTCCTTTCCCGGGTATGCGATACCCCGGACCGGTACGCGGGTTGAATCTTTTTTAGCAGCGTTAATTGGGGAAATCAAGGCGGTAGGAGAAGCGATCCAGCAGCAGGATCTGCGCGTACAGACCGTATATATCGGCGGAGGGACCCCAACGGCTTTGACCTCGGACCAGTTACATCGGTTGCTTACTACTTTACGGGAGCATTTGCCTTTTATTCCGGCGTCAGGAAAATCGGGCGAATTTACCGTGGAGGCAGGGCGGCCCGATACCCTGGATCTAGAACGGTTGGAGGTTTTAAAAGCAGCTGGAGTCAACCGTTTGAGTATTAATCCGCAAACGATGCAGGATCGAACTTTGGATTTAATCGGGCGAAAGCATTCGGCGGCAGACACCTTGAAGAGTTTTTATCGGGCACGGGAAGTAGGTTTTACGGATATCAATATGGATGTGATTTTAGGCTTGCCCGGAGAAACCAGAATAGATGTGGCAGCAACTCTTGATAGTCTGGCTCAACTAAAACCGGAAAATCTTTCCGTACATATCTTGGCTGTAAAGCGGGCCTCCCGGTTAAAAGAAGAACGGCAGCAGTGGTCCTTGCCGGCGCCAGAGGAAGTAGAGCGGATGTTGCAAATCAGCCGGGAAGTGACCGCTGCCATGGGGATGCTTCCATATTATCTGTATCGTCAGAAGAATATTTTAGGCAATTTAGAGAACGTGGGTTATTCTCAACCGGGCCGGGAGTGTCTCTATAATATTCAGGTTATGGAAGAACGCCAGACTATTATTGGCCTAGGCGGGGGAGCTGGTTCCAAGTGGGTGAATCCTCAGGACTGGACCCTGGTCAATACTTATAACCCCAAGGATCCGCAGAATTATGTGGACCGAATTGCGGAAGTTATCGAGAAGAAGATAAATAGAATACGCGGTTTAAGGGTCGGCGAAGCGTAAAACCGGGCAGAGAAAAGGGAAATTGACAAGTAACGGGCTCTAGGGTAGAATAATCTCGTGATTACTGGATAAAAACCATAATTCACTAAGGACCGAAACTAACCTTGTTTAATGACGAGGAACAGGAGCAGTAAATGGGACCAGGCTTTTCAGGGAGGAGATGTCGCGACTGGGAGCATCACTAAAGCCTGCCGTTGAAGAACACCTGGGAGTTGATCTAGCGAAAATCGCATGGAGCCGGTATGAACTGGTTCGCTGTAGCTAGATCCGGTTAGCACCGTTAGCTGCTGGTAACAAGCGGGATAACGTTATTAGAAGTTATCCAATCAGGGTGGTACCGCGAGAGCACAACCTTTCGTCCCTGCAGGAGAAATCGGCCGGGGAGAGAGGTTTATTTTTTTGGAGGTGGGGAGATGCTAATCAGCCGACCTCGGGGTACGAATGATATTCTTCCCGGGCAGGTGGATAAATGGCAATATATAGAAAGTGCAATCCGGCAGATCTGCCGGGAGTATGGATATGCAGAGATCCGTACCCCCATTTTTGAACATACCGAGTTATTTCGACGTGGAGTTGGTGAAACTACCGACGTAGTAGAAAAGGAGATGTATACTTTCTCGGATAAAGGCGAGACCAGTATTACTTTACGCCCGGAAGGAACTGCGGCGACAGTCCGTGCATTTGTGGAAAATGGCTTGCTGGGACAATCCTTGCCTTTGAAACTTTATTATCTAGGCCCCATGTTTCGGTACGATCGGCCCCAAGCGGGTCGGTACCGACAATTTCATCAATTTGGGGTAGAAGTCCTGGGTACGCGCGACCCGTTAGTAGATGCTGAGGTTATTGCTATGGCTATGGACCTCTATGAGCGTCTGGGACTGCGCCACCTGGATTTACAGATTAATAGTGTGGGTTGTCCTACCTGTCGCCAAGAACATCGGGCAGCGTTGCGGTCTTTTTTATCGCCCCGAGTGCATGAACTTTGTGATAACTGCCGGCAGCGGTTGGAACGAAATCCGATGCGGATTTTAGATTGTAAGGGCGAAAAATGCCAGACAGTTACGGTTGGAGCCCCGGCTACTTTACATTACCTGTGTAAGGATTGTACAGAGCATTTTCAGATGGTTCGAACCGCACTGGACGATTTAGGGATTCACTATTGGCTAAACGAACGGCTGGTACGGGGCCTAGATTATTACACGCAGAACGCTTTTGAAATAACGGTAGCCGGCATTGGAGCGCAAAGTTCCATCGGAGGTGGTGGTCGTTACGATGGGCTGGTGGAAGAAATCGGCGGTCCTTCTACCCCCGGGGTAGGATACGCCCTGGGCTTAGAACGGGTACTTTTAGCTTTGGAACAGCAGGGGGTGCAATTGCCTGGGCACCAAGAACTCGATGTTTTTTTAGTAACCCTGGGTGAGGAAGCCCGGCGTCCAGCGTTTGTCCTATTGCACCGTTTACGAAGTATGGGCTTGAGAGTCAATATGGATTATCTAGGGCGTAGTTTAAAAGCCCAGATGAAACAGGCGGGAAAAGCCGGTGCGCGTTTAGTGATTATTGTTGGCGGGGAAGAATTAGAACGGCGAGGGGTATCGGTTCGCGATATGGGAGAAAGTAAACAAAAAGAGATACCCCTTTCGGAATTGGAAGATTTTTTACGAACTA
>JAAYQE010000122.1 GCA_012519455.1 Syntrophomonadaceae bacterium
AAGGGGGTGAATGTGGGTTACGCCATTTATCGTTGGGAAAATGGTAAGTTCGTCAACCTCTTTGGCGACGGTATGGAAGATTGTTGCTAGTTTGGTAATAAGCAAGGATTGGGAGAAAAGGGAGTGTTTATGATGAAGAAGGTAAAATTATATTTACTGATAGCTCTTTTAATGATGACGTTGCTGGTTGTATCTGGCTGCTTCAAAACAGCTCAGGATTCTGAAAAATCAGGGGATGACCTGGCCCAGCAGATAGTCGAAACTTATAAGCTGGAACCCTTAAGTGCTGAAGATGCCAATTATACCATTAATATGGGCTATTATAACTGTGATCATATGACGGCGGCCTGTATCGGAATGGATGCCGGAATTTATGAAGCATTAGGACTAAAAGTTAATTTGACCGGCAACGGTAATGTTCCTGAAGCTATGTCGGCTGGAAAGATGGATGTTGGCTATGCCGGTTGGACCACTACCCTGCGGGCGGTTCCCAAAGGAACGCCGCTATTTATAGCCGCTCAAAATCATACGGGTGGTTCGGAATATTTGGTAGTAAGCAATAAGATTAAAAAGCCTGAAGATTTAATAGGAAAGAAAGTATCCTTTGGGAATGATCCTGAGAAAAATAGTATTAACTGGGCAGAATGGGCTGATCAATTAGGCATTCCGGTTGATATCACCAAGTACGAAAACTTTAATATGAGCGACCAGGATGAATATTTTGCCCTCAAAGCCGGTAAGTTGGATGCATATATTTGTTGTGACCCGTGGGGCTCCATGGCTGAATATGAAGGTACCGGCTGGAGTATGATCCGGCAGAATACCGTACGAGATGGTCAGCAGGGTACCTGCTGCAAGGTAGCCATGCATACTAAATTTGCCGAAGCACATCCCGAATTAGCCAAACGGGTTTTGCTAGCGCATACCCTGTCTATTCAATATATGTATCAACATCCTTATAAGGCAGCAGAGATCTTTGCTGACAATTATAATGTTCCTCTGGAAGTTGCTTTAATGACTATGTGGAAAAAGACTAACGAAGAGGGACGTACAATTTCTTGGGATATGGTTATGGAAGAGTTGAAAAACCAGTTGGCAGCTATGCAGAAATATAATGTGCAAAGCGATGTCAATACGGTAAATGTTGAAGATTATGTGGACACTTCCTATTTTGATGCCTGTAGTGCGAAAGATTTTAATACTTTCATTAAAGAAGAAGTAGACCCGGTATTCCCGCTGGGAATGAGTTTTGAAGATTGGAAGACTAAAGCTAAAGAAGTAGACCAGATTACGACATAAGTTGAAAGCCATGCAATCATATAGAAAGCTTAACCATGAGGAATAAAAGAAATCTGCTATATGGAGCCCTAATCCTGATTATCATCACTTATCTGGGGCTAAGCACCTTGCTTGGCCCCCAGTTTGAAATGAATGGATTGCGGATCGCCTGTAATGATGATGCGGCCGGTTTACTTATAAAATATCTAGCTAGGGAGGACAGCACCGCCCTGGAGGTTGTAAATATGAGTTATCAACAATTGCAGGATTGTTGCAGCAGCCAAACGGAGTTGGCCCTATCGGCAGGTAATTTTGATCTGGCGGTGCTTTGTCCGGACAGTGCTGACAAATTGATAGCCAGCGGTCAGCCTTTTCGGGTTTTAGGTACGATTGTGGTTAACGCCAAAGTTTTAGTGACTAATCAAGATAGTATTCCGCGAACCGTAGGTTATATGAATGCGCGAGAAATCCAAAAAAAATTAGTGTGGTCTAATTTGGGCAGCAGTATTGAAATGCAACCAATGCTTCCGGCCGGTTTGCCCTATGCCTTGGAAAGAGAGGCTGTAGAAGGAATAGTCCTGGATATTTTGGGAGCGCTAAGAATAGGCGGTTATCGTACACCTTTACCTTCGGAATATCCGACCTCCGTGTTGGTAGTACACAAAGATTTACTGGATAGCCTCGAATTAGCAAGTTTTATAGAAGCCTATAACCAGGCAGTAGAAGAAATAAACAGTACAGAAATACTGATGATGGAATTAGCAAAAAATTTAGCGATAGAGAATAGTGGTAATGAGGTAAAAGTATGGAGAGAAATGGGAGTGCAATTTCAACAGATAGAACTGCAAAATTAACCCTGGGGGATATTTACGATAAATACAGGGGCAATTTCTATACCCTTGTTATTGTGAGTATCTTGCTAATTGCTTGGTATATTGCGGCTAATCGTATCCAAAACACCTTACTGTTGCCTTATTTCCAGGAAACAGCCAAAGAGTTTTTTACTGCCTGGGTTGACCCTGAAATTATGTCCAACTTGGCTTTAACTTTAAGAAGGGTATTTACTGGGTTTATATATGCTTTTATTATCGGCATCCCTTTAGGGCTTTTAATGGGTTATTCACAAACGGCACTACAGTCGATTTCCCCGATAATAAATTCTGTACGTCAGGTACCGATTATGGCCTGGGTACCCCTTTCCATCATTTGGTTTGGCCTGGGGGATGGCCCCACCGTCTTTCTCATCGCTATGAGTGCAGTTTTTCCTCTGGTTATCAATACTATTGCCGGAGTACATGGGATTGACCCTAATTATTATAATGCTGCTCGCAGTATGGGGGCCTCTTTGCCTAATATTATTCGCGATATTGTGGTACCAGGAGCCTTACCCAGCATTTTAACCGGCTGTCGCCTAGCGATGGGATTTGGTTGGATGTCAGTTATTTGTGCCGAATTTATCGCCACTAGCGCTGGTTTTGGTTTTTTAATGGTCGAAGCCCAGGTGCGTCTGGAAACGGCCCAGCTTTATGCGTTGATGATTATGTCAGGATTAGTAGGCTTTGTCATTGATAAAGGCTTTCTAACCGTAGAAAAAAAAATAACTTCATGGAGATATAAGGATGGCTTTGTTGGAAGTTAAGGGTATCACCAAAATATTTACCCAGAAGAAAAAACCGGCTCACGTAGTTTTGGAAAATATGTCCTTCACGGTGGAACGAGGGCAGTATGTTTCTCTTTTAGGACCTTCTGGATGTGGTAAAACTACTCTCTTAACCATGCTGGGCGGTTTTTTAACCCCTGATGAGGGTCAAATAGTATTGGCCGGTAATAAGGTGGAAAGACCCGGACCTGATCGAGGCTTCGTTTTTCAAAACTATGCGCTTTTTCCCTGGATGACCGTGAAAGAGAATATTCTTTATTCGCTGAAAGTTAAAAAGCTTAGCAAAAAGGAACAAAATGAGCGCTTGCAGGAATTGCTAGAGATATCCCATTTATTTGGCAGTGAAAACAAATATCCTGTGCAGCTTTCCGGGGGTATGCAGCAAAGGGTAGCGGTAGTAAGAGCTTTAGCCAGTCGTCCAGAAATACTGCTGCTGGACGAACCGTTGGGAGCCATAGATTTTCAAATGCGGGAGCTTTTGCAGGAAGAATTGGCGGCTTTAGTCCAGGGAGCCAAAACTACGGTAGTGATGGTCACCCATGATGTAAATGAATCGGTTTATCTAAGCGATCGGGTTATAGTAATGTCCGCACACAAAGGCCAGATAGTACAGGATGTATATATTGACCTTGACCGTCCGCGCGACCGGCAAAGTGAGGGCTTTAAAGCTTATGTTTCTGAGCTGACGGAATTGGTACGACAGGCCTTTCATGAAAAGGTTGTTGATATTGAGATACCACCGGGCTTTACGGAAAAAGATGCTAACTACAATAATCAGATCAGTTTTACCGATGCCTATAACCGGATGACCAGCAAATATACAAACAATGTTACTAATACCAGGGTTGCCAAATAATATAATTTAAGGAGATTAAAAATGAGAGTGGCTTATATTTTTTCCACCAATAACGCGCAAAGGATTCTGGATAAAATGATTATTCCGCAAATGCTAGAAGAACGTCACGGAGTTGAAGTTGCAGGGATGATGTTTTTCTTTGACAACACTTTCTTGCTCACCAAAGGCAGCAGTACTGGGGATAAACTCCAGGAAATACACGAAAAGTTTGGCACTATTTTGATGGGTTGTGACATGTGCACTATTGAAAGAGGTATTGATGACCAACTAGTGGATGGTGCTGCTATTGGTTGTTTTCCAAATCTGTACGCCGTATTGGGCAGTGCTGGAATTGATCAAGTGATAACTTTATAAAACAAAATAAAACGATTAGGGTTAAAAGGAAAAAATCTATGGTGCTGTAGTAGTAACTCTTATAGGAGATGAGAATGTGCTTGCGGTCGGGATAGACGTAGGTTCCATTTCTACTAAGGTGGTTGTTTTGGCGAAT
>JAAYQE010000123.1 GCA_012519455.1 Syntrophomonadaceae bacterium
ATGGCTTTAAGCCCAAAAGGAGTAGCTGCATTCCCCAAACCAAGTACATTGGCGCTGATGTTCATTATGATCGCTCCAACGGCCGGATGCCCCGGCGGAATACTAGGAAATAATAAATTAGTTAAGGGGCGAATTAACCGGGCTAACAATTCTACTAAGCCGGCCTTTTCGGCAATCTTTAGTAATCCTAACCACATGGACATAATTCCGATTAAGCCTATGCATACTTCGACGGCCGCCTGAGCAGAGTTTAAAGCGGCTAGGGTTACGACCTCGACGCGTCCATTAATGGCTGCTACGGCGATACCGATTAGTAACATGCCAACCCATACTACATTCAGCATAAAGATACCCCCCCGAAGCGTAAGGGCTTTTTTACTGAATGGTATGTTTCGCCTTAAAAGGTTAGAACCTCCAAGCTAGGATTAATTATCCAATAATCAATAAAAAAAAGGGCCTTATTTTGCCCTTAGTGAGAAAGTTTCCGGCTATGCGTCAACTTCGGTAACCCGAGTAATCTCCGATTTTTTACGATGCGTAAGCATCTCCCGAATATTATTTAATACCTGGGGAGCTAAATCAATTAAACGCTCAACCGCATTGTTGGCATCTACCGGCATTAAGCGGATCTGATTTTGTCCTACCACCAGGAACCCTACCGGCTGTACTGAAACCCCGGCGCCACTCCCTCCCCCAAAGGGAAGGTGCCCTTCCAGTTCTCCGTTAGTATCGTATTCCCCGCCACCAGCAGCAAAGCCACAAGTTACACGGGAAACCGGAACGATGACCGTTCCATCCGGGGTCTCAACAGGATCGCCGACCACGGTATTAACGTCCACCATTTCTTTTATACTTTCCATCGCGGTTTTCATTAGCGTTTCAATAGGATGATTGTTCACCTTTTACCGCCCCCTTACCTGTCGCTTGAGCCATTACCGATTCATTCTAACAATCATAATATGACCTATCTCCCGCTCAAATATGCAAAACTATTCCAAGTAGAAAAAATCCGTTAATTAATTAAAAAAGCCAGAGTACGGTAAAGGTAATCTGGCTAAAAATCTTATATTAATGATCTAATAAGTTTTCCAGACCTACAACCAGGCCTTTTAATTGCGTGACCCTATGAATAGCTAGTAATACACCCGGCATAAAACACTCCCGGTTAATCGAATCATGACGCAAGGTTAAAATTTGACCCAACCCGCCAAAAATAACCTCTTCATGGGCTACAAAGCCCGGAAGCCTAACACTATGTACTCGCATCCCATTTATTTCTGCGCCTCGGGCCCCGGGCAGTTTTTCATATTCATTTATAGCTCCTTGTTTAAAGGTAGGCCGTTCTTGCTTAATGATATCCGCGGTACGTAAGGCGGTTCCGGAAGGTGCATCTAATTTTTGGTCATGGTGCAATTCAATAATTTCAACATGAGGAAAATGACGAGCTGCTTCCCGGGCAAATTTCATTAATAAAACAGCACCTAGGGCAAAATTAGGCGCCACAAAAACCCCCACATCATTTTTCCGCGCTTTTTGTTCGACCTCTTCTAATTCTACTGCCGTAAGTCCGGTGGTGCCCACCACCGCATAAGTTTGGTACTGCAGGGCTACGTGCAAATTACGTAATACCGATTGCGGATTAGTGAAATCCACCATTACCTGGGGCTGCGTTTCCTTTAGCAGGGCCTCTAAATCTGAAAAGACAACCCGGCCAATAGGTGGTTTACCCACAAGAACCCCCAGGTCGGTACCTTTTTGCCGCACATCTACTGCCCCTACCAATTCCAGCTGATCGTCCTCCAGAATAGCTTTTACTACTTCCCGACCCATTTTACCATTAGCCCCGGCTACCACTACTTTAATTCTATCACTCACGATTACAATCCCCCTAATTTCATTCCCTTAGTAGAATATTGTCGTATAATCGTATAAACCTGTCAACTACTGACTTAATTACTGGTTGAAAATTTTCTTAGTCCCAACTTTAATTTAAATTAAATAAACCCGGTTTGCCCGGGTATATTTAATCGGGGTAAATTTTAACTTTAATTTATGCGGGTAATCAGGCCTTAATCTAAAGTAAATAACGCCGTCCTCGTAAATTGGTTTGATCTAAATCCACAATAATTACTTCCGAACCAATCTTTTTTACGGCCTCCCAGGGTATAATCATTTGTTGCTGGTCTCCCCAAAAACTGAGTAAAGTATGGCGGCCGGGCAAAATCAGCGACTCCACCCGTCCTGAAGCGAGATCAATTACGAGATCAGAGTCCCCTACGGTACCAAGGCGACCCCCATCATAGAGATTTACGATCTCTTTACCTATCAGTTCACTTAGCCGCATTAAACCACCTCCAAATTTTGGTGTTAATCGCTGCTAAGAACTTATGAAAAGCCGGTCCAAAATATTACCGTATATTACCGTTTATCCAGCGCTGAAGGTCTACGCTTTGCTCGCCCGGTCCGATACTTACAACTACCAATTTTTCGGGAGCAAAAATTTCTTCGGCCAATTGCTGAATTTCCTCCGGTTGAATAGCCTGTACTTTTTGAATGACTTCATCCGGATCAATAATCCGGTTATAACACAGTTCCGATTTGCCTAGTCGCGTCATGCGATTGCTTACGCTTTCCAAGCCCAGGTAAACTCCGCCTTTGATTTGGTCTTGCGTACGTTGTAATTCGTGCTTATAGACTCCCTGTTTACGAATCTGTTTAATTTCTTTTAATAGGAGTTCGATTACCTGCTCTACA
Source organism: Syntrophomonadaceae bacterium (assembly GCA_012519455.1). Classification (GTDB taxonomy): domain Bacteria; phylum Bacillota; class Ch66; order Ch66; family Ch109; genus JAAYQE01. The sequence continues at coordinate 2,755 of JAAYQE010000123.1, forward strand.
TTGGCCGGTCCAGTCCCAGCGTAAACGCCCAGGATTCCACTATCTCGGTAAGCCGAGTGGTAAGAAAAAACTGAATAGGCCAAACCTCTTTGTTCCCTAATTTCCTGAAATAAACGGGAACTTACCCCTCCACCCAAAATATTATTTAGCACATTTAAGGTATATAAACGGTCGTCTTTTTGCTGCAATCCCGGTACCCCTAAACAAAGATGAATCTGTTCGGTATCCTTTTTTTGCCAAACTACCGCAGCATGGTGTTGAGGCGCCTCCGTATTCTTGACGGGAGGAAATTCGATTCCCGGCCAGTCCTCAAAATGAACCCTTAATCTATCCACCAGACTATCATGATCCAAATGGCCCGCCGCGGCAATCACTAAGCGATCTGGGGTATAATGCCGGTGTAAATAGTCGAGCAATGCTTCACGGTTCAAGGCTTTAATAGTTTCTAAACTCCCTAAAATTGGTTCCCCCAGGGAATGATCTTTCCAAATAGTTCGGGCAAATAAATCATGGATTAATTCATCTGGGGAATCTTCATACATATTAATTTCTTCTAAAACTACTTTGCGTTCCGTATCAATATCCGGCAAAGCAAAACGGGAATTAAAAAACATATCACTGAGGACATCAATGGCTAGATCAAGATGTTCGTCTAAAACGCGAACATAATAACAGGTATATTCTTTTGCGGTAAAGGCATTTAATTGCCCCCCTACCGCTTCTAGGGACTCGGCAATTTCACGTGCCGTACGGTTTTGGGTTCCTTTAAACATCATGTGCTCAATAAAGTGACTAATGCCGCTATTCGATTTATCTTCATCTCGAGAACCGGCGCGCACCCATAAGCCCAACGATACAGAGCGTACGTGCGGTATTCCCTCAGTTACAATACGCACTCCGTTTTTAAGTGTTTCTTTGCGGTAATTTAACATCCGTTAACCTCCCTTAACCCTCCTATATAATAGGTTAAGGAGGCCATTAGTTCAATCCTCTTTTTTCACCAAATTTTCCAAAGTGGTTCCGCAGGAGCTACGGCTTGTCCACTTAATAAGGGAGATCGTTGTAATACCCGACCTTGATGCATTAATACAATTTCTCCCACCCGGGTTCCCGCTGGTACTGGGGCCGTAATCGGTTTATCGAGCACGATTCTAGTTTCGATTTGCTCCATCTGGCTAACTGGCACCGTAATCCCCATGTTTTCTTCTACGACCACTTCGATACTGGCTACCTCGCCGCAGGCTACCGGTACTAACCCTACCACTTCGCCGGGTAAAGCCTGACCCACAAGGGTAAAGTGATTAAAGCCAAAATCTAAAAGACGGGCGGCTTCGCCAAAACGATTACCACTTTTTAAAACGACCGCCACCAACTGCCTTTTCTCCCGGGTTGCCGAAGCAACCAAGCAAGCCCCGGCGGCCTGGGTCGTTCCGGTTTTAACGCCATCTGCTCCCGGATAGCTCCACAACAAAGCATTCGTGTTCTTGATCGAATAAGTATATCCCGGCTTATTATCCGTGGCGGCGTGCGGGGTAATGGTGGCAAACTGGCTTTTCACCACCCGCGCAAATTCCGGGTGGTTTAGTGCATAACGGGCCATTATGCCTAAATCAAACGCACAACTACGGTGGTTTTTATGTGGCATCCCGTTAAAATTGTAATAGGTAGTATGGTAAGCGCCCAACGTAAGTGCTTTCTGATTCATCCATTGCAGAAAGAGGATCCCCTCTTCCCCAAAATGCTCTCCAATCGCTACGCAAGCGTCATTAGCTGAATAAATCAATGCCGCTTCGATCAGTTCTCCGAGAGGATATACTTGTCCTGGTCGTAAACCTAAAGTTCTACCCCCAGCTTGCTGAACGGAAGCTCCCATGATCACCGGGTCTTCTTGGTTCCCGCGCTCAAGAGCGACCAGCGTAGTTAAAATCTTGGTGGTACTGGCCGGGGGGCGCCGCTGGTAAGCATTTTTAGCCCATAAGACTTGACCAGTAGAACCTTCGATTAGTACGGCTGCTTCGGCGGTTAAGCGAAGGTTTGGCAAGTTAAATCCACCTAGGTCCTGTGCCCAAACGACCTTATGAGGGGTTAACCATAAAACCATCAATAAGCTTAAGAGCATTAAACCGATTAATGGCTGCATAGATCGTATTTTGCTTCGATTAACGATTGCTTTTTCCCCCTTCTTGGATCATCCCGGATACGGTCATTAGCGTATAACCTTCTTGCTGTAAATAACCTAGGATCTCCGGTAAAGCTTGTAGGGTAGGCGCTGTAGGATGCATCAGGATAATATAATCAGGCTGGATACCTCTGGTTACCCGATCAACAATGACGGAAGCAGCCGGTCGCTTCCAGTCCACGGTATCTAGGGTCCACATGATTACCGTGTAACCTAAATCCTCGGCTACATTTAGTACGCGCTGGTTAAACTCACCGTAAGGAGGTGCAAACACCTGTGGCGTTTTCCCGCTAATCTCTTCTATCACCCTGCGGGTACGGTTCAATTCTTCCTCTAATTCGCTGCGACCCAGGTTATTCGGATGGGGGTGATGGTAGCTGTGATTACCAATTTCGTGACCCGCTTGAGCTATTTGCCTGACTAAAGCCGGGTTTTTTTGGGCCCACTTCCCGGTAATCATAAAGGTAGCCAAGGCGTTTTTTTCCTGTAAAGTTTTTAAGATCTCGGGTAAAAATTCCTCGCCCCAATCTACATTAAACGTCAAAGCCACTATTTTTTGGCCGGTGCAACCTTGATATAAAGGTTGATTTTCGGCAACCACCATTTCCAGTTCCGGGGCAATTAACTTTCCGATTAAGACTGTACCCAAGCATAGCAAGAAAAAAAATACGGTTAGCAAACTACCTGAATGCAGGACCTTACGCATAAAGGCACCCCTAAACAAGTATATGCTAACCATTAAATAAATATAAACCGAGAAACTCGGTTTATGAATAATTTTACATTGCTCGATGTAACGTTTTACGGTTATCTCTTTTCTCTTTCCGTTAACCTTTTTTGGCTGCGGAGCGCTTCCTTCCGGGATAGGTTTACTCTTCCTTGACGGTCAATTTCGGTTACCTTTACCAAAATCTCGTCTCCCTCTTTAACCACATCCCGTACCCGAGCCACCCTTTCTTCTGCTAATTGCGAAATATGGACTAGTCCTTCTTTTCCCTGCAGGCCCATGACGCCAGGAATGAACTCTACAAAAGCTCCAAAGTCCATTAAACGTACGACCTTACCTAAGTATACTTTCCCTACTTCGACATCTTGTACTAAACTATGGATAATCGAAGAGGCTTGTTCAGCAGCTTCGTGGTCAGGCGTAGAGATAAATACACGACCGTCGTCTTCAATGTCAATAGATACTCCAGTTTGTTCAATGATCTTTTTGATCATTTTACCCCCCGGACCAATCACTTCTCGAATCTTATCCGGATCAATGGTAAAGTTGATAATCCTCGGCGCATAAGTTGACAAGTCTTCACGGGGTTGGGCTATGGCTTCTAACATTTTACCCATAATAAACATCCGGCCTTCTCGTGCCTGACGTAGGGCCGCCGCCAAGATTTCCCGGCTTACGCCCGCAATTTTAATATCCATCTGTAAAGCAGTGACGCCCTCGCTAGTACCGGCTACTTTAAAATCCATGTCTCCCAGCGCATCTTCAATGCCCTGGATATCACTTAAAATGGCAAATTCGTCTTCTTCCTTAACTAAACCCATGGCAATTCCAGCTACCGGCGCTTTGATAGGTACTCCCGCATCCATTAAAGATAAGGTACTTCCGCACACACTACCCATGGAAGTAGAACCATTCGATTCAATTACTTCCGAAACCAAGCGGATAGTATAGGGAAAATCCGGTTCCGCTGGAATCATCGGTTCTAATGCTCTTTCCGCTAAGGCACCGTGGCCAATTTCACGTCGCCCTGGTCCGCGCATCGGACGGGTTTCACCGACACTGTATGGGGGAAAATTATAATGATGCATGTAGCGTTTGGATTCTAAGGTACCTAGACCATCTAAAATCTGGATATCGCCAACCGCCCCTAAAGTACAGACCGTTAGAACCTGGGTTTGACCACGCGTAAAAAGACCGGAGCCATGTGTTCGAGGTAAGAGACCTACCTCACAAGTAACCTTCCGTATCTCATCTAGCTTTCGTCCATCCGGCCGAAGCCGTTCCTTGGTGATCATCTTACGTACAAGCTCTTTAAGGGCTTGTTCTAGTACTTCTTTAACCAGTTTTTCTTTTTCGGGAAAAATCGGGGTAAAATGCTCAACCGTTTCCTTTTTTACTTCCTGAATCAGTTCTTCCCGCAACAATTTGTCAGAATTACGCACGGCCTGGTTAAGTTTTTCTAGGGCAAACTCCCGGACCGCAAGCGTGATTTCTTCCGATATTTCATGCAAAGGTACTTCTTTTTTAGGTTTCCCGCTAACTTGCACGATTTCCTCTTGAAACGCCACTAGTTCTTTGATAACCTCGTGCCCGAACATAATCGCATCGAGCATGATTTCCTCTGAAACTTCTTTAGCCCCGGCCTCAACCATCATTACGGCCTCTTTAGTTCCGGCTACCACCAGATGCATATCCGAGCGACCAGCTTGCTCCTGCGTAGGATTAATTACAAACTGCCCGTCTACCCGTCCAACTACTACTCCAGCGATAGGACCCATAAAAGGAATATCCGAAAGCGTTA
>JAAYQE010000124.1 GCA_012519455.1 Syntrophomonadaceae bacterium
AGTAACGGTAATTCAAAAACCACGGGGGGGGATCCGGATAACGGCGACTGCAGTAGCGGGGAAACTGCCTTAGATGGGGGGAGGAACTTTGGCGTTTAAGTATCCAGCAAATTTTGACCTGGAGGGTTGGCAAAGAACCGTGGCTTTTCACGGCCATACTTGTCCCGGGTTAGCCCTGGGTTATCGGGCCAGTTTTGCGGCACTGCGAGCTTTGCAAGTCAAAAGGGCGGCGGACGAAGAATTGGTGGCTATCGTGGAGAATGATGCTTGCGGTGTTGATGCCGTTCAAGTGATAACCGGGTGTACGCTAGGTAAAGGTAATTTAATTTATCGGGATTATGGAAAACAGGTATTTACCTTTGCCCGCAGAGACGCCGAATCAGCAGTACGTATTTATGTCCACGCTGGGAGGTCAAATTCTGATCCGGGATATTTAGAGCTGCACCAAAAAATAGAGAACGGTACGGCAACGGCAGAAGAAGTAACGCAGTATCAACAAAGGCAGCAACAGCGGATCCAACAATTGCTGACCGTTCCGGAAGAGGAGATTCTATCGTTACAAACGGTAGCGCTAGATTTACCCGAGAAAGCCCGCATTTTTAATTCTGTAGAGTGTTCCCGCTGTCAGGAAAAGGTGGCGGAAATACGTGCCCGCATTTGGGAGGGTCGACCCGTATGCCTGGCGTGTGTAGAAACCTACACGCGTGGTTGGTAAGCAAGGTGGGACTGTACCGGGTTACCGGGCAGGATGAATTAAGCATCCCCCGGATTTATCCGTGGGGAGTTGTCAAATTTAGGATCTATTTAAGCAGCTGGTATAGCTGTTTTTTTTAGTAAAACGTAAGGAATAAAGATATCTAGAGATTCAATTAGCGGCCCAATCTTGGTGAATATCGTTAGGGTAAATAGTGGACAATAGTTTAAGGAAACGATATTATGATAAGCAAAAGGTTTTAAGGAAGGGCCTGGAAATAAGGTTCTGAGGTGACAAAAATGATAGCCAAGGATGTTTTAAAGGAAGTATTGTCGGCAGCTTTGAGCAATGGGGGAGATTTTGCAGATATCTTTGTAGAGCGCCGGCGTACCAGTGTTGTCTTTTGCGAGGACAATAGAATTGAGCGAGTTAATACCGGACTGGATGTAGGGGCCGGGATCAGGGTGATTCAGGGCGAGAATACGGCTTATGCCTATACTAATGACCTTTCTAAAACGGGTTTAAATGAGGCGGCCCGTATCGCCAGCCATGCGGTTAAAGGAGAAAATAAGGATTTATCTTTTGATTTAAGGACCGTAACTTCTCCGGTAGAATTAAAGGTGGCGGAGAGGCCAGAGGCGGTAAAAATAGACCGCAAGGTGGATGAGGTAGAGAAGGCTAATCAAGTAGCCCGGGCCGTGGATCCCCGTATCCGGCAGGTGGCAGTCTCTTATGGGGATGTAGTACAAAAGGTGGTTATGGCTAACTCCGAAGGCCGTTATGTTGAAGACGAACGAATTCGTACCCGTTTTGTAGTAAATGCAGTAGCGGCCGAGGGTTCGGTCATTCAAACCGGCTATGAGGCTGTGGGTGGCCATGTGGGCTATGAACTTTTCAAGGAAAAGGGCGCCTCACCAGAGCAGGTGGCTGAAGCGGCTGCCCGACGAGCGTTGCTAATGCTGGGGGCTAGACCGGCGCCGGCCGGGCGAATGCCCGTGGTGATGTCCGGTGAGGCCGGGGGAACGATGGTACACGAGGCCTGCGGTCATGGCCTGGAGGCTGATGCGATTCAGAAGCAACTTTCCGTATATGCCGGAAAGGTGGGACAGTTAGTGGCTTCGGAATTGGTTTCGGTAGTAGATGATGCAACCCTATCAGGCAAGTACGGTAGTTTTCGTTTCGATGACGAAGGAGTTCCTGGTCAGCGTAAGATTTTAATTGATCATGGTGAACTTAAGGGTTTTATGTACGATGGACTTACGGCCCGTAAAGAGGGTCGAACATCTACCGGTAACGGCCGGCGGGAGTCTTTTCATCATCGACCTCTACCTCGCATGACCAATACCTACATAAAAGCGGGTCAAGAAGATCCGGAAAAGATTATTCGGGATACCCGAAAAGGATTGCTGGTAAAGAAAATGGGGGGCGGTCAGGTAAACACGGTGAATGGCGATTTTGTTTTTGATGTTTCCGAAGGTTATTTGATTCAAGATGGCGAGATTGGGGCTCCAGTAAGAGGGGCTACCCTTACCGGCAATGGACCCGAGGTTCTACGGATCGTAGAGCGGGTGGGCAAAGACCTGGGCTTTGGTATTGGTACTTGTGGAAAAGACGGGCAGGGGGTACCGGTTTCGGATGCGCAGCCAACTTTATCGATTCGGGAATTAGTAGTTGGTGGAGTAGAGATACCCATGGCACCGAATGGAAATATCCGTCGTTTATAAAAAGATGGATCAGATTTTCGTTAGATAGGCTGCGGAATATTAGATCCGCCTTCCATGGCCTTAAAGAAGATTTGGACCCTTACCAGGGAAGGAGATAGTTTTCATGCAGAGTCAGCTTTCCCAATTAGCCTTTGAGGTAGTACAAAAATCCCAACGGTTAGGTGCCGATATGTCAGAAGCTTTTATTATTAACGCTAAAGAACTGAGCATTGAGGTACGCGAAGCCGAAATCGAGAATCTTAAATTGGCCGAGGAAAGGGGCCTAGGTTTTCGAGTTTTTAAAGACGGAAGGATGGGTTTTGCTTATACGGCAGACTTGCAACCGGAGGCCCTTGAACAGGTTATTCAAGAGGCGTTAGCTAATAGTCAACAAACTTCCGTTGATCCGGGTAATTTATTACCCTCCCCGGTCGAACAGTATCCGCAGATTGAAATTTTTGACCCTCAGATTCGGGCTGCAGAGGTGGAAGCTAAAATCGAGATGGCTCGGGAAGTCGAACGGGTTGGTCGTCAGTACGATCCGCGTATTAAAATAACTGAATCTGCGGGGTATGAAGATGGCGAATATGA
>JAAYQE010000125.1 GCA_012519455.1 Syntrophomonadaceae bacterium
AACACGAAGGGTCATTTGCCGAATCAGGCGCCGGTGTAGATTAACCTGCTCTTCAGCTGGCCCCGAGGGTATTGGAGCCCGAAGAACGGCCTCTTTTTCTTCAACCTGAAAACTTGCTTCCAGGCAAGGAAGCATACCCCCATTACGAAACTCCGCGGTTGCTAGATTCTGGTCTGTCGGTATGGCGTTTAATTCCCGAAAAGTCAAGACCGCCTCTACCTCACCAGGTCGTCGATTGGGGATAAACTTTGACGTTACCGTATCGGTCAACGCTAAAACCATTTTCGCTTCGGGAAAAAAAAGACGGATAAGATCCGCCACTACTTGTCCGTAATAATGCTCCGGTGCCTGAACCAATAACTTCAAAACCCAACCCCGTTTCCATTTGATCTCTATATCAAAAAAGGATTGCTGCGACGTTCAAAACCTACCGTAGTCCCTGGACCGTGCCCCGGATAGACCTCCGTATCATCAGGATAAACCATGATTTTCTGCTGAATCGATTCGATCAGTTGGCGATAGGATCCACCAGGAAAATCGGTGCGTCCAATACTACCGTTAAAAAGAGTATCGCCCACAAAAATGAGATTTTTACCTTCCACTTCTAGTTTCAAACTGATGCCCCCCGGCGTGTGCCCCGGCGTATGAAGAACCTCAAAAAGTACCGTTTTCCCCACTTTGATCTGGTCACCTTCCTTAACTGTTCGGTCCGCGGCGGGCCCACTCAAAGCCATGCCAGAAAACAAGGAAAGATTACGCCCGGAGCTAGTTAACATCGTAGCATCAGCTTCGTGAATAATGAGTTCAGCCTTAGTCTCTTCCTTTAATCTAGAGTTAGCCCCAATATGGTCTACATGACCGTGGGTATTAATAATACAACTCAGTTTTAAGTCATGTTTTTCTAAGGCCTTAAGAATTCTTCCGGCATCTCCCCCCGGATCGATGACCACTGCCTCCTTGGTTTCTTCGCAACCAATTATGTAGCAATTAGTACCCAGAGGCCCTACTTCCATCCCCAGTAAAATCATTAAAAATCCCTCCATGTTTCACTAAGGTAATTTAAAACTGACGACGACTGTCTAGCAGTAGAGTCACCGGTCCGTCATTTAAGATCTCTACTTGCATATGCGCTTGAAATTGACCGGTTTCTACCTTCAACCCGGCTTCTTTTAAGCCTTCTACTACCTGTAGATATAGAGCGTTGGCCACCTCTGGCGCTGCCGCTGCCGAAAAACTCGGGCGACGTCCTTTACGGCTATCACCATAAAGCGTAAACTGGGAAACCACTAGTAATTCTTTCTGTAAATCGAAAGCGGATAGATTCATTTTCCCTTGCGTATCTTCAAAAATCCGTAGATTAGCTACTTTTTCAACCATATATTGTACGTCGGTTTCCCCATCACCGGTTCCTACCCCTAGCAGGATCACCAAACCCTCGCCAATCTTACCTACGGTCTGGCCGGCAACGGTGACCCGTGCTGCACTTACTCTTTGGATTACGGCCCGCAATAAATTTTCCCACCTCTTCTTTCATTTATCGTCCGGTTAAAAACGCTATTTTCGGTTTTAGGATGAGGGTATTACCCTCCTAACTTCAGTCACATCGCGTACGCGTTTTATCTTTTGTAAAAGGCTTTGCAAATAATCAACATTAGGAATTTCCAAGGTTAAATTGATAATCGCCTGTTTATTCTTATTCGCCCGGGCATAAACCGAACTTATGGGAATACGCGAATCAGTAATCGTGTTCATGACATCGGTCGTTAGCCGGGGCCGATCCATGGCTCTAACCTCTATTTCCACCTGGTAACCGGTGTAATTATGCGCCTCCCAGGAAACCTCAATAATCCTTTCTGGTTCATTATGCCGGTAAGCCACCAGGTTAGGGCAATCCAGGCGATGAATGGAAACGCCGCGACCCCGCGTAACATAGCCCATGATCATATCTCCCGGCAAAGGATTACAACAATGCGAAAAACGCACGGCCATATTATCTAGGCCCTTAACACGAACTCCCTTGGACCGGACCTTATCTCCTGAACGCTGCCGCGCTTCCGTCAGGGAAGAAATCACCTCGGGTGGACCGGTTTCAGCTTTACGCTCTTTTAGAAAATCATCTTTTATCTTACCAATGACCTGCAACGCCGTCAAAGTCCCTACCCCGATCCCCGCGTAAAGCTCCTCTACCGATTGGAAATTAAAGCGCCGCGCTACGTCCAGCAGTTTATCTCCACGGGCCCAATCGGCTAGCTCGGAACCCTGTTTTTTTAGCTCTCGCTCTAGTGATTCCCGACCCCGAACTGCATTTTCTTCGCGCTGCTCGCGCTTGAACCACTGACGGATCCGGGTTTTGGCCTGACTAGTTTTAACCATATTAAGCCAATCCCGACTGGGACCAGATTGTTTAGAGGTGATAATTTCTACAATATCACCATTGTTTAAGCGATAATCTAGGGGTACCATCCGACCATTTACCCGGGCACCAATACACCGGTGTCCGATCTCACTGTGTACCCGATAGGCAAAATCTATCGGTATTGCTCCGGCTGGAAGCTCGATCACATCCCCTTTGGGCGTAAAAACGAAGACCGTGTCGGAAAAAAGGTCTATTTTTAATGACTCCATAAACTCATGCGCATCTCTTAATTCCAACTGCCATTCCAGTAACTGCCGTAACCAGGCTACCTTCTGATCAAAATCCTTATCCTGCTTTCCACCTTCTTTATAAACCCAATGGGCAGCAATACCGTACTCGGCAGTTCGATGCATTTCCCAAGTTTTAATTTGAATCTCAAACGGTTCGCCCCGTGGCCCCAGAACGGTTGTGTGCAGGGATTGGTACATGTTCGGTTTAGGCATGGCAATGTAATCTTTAAACCGTCCGGGTAAGGGCTTCCATAAAGTATGGACGATCCCCAAGGTACCGTAGCAATCTTTAACGGAATCTACAATTACCCGTATGGCCATTAAATCAAAAATCTCACTTAAGTCCTTATTCTGGGTTACCATTTTATTATAAATACTATAAAAATTTTTCGGCCGACCCGAAAGATCAGCCTTGATCCCTATCCCCGTTAATTGGGCCTTGAGCTTCTCTATTACCTGATTAATTTGCTCTTCTCGATCCTGCCGGCGCGCTGCAATACGCTCTACCAATTCATAATACTTTTCCGGCTCCAAATAACGCAGGGCAAGATCTTCCAACTCCCATTTTAAACGAAAAATCCCTAGGCGATGCGCCAGCGGTGCATATATCTCCAGGGTTTCTTGCGCAATATCGTGTTGTTTTTGGGGGGAATGATGCTTTAAAGTCTGCATGTTGTGCAAACGATCAGCTAATTTTATTAAAACTACCCGTATATCCCGAGCCATAGCCAAGAACATTTTACGCAGATTCTCCGCCTGCTGTTCTTCCTTGGACCGGTACTCAATCCTACTTAATTTAGTAACCCCATCTACCAGTTGGGCTACTTCCTGGCCAAATTTTTGTTCAATATCCTCAATAGTACGGGAAGTATCTTCTACGACATCATGTAATAAACCGGCCACAATCGTGGGAACATCTAATTCTAACTCTGCCAAGGTATAGGCTACTAATCGGGGATGGACGATATAAGGTTCACCGGAATTACGAAACTGTCCCCTATGGGCTTCTTCCGCATAGGCGTAGGCTTCTTTTATCATCTCAATATCTTCTCCGGAATAATAGCTTTTTACCTTTTCCAACAGTTTAGCCGGCACCTTGATCGCCTCCCCTCATTTTAAAATAGAGCTCGGGTTAAAAAACCCCGAATATTTTTTAAATTTTCCCACATCATATGTTAAATAATTAAGTATTGTCAATAGTTCTAGTTTAGCACCTTGATTTATCCGTTAGATGCTGCCCGATGCGAACGCAAATCTAGGATCTCAACTTCTGAGCTTTCACGATTATTCCAAAAATTATACCTGAGACGACCTAAGATGTCCACTACCGAAGGTAAACCAAGATGGCGGTATTTAGAAAACATGTGCCAACCTTTAAAAATCAATCCACTCCGGTTGCAGCGCAAACGCAGATGTTCACCAGTTTGGCCCATTACTCCCCCGGTAACCGCGACCCGCCGTAATCCAATTACTGGCTCTTCCCAGCCTGCCCCAAACGGTTCTAGTTTCTTGATCTCGCGAAGTAATCCCAGGGTAACTTCCTTCGGTTGCACTGGTAAGTCAACCCGAATAACCGGCATAAGCTGCTGCGGGGTAATACGTTCTTCCCCGAAGGCCTGGACCGTTGCTAAAAAAGCATCTACATCTGTATCGTTTAAGCTAACCCCACAAGCCTGCGGATGACCTCCTCCCTCCGCTAAATGGGCTACCGCTGGTAAAAGGGTAGTAATATCAAAGCCATTAACTGATCTCCCCGATCCTTTCCAAGTTCGATCCTTTGTCTGGGTCAGGACCAAAGTTGGCCGTTGATAAGCCTCTTTTATTCGCCCGGCAATTATGCCACAAATTGATTCTTCTATTTCGGGTAGGGTAAGACAGATAATATTCGGGATTTCCTTGGTACTGGCTAAAAGCGATTGGGCTTCTTTTAATCCCTGTTCTGTAATACGGCGACGTTCCTGATTCAAAGCGATCAGCTTATCCGCCAATTGCGCTGCTTCAGTTTGATTCTGACACAACAATAAACGAACGGCATCCTGTACTTCCCCGATACGTCCGGCAGCATTTAGACAGGGAGTAATATACATTCCAATATCATAGGGAGACAGTTCTATCCCTAATTCAGAAGTAATAGAACTACCATTAGCTATAGATAAAGATCCACCGTTTTCTTTCCCCAGGCGGTAACCTAGCTGACGTTTAATTAACTCCCGCAGTCCCGGACGAGGATTACGCTTGATTTTCTCCATACCTAGTTGAACTAAAGCTCGATTTTCATCGATCAGGGGACTTACGTCAGCGATAGTTCCCAAGGCAACCAAATCAAGATAATCCCAGGCCTTTTCTTCACAATGATGTACCTTTAAAAGTTCCCGAGCTAGTTTCCAGGCCACCCCTACCCCAGCTAAGCCACCAAAAACATAAGGGCACTTCGGGTTATTAGGATTAACCATAATAACAGCCTCTGGGGGGGTATGTACTGTATGGTGATCAGTAACCACTACTTCCATTCCCAATTCTAAAGCGCGAGCAATGGCTTCCCGGGCGTTTGCCCCGTTATCCACCGTAATAATCATCTGGTGGTGACCGGCTGCATCCGTGTTAATTCGTTCTACGATCTGAGGTGAAATACCATAACCATCACGATGTCGGTCCGGGATTAAAATTTCCACCGTAGCCCCTAAATCCTTTAATACCTCATAAAGAAGGACGCTGGCGGTCACTCCATCTGCATCATAATCTCCTACCACCGTAATCCGGACGTTTCGCTCTAAGTTTCTTTGGATTTGCGATATCGCGGACTGAAGGGCCGGTAAAGCCAATGATGGTCGGATTAAAGCCGGGCCGGCCTGAATAAAGGAATGCATTTGATCGGTTGGAATTCCTCGACTTAACAAAATATGTACCAAGGCTGGTGATAAATCGTGAACGCGGGGTAATCCCGGTAAGTGTATAGTGGTCCAACGTTTCTCCATGGTTATTGCCTGATTCCTCTCGTCCGTAATTTCTCCACTCTCATACCTCCATGGAAATATTTTTAAGTACCTAGGAAAAGTATTCGGCAGGTATCGACATTTTCCTGCTTTTGAGCCAACGGTAGGGGTATTTCTCTAACCTCTCCTCTTTTAGTATATAAAAAATTTTACCATTTCCATAAAACCAAAAGGAGCAGTCCATAAGCTGCTCCTGGTAATCCTGGTAAATCCGCTCTATATTTTACCCTTTTTCTTATTCGCGTTCGCGGCAGCTAGCGAGCTTTAGCTTTCCCCATTGAATTTAGATCGAACCACAAGGGACTAGCCACAAAAATGGAAGAATAACAACCAAAACAAACTCCGATTAAGAGCGCCAGCGCAAATATCTTGATCGTGGAACCACCAAAGACCAATAAGGCCACCAAACAGAAAACCACGGTTAAAACGGTATTGATCGAACGGGTTAAAGTTTGGGTAACACTACGGTTAACCAACTCTGCCATCTTCCAACGCGGATGATTCTTACGGTTCTCACGAATCCGGTCAAAAATCACGATGGTATCGTTAATCGAGTAACCTAAGATGGTTAAAATCGCGGCGACAAAAAAACCGCCCACTTCAATCTGGAACAGGGAAAAAATCCCAGTAACGATCAGGACATCATGTAATAAAGCTAAAACCGCAGCTAAACCAAACAAAAATTGAAAGCGGACCGTAATATACAACAACATTAATACCGCGGCAATGCCCAGGGAGTATAAAGCTTTACGCGCTAATTCCCCCCCAATAATGGCTCCGACATTTTCATGCTGTAATACTTCCACAGCTCCTAGTTGATCGTTTAAGCTACTCACTAAGGCGTTCATTCGCTCCTGATCAAGCTCTTCGGTGCGAATTAAAAACTCCTGCGGCCCACTCGATTGCACTCCCGGGGCTTTGCTCAGATTAAAAGTTTCCACGGCGGTCCGTACCTGCCCGGTATCTATGGTGGTACTGGCTACTTTGA
>JAAYQE010000126.1 GCA_012519455.1 Syntrophomonadaceae bacterium
CCGTTAATATCGAAGAGCTGTTCTAGCTCCTTTTTTCTTGCTTCGCTTTGTTGTCCTCTTACGAGGTCCTCACTTGCGTTCAGGTTTTTCGCAACTGTTCAGTTTTCAAGGATCAAGGTCTCTTCCTTTAGGGGAATTAAATTATATCAACAACTTTACATTTTGTCAATATCTATTTTCTTTTGTCTGGGCTCGCTTACTCTTCTTACTCTTGTCCGTTTAGGTTTCAGCTCTACCCGCGACAGTTGCTATCTTAGCATAGTCGTTTATCTTATGTCAAGGTATTTTTGTAAAAACTTTTTCAAATCTGTTATCGGGCCAAAGAAAGTAGTACATATATTTTTATCCTCGCTCGTGCCCGGCCGCCGGTACGCTTATAAAACCGGCGACCGGCACTGATTCCCCCAGATAAACTATGGTAAAGCGAAGCGCATAGACCACATTAGCCAAAAGAAGCAGATTTAAAAACTAAACTTTTTCGGAAACTTCAGCGCTTAATTTCTTACTAACCGCGGACCTTTTTTTCTTAGCTTCCTGAGCTAGACCAAAAACGTAGTTTTTTCCGTTTTGATACAAGACCATGTAACTTCCGATAATTCCCGGTCCCAATAACGAAATACCTTTCAAATTTTCCAAAAAAGTATTGTCTAAATACACATCTTTATCTAAGTTTGCCATTTCCGGCGGCCTTAATTCAGCCATAATTTCTGCCTGTACCTCTAATTCTATTTCTACCCCCGGAAGGACGCCATTAGTTGTTAGTGGTTCACATAGGCTTCCTTTAGTTTGAAGAAGGGTTATGGCTACACCCGGTATTTCCTGATAAACTAACCCTTTCAGTTCTTCATTGGGCGCATAATTTACCGATTCTAATTCAAGTTGGTCGGTAAACGGCTGTTTTACTTTCGTCACCTGATATTTTACATGACCATTTTCTAAGATACCCTGAATCAAATCTAATTCATATTCTCCGGATACCACTACCTGCTCAGGATTAATCCGTTCCCCCTCAATTTCTAGTTGCAGTATCCGAAAATCTAGAATTTCTTGTACCTTTTGGTCCGAAACTGAATACCTTAAAAGAATCTTCTTCTTCCCCTGCGCCACGATAATCGATTCCATGTGTATGGGTCTCCTCCTTTTTCTTTCGGAGAACGGATTTCTCCGCACCATCTAGATTTTAAAATATTCGTACCACCAAAAATTTCTGGCTTGTTACTTAAAAAAACTTCATTGGATCGAATATTTATCTTTTGTCCTTTTTGATGGTTAATTCTAGCCTCTAGTTCCCCCGTAATCTTAATGTATAAACTTTCTGCTGCTTCATTTTCTCCTAATTCCTCTGCTTCTACTTCATTTCCTATCAATTTTATTTCTTCCAATTGGGGTTGATTTATCCAAACCAAATCTACTATTTCTATGCGTGCCTCTTCCTCTTCATTTTCCGATTCCGAGGAAACTTCTTCATTTTGAAGGCGATAAATAGGAATAGTCATCGAAAAAGGCTGGGTAACCTGCATCACTTTTAGTTCTTCGGGAGACTGGGTCAAATAGGAAAAAACTATATCCCATTCCCCTTGAACGCATACTTCTGTATCCGAAACTTCTTTTTCTATCCATTGGATGTTGATAACTTTTCTTTCTTGGATCTGTTTTATTAATTCTGGACTCGGTATGGTATAACTAATGGAAAAGGAATGACTTCCTTTAGCTACTTCTATAGGCGGTATAAACACCAATAACCCTCCTTTAAAATTTTGTAATCAACCTCATCGTTACGTACAAGCTAAATGTGTATCCGTTATATGTATATGCTAATCCCTTTTCAAAAGCGAACAGGGTATCTTTGCTGAGATACCCTGATGAGGCTGAAAAATAAGCCTTAAACTCGAACGTTTTACAGCTCTAGCTCCGGACAAATATCCGTACTTGCTAAGTTAACTGTAATCTGCCGCGGCCGTAAGACCTTTATATCTACATCAATAATCACTTTTTCCGTGGCAGCTACAATATTACCATTAGCATCCCGTTCAGTAGGAATGAAAACTTCACAATCTTGCCGCACTACAGCTCGTTCTACCAAACACTCGTCATCTTTCAATACCCCGGGGATAACAACAAAGCCAGCAAAATCTCTTACAAATTCACGATAATTAACGGTTCCTTCTCCGGTAGCGGGATCACGCGGTGCCTTATACACAATATTTTTTTGCATTCTTCCGTTAAAAATAACCTTATCGGTGCAAACGAAGCAATCCGTAATTTCGACATCGATTAAAACATCAATAATCTTAAAAACTGGGGTTGTAAAGGTAATGTCATCAACCAACAGTACTTCCGTCGTTTGCCTACCGATTACCTCTGGTACCCGGATACAAACAGGTCTAACCTGCAAAACTTCGGACATCCTGACTCCTCCTTTTAATCAATACGCTATACTCCATTAATGTAATACTAAAAACAGGAATGGGGCCCCTGATTTCAATTTATAATATGCTTATGCCTCGAGAGTGGTTACATTAGATAAAATAAAAAAGCAGCCTTTAAAAAAAGACTGCAAACTTGAAAAAATTGATTACTTATCTTTTTCTATTTTTCCGGCTGCGGTAACTGATCAACTTTTACCCTTCTTTTAATCTTCCCGATTAACTACTTTAGCTACGGCCACTACTTTATCTCCTGGGTCTAATTTCATCAAGGTTACCCCTTGCGTATTCCGATTACGTTCCGATATTTGGTCTACCTGAAGACGAATAATAATCCCTTCATGACTAATCAACATTAATTCATCTTCCGGATGTACCAGTTTAATGGCTACTAGGTTTCCACTCTTAGGGGTTCGTTTTAAAGCTATGATACCTAAACCGGCCCTTCTTTGCGGTCGGTACTGCTTCACCGCGGTTCGCTTCCCAAAACCATTCTCCGTTACCGCCAGTACCTGCGCGTCATCCTGTACAATATCCATACTTACTACTTCATCCTTAGGACGTAATCTAATACCTCGGACCCCACGGGCAACGCGTCCCATGCTTCTTACATCCTTTTCGGAAAAACGGATAGCCATTCCACCTCGGGTTACCATAATAATTTGTTCCTGGCCATGAGTTAACTTAACGCCAATAAGTTCATCATCTTCATCTAGTTGTATGGCGATAATCCCATCTCTACGGGTAAAACGATACTGACTCAGTTTTGTTTTCTTAATAATACCGCCGCGAGTACCCATAACCAAATACTGGTCTTCTGGAAATTCTTTAACCGGAATCACGGCATTAATAAACTCATCTCCAGTCAGATTCAATAAGTTAACCGCCGAGGTCCCTTTGGCCTGCCGACCTCCTTCAGGTATTTCGTATCCCTTAAGCCGATATACTTTACCTCGGTTGGTGAAAAACAGTAAATATTGATGGTTTGTGGTAATAAATAAATGCTCCACAAAATCTTCGTTTTTAGTGATTATACCTGTTATTCCTCTTCCCCCTCGACGCTGACTGCGATAAGTTGAAAGAAGTAAACGTTTAATATAACCTTGATGCGTGATCGTAATTACCACTTCGTCATCCGGGATCAAATCTTCCAGGTCAAGTATATCTTCTTCCTGACTAATTTGCGTACGCCGCGCATCACCAAATACTTTTTTAGATTGCAGTAGTTCAGACCGAATTATGGCTAAAACCTTCTTTTCATCCGCAAGGATAGCCTGTAATTCCGCAATAGTCTTTACTAACTCCGCATATTCTTCCTCTAACTTTTCTCGTTCTAAACCAGTTAATCTTTGTAAACGCATATCCAGAATGGCCTGCGCCTGAATTTCCGAAAGCTCAAAACGCTCCATTAAAGCTTTACGCGCAATATCCGGGGTACGCGATTGTCGAATAGTTTGAATTACTTCATCTAAAAATTGCAGGGCAATACGTAATCCCTCTACGATATGCAGACGTTCTTCTGCTTTGCGCAGCTCAAAATTAGTTCGCCGTACCGTAACGTCTTTACGGTGTTCTAGATAATAGAACAAAGCTTCCTGGAGATTCAAAATGCGGGGTTGGTCCTGCACTAAAGCCAGCATGATCACCCCAAACGTGTCCTCCATCTGGGTGTATTTAAACAATTGGTTAAGCAATACCCGGGGAATAATATCACGGCGCATTTCAATAACGATACGCATGCCACTGCGGTCTGATTCATCCCTAAGATCAGTAATTCCCTCAAGCCTTTTTTCCCTTACCAATTCCGCAATCTTTCCTACCAAGCGCGCCTTGTTTACTTGGTACGGCAATTCCGTAACAATAATCGCTTTTTTCCCTCCCGGCAATTCTTCCAAAGCAGTACGCGCCCGTATCCGGATTGATCCTCGCCCAGTCGTATAAGCAGATTTAATGCCATTGGTACCCATAATAATTCCGCCGGTCGGAAAATCTGGCCCCTTAACAAAGGCTAGTAGGTCATCAATCTGCGCCTCTGGATAATCAATCATGTATATCAGACTATCCACTACTTCCCCCAGGTTATGAGGGGGGATATTGGTAGCCATACCTACAGCAATTCCGGCAGAACCATTGATTAAAAGATTCGGTATACGCGAGGGCAATACCGTAGGTTCTTCTCGCGATTCATCATAATTAGGTCGAAAATCAACCGTATCCTTCTCAATATCCGCCAGCATTTCCAAAGCAATCCGCGTCATGCGGACTTCTGTATACCGCATCGCAGCTGCAGAATCGCCATCAATTGAACCAAAGTTACCGTGACCATCCACCAAAGGATAGCGTGTAGAAAAGTCTTGGGCCAGGCGCACCATAGCGTCGTAAACAGCAGTATCTCCATGGGG
The DNA here is from genome assembly GCA_012519455.1 of Syntrophomonadaceae bacterium. Lineage (GTDB taxonomy): Bacteria > Bacillota > Ch66 > Ch66 > Ch109 > JAAYQE01. The sequence continues at coordinate 4,829 of JAAYQE010000126.1, forward strand.
ATGGTATTTACCCAGTACTTCCCCTACCAGATAGGCAGATTTACGATGCGGCTTATCCGGGTTCATCCCCAATTCGCGCAGGGCATATAAGATACGACGATGTACCGGTTTTAGCCCGTCACGTACATCCGGTAAAGCTCGGCTAACAATCACACTCATTGAATAATCTAAAAATGAACGCCGTAATTCTTTATTTATATCAATCGGTATAATTTTATTTACCGGGGATTCCATTAGATCCCACCCTTACACTTAATTTTTGTACCTAGTTTTAGATTTATAAACACCCCTATTATCAGTATCCCCAGACCTAGATAAATTAAGAGATGTCTATTAATTAGTTTACCACATTGTTTAAATCTATAAAAGAATCTCGAAAAAGCAAAAAAAATAAAAGGGACTCCACTCGAGAAAAAAGGATTGGGCTTTAATCGAGGGGCTAATATATAAAATCATAAAAGGCCAAGCTTACTGAGCAAAGTAAAGCTTGGCCTTTATTATTATCTGCTCACGCATAAAAGGACAAAAAGATTTTATATATCTAAATTTTGTACCTCACGTGCGTGCGTTTGGATAAATTCACGCCGCGGTTCTACTTTATCTCCCATCAAAGTAGTAAACAGTTCATCCGCCTTCATCGCATCTTCAATCGTTACCTGTAACAAGGTTCTAGTTTCTGGATTCATCGTCGTTTCCCAGAGTTGTTCGGGATTCATTTCTCCTAATCCTTTATAGCGTTGGATAGAATAATTACTTCGACTGATTTTTTTTAAGTATTGAGCCAATTCCTGATTTGAATAGAAATAATGTTGTTCTCTGCTTCTTTTTACCCGATAAAGAGGGGGTTGAGCAATATACACATAACCATTTTCCACTAAATCCCGCATATAACGGTAGAAAAAAGTGAGTAATAAAGTACGAATATGGGCGCCATCTACATCCGCATCGGTCATGATTACTAATTTATGATAACGCGCTTTGTCTAGATCAAACTCCTCCGAAATCCCAGTTCCCATGGCGGTAATCATGGCTCTGATTTCTTCATTATTCAAAATTTTATCTAATCGAGCTTTTTCAACGTTTATAATTTTTCCCCGCAACGGTAAAATAGCTTGAAAAAAACGGTCCCGTCCCTGTTTTGCCGAGCCCCCGGCCGAATCTCCCTCGACCAAAAATAATTCGCCTTCCGCAGGATCTTTAGATGAACAATCGGCTAGTTTTCCTGGTAAAGTGGAAGATTCTAAAGCGTTTTTTCGACGTACCAGTTCCCTTGCCTTACGGGCTGCCTCCCGAGCTCGGGCCGCGTTAATGCCTTTTTCTATAATCTTACGGGCCACAGCAGGATTTTCTTCAAGATAAATACTAAATTCTTCGGTAAAAGCCGAATCTACAATACCCCGAATCTCCGTATTACCTAGTTTAGTTTTCGTTTGACCCTCAAACTGAGGTTCTGGGATCTTAACGCTAATGATAGCCATTAAACCTTCCCGAATATCCTCACCCTGAAGGTTACTTTCATTTTCTTTAAGCAGGTTACTTCTTCGCGCATACTCATTAACTGTTCGGGTTAAAGCCGTGCGAAAACCGATTTCGTGGGTTCCGCCCTCCTGCGTACGAATGTTATTGGCAAAAGAATAGATATTTTCCATATAACTATCGTTATATTGAAGAGCGACTTCTATAATTACTTGATCCTTTTCGCGCTTTAAATAAATCGGAATAGGATGGATCGTATTCTTATTTTTATTTAAAAAATGGACGAAATCAATAATTCCGCCATCATGACGTAACACTACTTCTTCATTCGTACGTTCATCTTTAAAAATAAGCGTTAAACCACCGTTAAGAAAAGATAACTCACGTAAACGGTGTAAAATGGTTTCCGCATTAAATTCAAGTTCTTCAAAAATAGTATGATCCGGTTTAAAAGTGATAATCGTACCGGTATCTTGTGCCAAGCCAATTTCGGTTACTGGAGTAACCGGAGTACCGCGTTCATATTTTTGATGATAGAGTTTTCCATCACGTTTAACCCAGACTTCTAGCCAGGCAGATAGAGCATTAACCACGGACATCCCTACGCCATGGAGACCACCAGAAACCTTATAACCTTTACCACCAAATTTTCCTCCAGCATGCAAGATGGTTAAAGCAACCTCTACGGCCGGTCGCCCAGTTTGCGTATGCACTTCCACAGGAATACCCCGACCGTTATCCATTACCCGCACACTGTTATCTGGAAGAATCGTAACTTCAATACAATCACAAAAACCGGCTAAAGCCTCATCAATACTATTATCGACAATTTCATATACCAGATGGTGTAATCCACGTGGCCCGGTTGATCCAATATACATCCCTGGTCGCTTGCGAACTGCTTCTAAACCTTCCAGGACCTGTATTTGATCAGCCCCATATTCTGTAGTCCTAATTTTTGATTTTTTCCCGGGCATAATTTAGACATTCCCTTCCTTCATGGAAAATGAGTAACTATATTATTATACCATAAAATTAATTATATTTTTAGAACTAATTTTCATTATTGAAAAATGTAGCTTTGAATGAAGTGGCTCGTTTAGCTAGGGTAGCGGCCGAGATGGGTGATAAGAAGATTTGTTTTTCGGTGATTACAAAGGATTTCTCTTTACCCGGTTCTGCAATCCAACACACAAATCCTTCCTCGTTGATGGTATGTAAAAATTCCTGCGTTGCTTCTCCTTGTTTAGCGGTCTCAAGATTTAGAATAGCTACTAAATCATTGGCCGGAATAACCGTACTACCACCCAGATGCAGAAACATATTTTTACCTCCCTTAATAAACTAGGATAACCGCATATTAGCCTTTATAGTCCCGTTAGAAATCTGATTAATGACCATCGTATCCCTTAATTCATCCGGTAAGTTTTCCAAACTAGTTGTAGTCAGAAAAACTTGTCTTTCAGTTTTTAAAAGTCGTAATAAGGATTTACAACGATTTTCATCCAACTCTCAAAAAACATCATCTAAAATAAGTACCGGTCGCCGGGCTATATAATTTTCTAGAATAACCAGTTCACTCAATCGAAGGGCTAAAACCAGACTGCGCTGCTGCCCCTGGGAACCAAATTGACGCAAATTTTTATTGGCTAACCGGAAAACTAAATCATCTCGATGTGGCCCGATACTGGTAAAACCTCTTTGCCGATCGGTATTTCTTAGTCTACCCAAAGTAGTGTAGAAATTAGAAACCAAGGATGAATAATAATCTACTGCCTTAACTGTTTTATCCGGTCCATAATTAAACTCTATTTGCGCCGTAGAGGGTAGAGAAGATAAGTAAAGCAGGCTTAATTCTGCCTTCTCTCCAGCAATCTCTCGATAAAAATTTTTCACGTATTTACTTAACATTGGCAGAAATTCAAAACGAAATTGTAAAATACGCGCCCCTAGTTCACTTAATTCTTGGTCATAAGTCTCCAATAAATATTTATTATTCCCGGCTTTAGAAGACCGTAAATGATGGTTCCTTTGCGTTAAGTTTCGCTGATAACGCTGATTAACTTTATAATAACTAGGATAAATACGGTTTAAAAGAGAATCTAAAAAATAACGTCGTTCACCGGGGGACCCCTTAACTAAAGGCAAATCATCAGGTGAAAATAAAACCACTGGAAAGATAGTACCTAAATTAGAAATTTTAGATAAATTATGCTGATTTAAGCGAATGGTTTTTTTCTTTGTTTCCCGGGAATAAACTATATCTAAGGAATCACAAGATTGATAAATTGGGTCCATTAGATTATTTACGATCTGCGCGTTAATCCGCCAACCCGGGTAATCCCACTGGATTACCTGATCATCCGGGACCTGACGATAAGACCGACCGTACCCTAAATAATATATAGCTTCGAGCAAATTACTTTTTCCCTGGGCATTAGTTCCCCAGAAAATATTGATCGAAGGTGAACAGGTAATTTCTTGTTCCGAATAATTACGGAAGTGATAAAGTTCTAAGTTTTTCAGGAGCAAGACATAGTTTACCCCCTGCTAAAAAATCGTAAAAAGGATATTAAGTGGAATATTTTTGGGCTACCGGCATATCCCTATTAATGGAATCAGGTCCTGATGGGTAAAAGCAGATATAAGTAATCTTGTTCACTAACCGGCCTAATTATACCAGGACCAAGATTACCGGTAAATTCTATGGCCATTTGTTCTGCTTCCATATTTTTTAAGGCATCAATTAAATATCGTGCATTAAAAGCAATTGCTATTTCTTGTCCTTCTCGCGTGGCCGGAATTTCTTCATGAACTGAGCCTAGATCGACGGAATTAGACTGAACGGTAAGATAATTTTCTTTGATCGTTAAATGGACAATACTGTTTCCTTCTTTGGTAGAAATTAACAAAGAAGCTCTCTCAATTGCCGGTAACAACTCGGTGGTATTAATAAGTATTTTACATTGATAATTTTCAGGTAATACTTTTTTATAATCTGGATAATAACCCTGGATCGGACGCGTAGAAAAAATAAAATCTTCCGTATAAAAAGTAATATGCGTATCGGTTATGCTTATTTTGATCGGTAAATCTTCGTCTTTTAGAAGACGGTATAATTCATTAAGGGCTCTAGCCGGAATAATGGTTTGTACCGGTTGCTCAATTTCTGGATTTTCTTGCTCAATTTTTCGTTTAGCTAAACGGTGGGTATCCGTGGCGACAAATAACAGATGATGCGGCGCAATTTCCAACATTACCCCGGTGAATAAGGGTCGAATAGGGTCGTTAGAGGCCGCAAAAGCTACTTGACGAATAATTTCTTTTAGTAAGACTTGTTTAATTTCCTGGGTAAAATTACCATTTATATTAGGAAAAACAGGGAATTCATCGGGATTTAGAGTATTAATACTAAATTGTGCGGAACCATAAGTCAAAATTAATAATTTAGTTTGTGGATCCGATTCAAGATGAATGGTTTGATCCGGTAAACGGCGTACAATCTCTAAAAAATGACGGGCCGGTACAACGACGGATCCTTCTTCTAAAACTTCTACCCCAGTAGCGCATTCAATCGCTAAGTCTAGATCCGTAGCTTGAAAAGTTAATTGATGATCTCGTGCCGTTAATAAAATGCCATTCAGAATAGGAAGGGGGGCACGAGAAGAAATACAGCGTTGAGCAATTTGGGTACCATAAACCAAGTTTTCTTTAGAACTGGATATTTTCATTTTTACCCCCCCTTTATAGGAAAAAGTATTAGTTATAGTTGTTTATTTAGGTAGCCGTAGTAGTAATAGGGCGTGTGGAAATGTTTAAAAGCCCAAAAAACAGGATTAAATCAAGCAAAGTTATTTTAATCAAAGTGTGGACAAGTCTAGATTGAATTAGGGTTTAGTGTGTATGTTCTGTGTAAGTTTTTTTCGCCTTTAGTCTTGTTTTTGCTCTAAGAAGTACGAATTTTTTTGATGATTTCGTTAACTGTTAATCTAAGGTTAGGATCAAGGTTTAATGCGTTTGAAATTTTTTCACAAGCATGCATTACCGTAGTATGATCTCGACCTCCAAAAGCACTCCCGACTTGAGGAAGTGAGTTTTCGGTCAATTCTCGACAAAGATACATCGCAATTTGACGCGGAAAAGTTATTTCCCGGGTTCGTTTTCTAGAAGTAAGATCATCAAGCCGTAAGCCATAATAATTAGAAACTATATGCATAATTAAGGGAATTGTGATGGGTTTTTGTTTGACCGGGGAGATAATATCTTTTAAACATTGTTCTGCCAAATCCTCCGTGATCGGCACTCCATGAACGGTAGAAAAGGCAAAGATACGCGTTAAAGCGCCTTCGAGTTCTCGAATATTAGTTTGAATTTGGTTAGCGATGTAAAGGCCTACTTCATCAGGTAAATCAAGTTTTTCTATTTGTGCTTTTTTACGGAGGATAGCAATACGAGTTTCCAGATCAGGAGACTGAATATCCGTAATTAAGCCCCATTCAAAGCGAGAACGCAATCGATCTTCCAGGGTTGGAATATCTTTTGGTGGTCGATCACTGGAGATTACTACTTGTTTATCCGCCTGGTGTAGCGCATTAAATGTATGGAAAAACTCTTCTTGGGTACGCTCTTTTTCTTTTAGGAACTGGATATCGTCAACTAATAATACATCTGC
>JAAYQE010000127.1 GCA_012519455.1 Syntrophomonadaceae bacterium
CAGGTCAGGTCGATAACCGCGTCGACACGGAATTTTTTTGTCATTTGCTCAACCAATTCCATTCGATACGGATTGGGACTCATACAGGAACAAGGTATCTTAATATACTTATGAGCCAACGCGACAATCGGGTCCGTGTATTCCGTATCGGTTTGCAGCTCTAACGTCTTATAACCGGAACAGTTTTCCATAGCTACCACATTTGCACCGAGTTCTTCTGCTAGACGAATTACCTTTTCAGTGCCTAAACCCACTGGGCAACCGGTGAGGAGTAAACGTGGTTTGGCGGTAGCAGAGACCGGCTCCACAGCAGCCAGTTTACGGGTTAAATCTTGCAACATCTGGATCATTTCTGCTTTATCGCTATTGAAAGATCTCGACCAGGAGATGGTCAACAATTCTAGCCCGCTTAAAGGCGGTGGATCAATCTGGTTCAAATCGCTAATAGCTTTCATTAATGACCGCTCCAGGTTGATCGTATCGATTGCTTTCCAAATATCCGCATCCTGGATCTCCACTTCCAACATTTTTTCTAGCCAGATACGTAAACGTCTGATTTCCTCAACCCATAACTGAAATGAGGCCTCATTTTGAGTTTGTGAAGGTAATTCCATTACATGAACCGGCTTAATTTGTTGCATTAGTTCAAACATTTTCTTTTTCCCATCGCAGGTTGTTTCCCCGATAATCAGGTCAGAAAAATAAAAAAATGGACAGGTATCAGTAATGGCAAAACCATAGGATGATTTAATCAGCGGGCACAAATTACGCGGGAGCTTTTGTTCAGCTGCCGCAATCGGCTCTTCTTTGGTTCCGCAAAGCCCAACAGGTATTGCACCGGCAGCTAAAATTAGTTCCTGTGGACAGTACGCACAGTAGCTTCCTACAACTTTAAGGCCATTTTCTTTTGCTTCTTTAATTTTTAAGATATTAACTTCTCTTATTTTGAAAAAATCTTCCGCTGGATTTTTATGCATAGAAACTCCCCTTCATAAAAATAGTGGTCCAAATTTAATTATAGAATTATTAAATTTGGACCAAACTTAACAACCTTTTTAATGTCGCTCAATCAATAATATTCTATTAGATATACAAACTATCCTTCATGCAAATTATAATAATCTGTTATACTTATTCGAAAGCTCTTAGTTAATTTTTTATGAGTTTGTCATCATTTACTGCTCACTTGTTATTACCTTTCTAACTGGAACAAATACAATTTTGAATAACCTGAAGACATCCCATCGATATCGCCGCGTTTGATGAAGCTATATAAAGCTCTGGCTTCCGCATTTTCCTCGATATCCGGGGTGGCTCTGATATACAGGCCTTTCTCGTCCGGGTTAATCTGCATAGTTGAGTTTTCATTGTTTCTGCAGCTTCTGACGATGGGTATTTTTCTTAAGTCATGGTTAACGGAGAAACATCGTCAAAGTCGCAGCCATCAAAGGCTCCCGGCTCAATGACCTCATAAAGAAAACTTGGCTTGTGCCAAGCCTTCGGTGCAGGCAGAAGCCTTAGTTGCACTTAGATCTATCAGAAAGGATTTATACTTTCTGATAGACTAAAAAAAGCCGCCGATATTAGCCCTTTGGCCATATACTGCGGCATGCCCCTCGATGATTTTTCGGCGGCCCTGAAGTTTGCCACGCCAAAGCTGCGTCCTTCGGGCTGTCCTCTTTTATGCTTCACTGGATTCCTGGTTTCTGCTGATCTGTTCTCCTGCCGAACAACAATTTGAGCTAGTTATTGCGGCGGGTGGTGATGGCACTCTTAACGAAGTTATCAATGGTTTAGGCGGGGAATTTATCAATCTACCCCGGCATTTACATGTTTTGGTTCCTTGAGCTTAATCGTTAAAACTTTTAACTTTCTCGTAAACACACTTACAATACAAATATGTAACGTATAGGAATTTATGATTTTTTGGCAAATAGGCCTGACTATCTTTATTGATAAGGGAAAACCAAGATCTATTGAGTTATATCATTATACTCAACATCAGATATTTCAAATTTATACCAGGTAAACTCCCCGTTATCCAACACCCAAGAAGCCTCCAGTTTAGTAGGTAGTTTGAGATCATTTAAGGTCTCGGTACCTTTGACTGTCGCTACCCACTCTGTTGGTTTTTCGTCAGTAATATCTTTATATCTAAGTGCTACAAATTTTGTCAATTCTCCTTGTTCATTAAAATAAAACACAGCGGAACCAGTGGTCCCTCCATAAGACATTGTGGCTTTGGCACTATAATCATTAACAGGTTCCCATTTAATGTAAGAACTAACTGCGGCTGTTGGAAACCAGATAATTTCTCCAAGATAGCGTTGTAACGCAGATTCATTTAACTTAGGATTATTGGCAACATTTACAACTGGAATAATCCCGGCTAGCTTAATTTGCATCTTACCCTGCCCATCCCTAAAGAGATCACGACCAACAACGGGCAAACCCATCATGGATGTTTTAACTCTCCAAATAAATACCGGTTGATCAATGGTGAAGTACTCGTCTGCTTCAGATTTTATCCAATCTTTTTGATCAGGTTTTAATTTCATAAAACCTTTTTGTTTTAGATACACCGTATGGATTTTTTCTTTTCCGATAACTCCTGAGTTTTTAAGCCATCTCTGGACAGGAACTGGTAAATCTTTAATCGTCTCTTCAGTGATTATTTTTTCTTCAAACGTTTTTTCCACCAGAATCTCTTTTATTTCTTGATTAACTTGGGCATTAAAGTTCCAAAACGCAAACCCTATAACTAAGCCAAAAAGAATAATTAGATTTGGTATCGTTCCATATTTTGCATCCGGCCAATACCTGATGATTAATATTTGCGACAGAATAACCGCCAACAGTGCGGGTATCCACCACCAATCTTTATTCAAAAAAAATAATATGCTTATGCTCAGAAAAAGAAAGGCGGAGATTAACCAGAGAATACCGATGGGCTTAGAAATAATCAGGGTGAACTGACTAATCTTAGCAAGATCAAAAGCTTTGACAAAGCCCATAAGGTGAACAAGCCCATGAATACTTACTATTCCAATGAACAATGCTTTTATCAAAATTTATTCTCCCATCCCAATATGCTCGGGGTCGGAACAGGCCAGACTACCCAGTTCCACCCAAAAGGTGCCTGGCACCACCCGAAATGTGTCTTCTCCATGTTTATATCTCAGGGCCCCGTCAGGAGCCATAATTATAGCAATAGCACCGTCAGTACGCTCGGTGCGTTTTTGGGATATTTCGATCATCTATATAGCATCTTTAAAACAGAAGATGAGG
>JAAYQE010000128.1 GCA_012519455.1 Syntrophomonadaceae bacterium
ACGCCAAAAATTCAATAATAATTCAATCAAACAAAGATAAAAGCCCGACCAGTTGGCCGGGCTTTTATAAATTGAAAGATAATTTTTATGTTTGCCTTATTTGAGGTTATATTGCATCCTTATCCAATCTTATTGGATTTCTTCCAAATGCCTTGTTCTTCTGCTGCTTTAACTAAATCATCGCGGAGATCCGGGTGGGCTATGTTAATCAAACGTTCTGCCCGCTCCCAAGTATTACGACCTGCCAGATCGGCAATCCCGTATTCAGTAACAATCAGGTGAGCTTGCGTCCGTGGTACCGTAACGATAGATCCTTGAGGCAGCAATGGAACAATTCGCGATCTTAGGACCCCTTGTTTATCTTTAAAGCTGGAGGTGCAGCAAATGAAAGCTTTTCCACCATTAGACATATAGGCGCCGGTGGTAAAGTCAAGTTGCCCGCCGGTTCCACTAATATGACGAATACCCGAAGACTCGGAGGAAATTTGTCCGTAAAGGTCAACCTCAACACAGTTATTAATCGCCACCGCATTGTCGTTAGCGGCTATGTTATAGGGATTATTGGTATAGTTTACCGCATAAGTCGCCAGTGCAGGATTGTTATCCATCCAATCATAGAGGAATTGACTGCCAGCAGCAAAGGCAAAGGTGGCTTTTCCTTTATCTATACCTTTTTTCATATTCGTAAGTTTACCGGCTTGATACATGTGATAATAGGCGTCAACCATCATTTCAGTCTGGCAGCCTAGGTCTTTAAGGTCAGACTCTGCAAGCAAGGTTCCGACTACGTTAGGCATTCCGCCAATACCAAGCTGAATGCAGGCCCCATTCGGGATTTGCTCCACAATATATTGGGCAATTTTTTTGTCAATTTCCGTTGGGGTGGCTGCAGGGATTACTTCAACCGGGGATTCAGCTTCTACTACGTAGTCGACCTCTGAAATATGAATACATTCTTCTCTTCCGCCTAAAGCCCAAGGTAAATTGGGGTTGGGGTTAACCTCTAAAATGATTTTTTTAGCGATCTCAATCGTAGCCCGGATTGCCGCAACACCACAATGGAGATTAAAGTAGCCGTGTTTATTCATGGGAGTAACCCGGAACATAGCCACATCCACATCATTATATAGGCTTTTGCGGTAAAAGAGAGGTTTGTTACGGAAAATCATGGGAATATAGTTCATAGCGCCTTGATCGTGTAGTTTACGGTCCGCTCCACTGAAGTGCCAGTTGGAAAACCAGAAAGCTTCACGGTTGGGGTCAACCTTGCATACTTCTGGTACACGTAAACTCAGACAATGACGGAATTTAACGTCTTTAAGTTCATCCTTGCGGGCTGCTAGGGCCTTGTCCAGTGCATATGGGTTGGTGTGACCAAAGCCGTAATCAATCCAATCTCCATTCTTCACGACTTTTACCGCTTCTTCGGCACTCACCAGTTTAGAACGATACAGGTCAGCTATAGACATAAAAACACCTCCAAAAATTAATAGTTTATTACTTGCCCTGGGTAAGAGAAAATAAGTCCTGTAAACTTAGAAAATCTTGGGTAGTGTTCAATATCCCCCCTTTCCTTATGTTTTACTACTGCAAACCAGGTGTAGAGGAGTTAACTAAACTCAAGTAATTGACGTTTGAAAGAGCTGGCCAGGTTAGCCGATGAGGTATTGAATGTGTAAATTATTGATATTAAAGAATGGCAAGGTATAGGTTGATTTTTATGTAAGGTTGGTTTGAATCTGGTAAGAATTAAGAGGTAATCAGGTAAGTTAAGTAGAGCGGTAATTAATTGAAAAGATGCTATGTCTTTTTTGATTAGAAGTGTAAATAAGGCGGTAGTGATTATTTGACGGTAAAGTAAATTATTTTTACAATCTATACTTTGGTGGGGCCAGTCCCTATTTACTTTTCTATATTCTAACAAACAGTTTAGCGACTGTAAAGTACTAAAATTAAAATTTTCTATACAAATCAAAAAATTAACAGTATTTCGACTCTAATTTCCACATTTCGATTTTCCTCGACTTTGCCAAAGTCTGAGAACACAAAATCTGAAAATCTCGCTAAAGTTTATTTAAAAATAAAACAAAAAACTATATATAATAGAAAAAATAATAACAAATAAAAGTTCGAGAAAATAGAGATAATTTCGACAATATCTCTGAAGGTTGACAAGTTCCTTCAAAATGTTATAGTTATAAACAGTACCATTTAATGGACCACTATGAAATTGCATGGTGCATTTTGATTATAATCCCTGCGATTTCTTAAATTACAAGATAAAATAAGTGTAAAAATACATAAAAAGCCCGCTGTTAATATCCGCAAATTATACCTCTATCGATCAGACGATTCCAAAGGCGGCCGGAGCTTCAATCAGGTTAAAGAGCACTTGAGGAAGGACTGGTTACGGGATAAAACTATACCCTGAACTAGCCCAAGCTCAGAAAGGAGGTGTGGGTAACTAGTTGAAGGAAAGGTTTTGAGAAAGTCATTGATGAATCGTTATATCGAGATTACATCCTCTACATAACCTTCAGCTAATGAGCGTTGATCCTAGATGTTCTTACTTGATATTGACGGGCCTTACTACTATTGTGAGAGAATATATTTTCTTTCTCAAGTTTAGCATAGCCCGATCAATCAGTTGTATTTGGACCGGCCATATGATGCGCCCTACAATAGATGCATGAATTATTTTTAGGAAGAAGAGGCGTCTCTTCATCCAGGTGTTAATAAAACTTTTCTCAATTATTCAGGATAAGCGGTAAAAAGCTTATTTGTGGATTGTTCAAAGAGAAAAGGAGAGAGTTAGTTTAAATTAAAATTAATAAGTTTAAGGGAGGAAAATTGAATGGCTATTGATTTTACCTTCACCCAAGAGCAACAGATGTTAGCGGATACTATATATAAGTGGGCATCTACCTGGCTAGATCCGCAAATGGAAGAACTTGATGAGAAGGACGAATTTCCACCAGATTTTTTTAAGCAATTAGGAGAATTGGGAATGGTTGGGATCACCATTCCTGAGCAATATGAAGGTGCCGGATTAGGTTACACCGAAGCTTGTATTTGCACCGAGAACTTGGCTCGGATTTCTAACGCTCTATCCATGACTTGGGGCGCACACTTAGTACTTTGCGCTGACAACATCAAACGGAATGCTAACGATGCCCTCAGGGCGAAATATCTCCCGGGGCTATCTAATGGTACACAAATTGGTTGCTTAGGGATTACTGAGCCTGGCGCTGGTTCTGACGCAATGTCCATGCGGACCACCGCTAAATTAGATGGTGATAGCTGGGTTATTAACGGAAGTAAAACCTTTATCACCAACGCACCTCCTGGACAAACCTTCCTGTTCTATGCTAAGACAGCTCCTGAACTTGGCCCCAAAGGCATAAGTGCGTTTATTATGGAAATCGATCCGAAGCCAGCCGGATATCAATGTGACAAGATCCGGAAGTTTGGTATGCGGACCTCCCCGACCGGTCTATTAAGCTTTGACGATGTCCGGATTCCGAAGGAGAACCTAGTTGGCGAATTGAATAGAGGGGTTGCTATTCTGACTGGTGGTCTGACCACAGAGCGGATCACTCTCTCTGGTTGTGCAATTGGTTCTACCCGGGCAGCTCTCGAACTGAGCTTGAAGTATGCTCAAGAGCGGCAACAATTTGGCAAGCCGATTGCGGCTAATCAGATGATTCAAGAGAAATTAGCTAACATGTATGTTGGCTACGAAACCTCCCGGTTGCTCATGTACTCGGCAGCTGCTTATGTTGACTCCCTCACCGACAAGCGCGGTGGTAAAGGAACCACCCTGGATATCAAAGCCGCTGCTTCCTTACTATATGCTGGTGAAACCAGTGTTAAGGCCACCTTGGATGGCGTTCAAATCCATGGCGGTTATGGCTATTGCTTAGAATATCCGATTCAACGGCACTTCCGGGATACCAAGCTATGGGATATCGGCGCCGGTACTTCCGAAGTTCGTAGAATCATCATTTCCCGTGAATTACTATCTGGCACCAAGTGGGTCTAGTCTAAAAGATAAGATCCAGTACCGGTCGGTCAAGCCGATCGGTACTGGAACATTATAAATTTTAATTGAACTTTCCATAGTTGAAAGGCTAATAAAAAAAGACATGAGGTGTATAACAATGGCAAGAGTTATTACATCAGACGAAGCTGCGGCCTTAATCAACGATGGCGATACGATTATGGTGGGGGGTTTTCTTGGAATAGGCTCTCCAGGGACCGTAATTGACGCAATGGTTAAGCGTGGCGTTAAAGATCTGACCTTGGTCTGTAATGACACTGCTTTTCCTGACAAAATGACGGGCAAGATGATCATGAATAAACAATTCAAGAAGATCATCGTATCGCATATCGGAACCAACAAAGAAACTGGACGGCAAATGACGGCCGGAGAATTAGATGTAGAGCTTAACCCGCAAGGTACGCTGGCCGAGAGAATCCGTTGTGGCGGAATTGGCCTGGGTGGATTTTACACCCCAACCGGCGTAGGGACCCCGGTGGAGGAAGGTAAAGAGGTTCGCGTTCTAGAAGGACGAGAAATGTTATTTGAAACTCCGCTTACCGCAAAGGTAAGTTACCTTAAAGCCGCTAAAGGGGATAAGTTTGGTAACCTGCGGTATCATGCTACAGGTATGAACTTTAACCCGGTTATGGCTTTTGCGGGAGAAACCGTAGTAGCAGAAGTTGATGAGTTGGTAGATTTCATGGATCCAGATGATGTGCATACACCGGGTGTACTGGTAGACTATATCGTAAGGAGGGGTAGGTAATGGATCTTAGAGAAAAGATTGGCCGGCGCGGCGCAAAACTATTTGAAGACGGCATGCTGGTTAACCTAGGGATCGGAATGCCTACCGTGCTATCAAACTATATTCCCGAGGGAATAAATCTTACTTTCCAATCCGAGAATGGTTGCATCAATTTTGGACCGGCCCCAGGTGAAGGATATGAAGATCCCTATTTAACTAATGCGGGGGCCATGCCTTTAAGTGTCCTTCCCGGTGCAGCTTACTTTGATAGTGCCACCTCCTTTGCTTTAATCCGTGGCGGACACGTAGATGCTACGGTTTTAGG
>JAAYQE010000017.1 GCA_012519455.1 Syntrophomonadaceae bacterium
CGCCACCTCTACCTGGCTGATAAACAAAGGATGACACAAAGGAATCAGATGACTGGTCTGCTTGGCCGCCATAATTCCAGCCACCCGGGCTACGCCTAGTACATCCCCCTTAGGTAAACCGCCCTCCTGAATCAACGCCAGCGTGGCCGGTTGCAAATGCACCTCTACTCGGGCCACGGCTTCACGCTCGGTTTCCGGTTTCGCGGTTACATCTACCATCCGGGCTCGACCCTGATTATCTAAATGTGTAAGCTGTTTAGATTCTTGCATAACCTCATCAGCCTCCAATCTGATACATCATTCGAGGCTGATTCCAGACCGCTTCACTCATATTGTGACGCCTGGGCTTTCTAAGCGCAGCTTCCAGAAAGATATCTCTTAACTCCGCGTCGGTAGCTCCAGCCCGCAAAGGACTTTTAACATCAATCTCCCACTGACTATTCAAACACGGCCGCAGACGTCCATCTGCGGTCAGACGCAAGCGATTACAGGTAGGACAAAAATGAGCGGTAATGGGGCTAATAAAACCTACTGATCCCAAGGCCCCTGAGAGTCGATAGTACTGAGCAGGCCCTGAGCCTAGTATCGAATCGCACGGTTCCAAAGGATAGTGCTCGGCTACGCGGGCCTTTATTTCTTCCTGGGATACCAATTGTTTTTGGGCCCATCCATCTGCTTCACCAATAGGCATACATTCAATAAACCGGACGTGGAGAGGGTAAAGATAAACTAGTTTGACAAAATCCAGAATTTCGTCGTCATTATATCCCCGCATTACCACCATATTTAGCTTAACCGGGTGTAAGCCAATGTCCAGTGCGGTTTCAATCCCCTCCCATACCTGATGCAGATCCCCCACGCGGGTAATTTTACGAAACTTCTTCGACTGGAGCGTGTCCAAACTAACGTTCACCCGCTTCAGGCCAGCGCGTTTTAGAGCCGGTCCTAATGAGGTTAAGAGGATCCCATTGGTGGTCATCGCTACATCTTCAATGCCCGGTATCTGAATCAATTTTCGTACAAAGTTTTCTACTCCCCGGCGTACCAGGGGTTCCCCTCCGGTCAAACGTACCCGTTTAATACCTAGACCAGAAGCTACTTTAACCAGACGAAGAATTTCTTCAAAACGCAGGATCTCCCGATGGGGTTTGAGCTTTATCCCTTCTTCCGGCATACAGTACACGCAACGCAAATTACATTTATCGGTTATCGAAATCCGAAGATAATCAATATTACGGCAAAAAACATCTTGCACCGTTAACTCAACCCCTTTAAGTCAAATCTTTCGGGCCTGCTTCCCAAACTGTATGACACAAATCATAGCCAAAATTCCGTACGTAAATTAGCAAGCCATAATCCGGCCTCGACTAGAAACAACCAAGTTCACAAGCATTTATCTTGATCTGCAGTTCATCACAGGCTCGTCCAATCATAACCGGTGGTACGCCTAGAGTTTCAGCCAGTTCCCGAGCCACATTGCAAGATAACCGGCCTTCAACTGCCGCCTTTTTTACCGCCTCTAGCACCTCGGGCTTAACCTCTATTTCCTTCTTATGATTCATTCGTTCAACCTCCTGTTCCCTACCGGAATTAGACGATCTTCCGTCATGCCCATCCTACGTTTCTTCGTTTCTGACATGCATCTACAATATTCGCTATTATCTTTAGATTCTCCTGCTACCTAACCGGTTAATCATGCCTCTTTCCGTTATAATTACCGGCAAAGGAACATCATGCTTTTCAGGAAACACCGTAGGCACCAGCTGAAAATTAAAAGCTACGCCAACTATCTTGGTATGACGAGGCAATTGAGTTAAAAATCGATCATAAAAGCCTCGTCCATATCCCAAGCGGTAGCCCTGAAAATCAAAGGCTACTCCCGGCACCAGTACCAGATCAATCGCTTCCAACGGCCATAATTTCTGGTCTCGTGCCGGCTCCAAAATACCATAACGCCCGGGTCTTAAATCCGCCGGATATCGCTCCACGGCAACCGGTAAAATCTGCTGTTTTTCCCAATCGGTAACCGGTAACAAAAGTTGCTTGCCCTGCATTAAACTCCGGCCTAGCAGAGGGCTTAGATCTACCTCGTTCCGAAACGAGGCGTAGCCCATAATGGTCCGGGCTTGTTGAAAAAGCGGGTCCTTAAGCATGCACTGGCTCACCTGCTGACTCCATATCTTTACCTGATCGCTAGTAAGCCGTTGCCGTTGCCCCAGCATCTTGCGCCGCAATAATGACTTTTGGGCTTTATTATCCGCTAATTTCACCGCCTTCGCCTCCTATTCTGCGGCTAACTTAATTAGGCTAGCGTATACTTAAACCTCCGGCGCCCGCCGGTGCTGATACCAATAAACCCCAACCGTTATTCCCAAAATAAGCAGACTAACTAATTGGGCAATGGTTAATGATCCCCAAATCAGAAGATTCTCCCGGAAAAACTCGACTATAAAACGCAGCCCAGCATATACCATCAAATAGACCAAAAAAACCTGACCGGGAAAGCGTCGATGCTGAAACAACCATAACAACCCAACAAACAAAAACAAGGCAAATATCGTGGAATAAAGCTGAGTAGGATGACGAGGAACCGCACCCAGACCAGGAAAAACTACTCCCCAGGGTAAACCTGTTGGCTTCCCATAGCAACAGCCGTTAAGAAAACAGCCGATTCGTACCATCCCGTATCCCAAAGCAAGAAAAGGGGCGATCACATCAGCCAGATCCCAGAATGGTAACCGATGACGATAAATATAAATACCACCGGCAAGCACCCCGGCAATCAAGCCCCCATAAAAAACGAGCCCCGGTTGGTTCAATTTAAAGATCTCCAGCGGATAAAGGGAGTAGTAATCCCACTCATAAAAAAATACATAAAACAAGCGGCCACCAATTAAACCGGCTAAAACCAGCCAAATAGTTAAACTAAGCAGGTGGTCGAATTCAACCCCTACCCGCCTTACTAACCTTCGGGTTCCTAGTAATCCCACGATTACCGCTAGACTCAGCATAGTTCCCCAGGCATAAATCGACACCGGTCCTAAGGTAAATAAGACTGACTTCAACCCTAGACCTCCTTAATCTCCACAGAATCCACAGGCCGTGTATAAAAAGCGCCATTTGTACAAAGTGTAACAAACGTAGCACAAACCCAATTTTAATTGAGTTATCAACATATTTATCCACATTATCCACAGAATACAGAACTAAACCTCTATCTTTTTTCAACTTATTGGTTATGACATTAGTCCCGATAACCCGAACCTAAAGTAATATATCGATCGGTATTAGACAATATCCAAGCCCCTTGGATCAAATTTAGTTTATTTGGCAGTTAAAGATAAATTAGGTACCGCGTTCAGGTTCCAGGAGGATATCTCGCCCCTTTGGTACCGATAATAGCCCGCCGCAGCGATCATGGCCGCATTGTCGGTACATAATTCCAGCGGTGGATAATAAACTTGGGTACCCAGCGGTAAATCTGCGTTTTGAAAAGCCTCCCGTAGCCAGACATTGGCTGAAACGCCTCCGGCCAGGATTAAAGTCTTGACCCCCTCCTGATGCAACGCTTTTACGGTTTTATCGACCAGAGGTTCAACGATCGCCGCTTGAAAACTGGCTGCCAAGTCTGCTGGATTCCAGTTAATACCCTCCCGTTTTTGTCGCTGAATAAAATTCAGTACCGCTGTTTTCAAACCGCTAAAGCTGAAATCCAAACTGTTTCCGGATAACCGGGCCCGGGGTAAAGGAATAGCCTGGGGATCCCCAGTAACAGCTAATTTCTCAATCTGGGGTCCGCCGGGATAGCCCAATCCCAACACCCGGGCTACTTTGTCAAACGCTTCTCCAGCCGCATCATCTCGAGTACGTCCCAGGATCCGATAACTCCCTGGTCCCGACAGGTATAATAAATCTGTATGACCCCCTGAAACTACCAGCGCAATCAAGGGGTAGGTTAACTGGGGATTAATCAAAAAATTCGCGTAAATATGACCTTCTAGATGATTAATTCCGATTAGTGGGATTCCGCAAGCGTAAGCCAGAGCTTTAGCCGTAGAAACGCCTACTAACAAGGCCCCTACCAAACCGGGTCCATAAGTAACCGCGACCGCCGAAAGATCATCAAACCGGATCTCCGCCTGCTCCAATGCGGCTTCAATTACTAGCGGTAGATTTTCTAGATGCTTCCGCGAGGCAATCTCCGGTACCACTCCTCCATACCTCTGGTGAATCTCAATCTGTGAAGCTACACAATTAGATAGAATCTTACGACCATCCAATACCACGGCAGCAGCAGTATCATCACAACTAGTTTCTATCCCCAATATTACACAACCCGGTTCTTTCATAATTTGCGTTTAAACCCCCTAACCGCGATGATTTGTTATTAATCTTATATATGTAGAAACTTTAAATCATTTAATCTTTAATTTTCTATTATCCCCTAAGATCTAAGTGTTAATTTTAATCAATAAAAGACTTCCAGGCCAGATAAAACGAAATGGTTAAAATTATCCAGACTAAATTTTTCTGCAATCGAGATTCCCATGGCCAGTGGATCACTTCCAAAATAACATAGACCATAAACGCCACTAGCACCAAACTAATCGCGATCACCCCTCTACCAGTATAAACCGGTGATCCGAGATGTTCCACCTTTTATCCCATGTATCTACTATTTTACCTAATAAATTGACTAATCTATGTATAAACCGTTAAAAGCGGAGAATAATACTAATGGGATTACCCTCCCTATAACTCTCTTTGAAAGCTCCCAGGAATGGCTCCCCTGGGAGTTTTCCTTTACAATTTTAGATTCTTCTTGTAAAACGCTCAATTGGTGTTATAATGTTTTAATATAAATTCACTAGAATAAGATTAGGGAGGGTAGTTTTAATGGCTTATAAAATCAATGATGATTGTATTGCCTGCGGTCTATGTCTGGATGAGTGTCCGGTCGGAGCCATCTCCGAAGGAGAAGATAAGTATGTTATCGATCCTGATCTTTGCACCGACTGCGGATCGTGTGCAGACGTATGCCCGGTGGAAGCGCCGGTTGAGGAGTAAAAATAGAGATTATTTGATACATTAATTTTCACTCCACCACGAAAAGAACGTAAGAACCCTCCCGCAATAGGAGGGTTCTTGTTCTTCGTTTTTTTAATTTTAATTTTTAAAGGTAACGGCACCGTTGACAAACTGGTATCTGGGCTTGCCGCAAACGAATCTCGGTGGTAGTTTCTCCGATTGCCTGCCGGCATAATATACAGTTATGGCGTTGAGAGCGAAACGGGCCCAATGATGGAATCGGTTCAACTTCTTCCATAGCCTCTAACTTTTTCATGGATGCTTAGCTCCTCACCGGCTGTGGTATAAGTGATGCTACAGGATATGGTTTACCTTTTAAGTTGCCCCTATCCATCCTTAAAACTAAATTTTAAACCTTTGTACGGTATTTTGTAATTCATTCACCATACTGGCAATCTCTTGGGCTGAAGAAGCAATCATTTGCGCCGATGCGGTCTGCTCTTCGGTAATAGCTGACACCTGCTCGGTCGAAGCTGCCGACTGCTGGGTAATCGCCGATATACTTTCTACCGAGCGGACGATTCGCTGCACCGATTTGGCCATCTGATTTACCGCAACAATGGCCGTATCAATATCCGCCTCAATCGTTTCTACCCCGTTTTCGATCTCCCGGAAGAGCTTCTCCGTAGTATCTACGGCCTCAGCTTGGGATTGAACCATATTTTTAGCCACCGCGGTTTCATTTACCGCCACCTCAGTACTATTCTGAATATCGTGGATAATTTGGGCAATTTGTTGGGCAGCCTGAGCAGAACCTTCAGCTAATTTGCGCACTTCATCGGCCACGACCGCAAAACCCCGGCCCTGCTCCCCGGCTCTCGCAGCCTCAATCGCTGCATTTAAAGCCAACAAATTAGTCTGCCCCGCAATATTAGTAATTACTTCCACAATTTGACCAATTTCCTGTGAACGAATATTTAATTCACGGATAGCCTGCTCCACCCGGTCCGTAGATTGTACGCTTTGCTCCATTTGATTGCCCAGTAACAGGACCGCCTCCATCCCTTTACCCACTACCTGTTGGAAATCCTGCGAAACCGCACCTACTTTTTGCGCTCCCTTTTCCACATTATCCAGGGCCTGGGTCATTTCGTTGACTTCCTGTACCGTTTCTTGCGTCATTTCCGCCTCATTAGCAGTACCTTGGGCTAATTCCTGCATAGTTCTGGCTACCTGATCCGTAGCCTTACCGCTTTCCGCAGCTGCAGTGGCCAGTTCCTCCGTAGACTGTACTACATCTCGGGTCATCCCCATAATCTGCTGGATCAAATCTTTTAGATGCTGCACCATACTATTGAAATGTCCGCCTAATTGACCGATTTCATCCTGTGAAACAAAAGTTACAACGTGGGTCAGATCGCCTTCCGCTACCTGGCCGCTCATCTCGGTTAAGGCTTGTATCGGCCGCACAAAAATTCGTGAAATAAATACGATCGCCGCTGCTACTAGTAACAAACAGATAATCCCTACTAATAAAGTGGTTTTTAGTAAAACACGCACGTTATCCTGAATTTCCTCAGTAGGCACCGTGATAGCTAAGGACCAATTAGCCAGGGGCACCGGAGCAAAAGAGATTAGTTTATGAATGTTGTCTAAAGTATAATAGCCCAGTCCAGTTTCCCCTTTAGCTATCCGCGTTAAATTCGCATACATCTCCTGGTTGTCGCGCTGTTCCTGCAAAAGATTTTGTTCTAATTCCCACTCTTTCTGGGGATGACAAATGGTCAGACCATCCTGCTGCACCAGATAAGCATAACCGGTTTCCCCCAGCTTACAATTTTGTACGATCTCTTTAATAGTATCCATATGTACAACGCCCCCTAAAGCACCCACGATATCTCCGTTGGCGTCTTTAATCGGGACGATCGCGATAGCAATCGCATTTCCGGTAGATTTAGAAATCACCGGATCGGATACCAGAGTCTTCCCCTGCATAGCTTCCTGAAAATAATCTCGATCAGCAATATTATTTACCGCCCCGGACGTCTGCCGACAGATCCCCTCACGATCCACGACATATAGTAATTCATAGTATTCTACCAGGCGCGTATGGTGTTCAGTTAGGATCGGTAACTGTTGATCCCAATCCATGGACCGAATTTCCTTCAATTGAGCCAGAGTAGCAACTTCTGCGACCCGAGTATTCAACCAGTGGTTGATGTTCTCGGCCTGACTCTGCGCCAAATTTAAAGCCTCGTTCTCCATTTCTTCCGTTAAGAGATCTCTTCCGGCATCATAAGTTAAGGCTGCCATCGCCCCCATAGAAATCAGAAATAAAACCAATACGGTTACCAATATCTTAACCCCAAATCCCAGATCTCGGAAGATTTTAAGCATAGTCCTTTACCCCCTCTCATTCTAATAACCTGCTTTAGATCAACTTGTCCCTTACTTGAAATATTGCGAAAAAATTTTATTTAGGGAAGAGAGTCCCAGGAGCCCTAGGTTACTTGTTTTACTTACGTGTTTATCAGGCTAAGTAACGGCGGTATTTAGTTTTACGTTTAGATATTTCCACATAATTATCGCCTCCTCTCCGGTATCGCTGTAATATCCTTTACGTACACCGGTGGGAATAAAGCCCATTTTATGATACAGGCGTAGCGCGGCCTGATTAGAAGGACGCACCTCCAGGGTAATTCCTACCGCCCCTCGCTGTTTAACGTAGTTAATAATTTCTTCCATTAACGTCTCGCCCATCCTGTGCTGCCGGTACTCCGGATGAACCGCAATATTCGTAATATGACCTTCATCTACAATCAACCATACCCCTGCGTATCCAACCACTTTTCCCTCTAAGCGGATAACGCGGTAAAAAGAAAAATCGTTTTCTAATTCAGCTAGATATGCGGCACGAGTCCAAGGGGTAGGAAATGATACTTTTTCAATTTCCATGATCGCATCCAGATCTTCTTCCCGCATAAAGTCAATCTCCATCTTCAAGCCTAGTCCCTTCCTTTCTTTTGTGCCCACTTGACTTCTGCCTCTGAAGCCCGAATATAAAAGGGCCGGAGCAACCGGTAGTCATGCTTTTTACCCTGCTTTAAAGCTTGCATCCCCAGGTAAGCTACCTGGGCCGCGCGTAGCCAGTTTTGGCCGGGCAAGGCCCGCCGGGCTTTTGCGCCCAATTTTTCTTGAATTTGCGCCCAGTAAACCGGTACCGCATCACCTAGGAAGGTAACCCCTTCCCCGTATCCAGACGCATCCCACCCGGGTCGAGCCGATCCTTCGGTACGGCGCTCTTCATCAGCGGAGCTAAAATCCGAAACTACGTCCCTCCTCTTATCTAAAAGGGGCCAAGTTTCCTCCTGCAGCCAATCGAGCATCCCTTCCGGCGAAATTGCTAGATAGGGGGAAATACGTATTACTTGATCCGGGACCGGGGATACATACAAAGCCGTATAGACTTCTGATTTTCGTGCATCCAAGATAGGACAAATAAGCCCTCGAGCCCCGGCCAAATTTAAGGCCAGTGCATCCAGGGTCGGTATGCCTACCAGGGCTTTCCCCGTAGCCTGAGCCAGGCCTTTCGCGGTGGCCAGGCCAATCCGTAAACCGGTAAAAGAACCGGGTCCTACGGTAACGGCAATGCCCCCTATATCCGCCAGAGTGAGTTCCGCTTCGCGTAACCACTGGTCAATTAGGGGTAATAATCGCTCCGAATGCGTCTTACGGGTTTGTAAAAAACCTTCTGCAACAAGGTGCTGTTCATCCATAATCGCCATACCGGCAACCAGAGTAGCACTATCAATTCCTAATACCAACATAAGCTTAATCACCTAGTACTTATTTTAATATTTTTAAGGACCGCTAAATTAGCCAAGATCAAATGCATAAGTTCCGACCCAGCTCTTCCTATACCTTCGATAATAAGCTGGCGTTGTTCTTCTGTAGCCGTTTCCATCTGGTCCAGACGGATCTTCAAGTAACTGGCTGGTAATTGACCGTGTAATTTCTCGGGCCATTCAATTACGGCGATCCCTTCTCCGTAAATATAATCTTCCCAGCCCAATTCTTCTAATTCCTCAGGTTCAACTAACCGATATAAATCAAGATGGTATAATGGTAAACGACCCTGATAAAGATTTATCAGGGTAAAAGTGGGACTATTAATCGGTTCTTTAACCCCTAAACCACTACCAATTCCCTGGGTCAATTTAGTTTTGCCGGCGCCTAAATCACCATACAAACAAACTACACTCCCGGCGGGCAAGGTCTGACCTATAACCGCTCCTACCTGGAAAGTATCTTCAGGGCGTTCGGTATGGATATAAATGCTTTTCAATATTATCCGTTCCTTTTCCACAAATAAAACATGTCCCCATTTTACCCAAAAGTTGCTTTTTTTAGGCCTATTACTCTTTTCTTTTCGCCAAAGATCCCCCAAATCCTTCCTCTAAAACCGGTTGACCATTAATAAAAGCCTGTTCTACACGAGTACGTACATCTAATATTGAACCGGAAAGAACTAAAAAATCTGCATCCTTGCCAGGAACCAAGCTACCTACCCGCTCGGCAACCCCAAGAATTTCGGCCGGATTCAAGGTAATCGCCTTTAACGCTTCTTCCTCGGTCATCCCCTCTTTAACCGCCAGGGCCGCACAAACGGAAAGATATTCCACGGGAATCACCGGGTGATCAGTCATCAAAGCAACCTTGATCCCAGCCCGGGCCAGAATCCCGGGAGTCTGAAAAGATTTATCCTTTAATTCAACTTTAGCCCGATTACTTAAACTGGGGCCTACGATCACCGGTACTTTCCGATCTAAAAATTCCGGTAAAAGCTTATGCGCCTCCGTACCGTGTTCGATGGTTAGCGCTAGCCCAAACTCATCCCCAATCCGTAAAGCAGTAAGAATATCGTCAGCCCGATGCGCATGAACCTTAAGCGGTATTTTTCGTTCTAGCACCGGTAAAAGGGCTTCCATTTTTAAATCTCGCTCCAGTACTTCACCCGGTTTTGATTTTAAAACCTGTATTTTCTGTTGATAATTTTGCGCTGCTACTAGGGCCTGCCGTAATAAACCGGCGGTGGCCATCCGCGTCATAGGTACTTTCTGTTTTTCTCCATAACAACGCTTGGGGTTTTCGCCCAACGCTACCTTCATTCCGGCCGGTTGGCGTAAAACCATATTATCGACCGTTCGGCCCCAGGTCTTCATGGCTAGAGTTTCTCCACCGATAACGTTACCGCTCCCGGGAGCAACGCCCACCGTAGTTACCCCACCCCGCAGGGCATCCGTAAAGCCTA
>JAAYQE010000129.1 GCA_012519455.1 Syntrophomonadaceae bacterium
AAGTTATACCTAGAGCCATGACTGGACTTATCCCTCAAAACGAACCAGAGAAACAGGACCATGCTTATGATTGATTTTTGGCTACCTCTGTTTAAAATTTGTACATTCATGAGGATCGCCTCCTTTACCGTGTATAATAAAGAAAAGGGATGTATTTAAAGGGAACCTACACTTAGGTATAGAATTTAATTATGTAAAGTTATGGGGTAATGTATAAAAATTTGTCGAAATATATATTATTATAATTTTCCCCACTAAGTAGCATTATTATTACCTTAAGTACAAAGCCTTACCCTATAGGATATAAAGAATTTTTTTATTCTTTGTAGAATCTTAGAGCTCGATTTGATATATTACTTATATGCAAAATCTATACCCGGAGGATAGTAATGGACGCAAGAATTTTAGTAATTGATGATGAACCTGTTTTTTTAGACAGTATACGGCGCGGCTTGATAACAGCTGGGTATAAAAATATTTACCTTTTACAACAACCGGCACAGGTGCCATCATTTTTAGAAGAGAAGTCCGTAGATTTGGCTTTAATCGATATTACCATGCCTAAAATCAGTGGTCTGGACTTACTGGAATGGATAAAGGCGCATAATCCGGAGATTGAGTGCATTATGGTTACCGCTGTGGAAGAAATAGAAATGGCGGTAAAGTCCATGCGTTTGGGGGCTTACGATTATCTAATTAAACCTCTTTCTCGGGACAAACTTTTGATTGCTATGGACCGCGCCTTAGAACGTAAGCGTCTTTTACATTTATTGGATTTACAAAGGAGAGAAGAAAAGGGGAAATTACGTAACCCGGAAGTTTTTAAGAATATTGTTACCCTTTCTAAGCCTTTTTTAAAGGTTTTATATGAAGCGGAATTACACGCCGGTAGTGATATCCCCGTTTTAATTACCGGGGAAAGTGGCACGGGAAAAGAACTGCTAGCCCAGGCCCTCCACCGAGCCAGTCTGCGGGCTAATCAGCCGTTTATTCCGGTTAATATGGCTTCTCTTTCCGCGGCGCTCTTTGAATCCGAATTTTTTGGTCATACACGGGGGGCGTTTACCGGAGCGGAGCGAGAACGTGAAGGATATTTGGAAGCCGCAGCCAAGGGAACCCTTTTTCTAGATGAAATCGGGGATTTACCTGCTGAGTTACAGGGCAAATTGCTGCGCGTATTGCAGGAAAAAGAATTTGTCAAGTTAGGTACAAGCCGGCAGCGTAAAATAGAAGTGCGTTTTGTGGCGGCCACGAATGTAGATTTAGAGAATATGGTAAACCGTGGGCGTTTTCGTAAAGATTTATACTACCGGCTGAAAGTAGCCTGGCTGCATATTCCCCCACTGCGGGATCGACTGGAGGACGTTCCACCTCTGGTTGAGCATTTTATCCGGGAATTTTCCACGGCAGAGCGACCGATGCAGATCAGCAATGAGGCCCTAGAACTACTTTGTGCTTACCGTTATCCTGGAAATGTACGCGAATTGCGGTCCATTATTCAGACCGCTTGTAACCTGGCTCAGGAGGGGGTAATTGATCGGTCGCATTTACCCCAGGAAGTACGGAAAATACAGATTCCTCATTGGGTAGAAGCTCGGGACCAGGGGGATATCCCGGGGGGGGATCTAAGTCTGGCAGCCGTTGAAAAGGCGCATATCCTCAAAGTATATCGTCAGACGGGGGGTAATAAGTCGCAGGCAGCTCGCTTGTTAGAGATAGGTTTAACTACGCTGCATCGAAAGCTAAAAGAGTACGGAGTTTAAAACCTGGCTTATAAGTTTAGGTTGAAAAAAGAAGGGAAATGTTTTAGTTTGAGATAAACGTAAGCTTTTTTAGGGGGAGTTATGTTTAAAAGAGGTACTTTGACCCTGCGTATTTTGCTGATCCTAGTTATGGCCCTGGTGATCATGGCTACGCTCATGGGGACCGGGTATGTCCTTCTGCGTGATGCCCAATATACTCTAATGGAAGAAAAGCAGGTCAAATTGTTTGCCTTTGCTAAGTTGTTGGACATTTCCTTAGATCGAACGTATAACCAGATATTAGAGGAAAAAGGTTTACAAAATGCCAGTCGAGAAGAAAAAATTCGCGCTTTGAATGAAGAATTGAAAGAAGTCACTGATTTTGTAGCCCATTCCGAACCAGGCATCGGAGTTGGTTATTACTCTAAAGAATTGGATGCGATTATTACGTATGGACCGAGTGAAGAACTGGGGCATAATGTGGGACAACCGATCGCGGCTACGCACCAGGGGCGGGAAGTGATGCGCACCGGAGAGGAGATAATCCAAACGGCTGATCTGGTTCGCGGAGAAATTATGAATTGTATGCATCCGATTATCCGGAATGGCGAAACGATTGGCTATATCTGGTCTAACGAGCTGGTAGAAGATATCAACATTCAAATGAACCAGTTACAGTTTCGTTTTCGTTTAACCATTTTTTTAGGCGTTGTTCTAGCCTTTGTAGGGGCTGCCTTAATTGCCGATAGTGTAGTATCTCGGGTTAATATGATTAAGCACGGACTGAGACAGATACAAGATGATTTAGACTATCGTTTTCCTGCCCTACCGGGAGAAGTAGGTGAGATTGGAGAAGCCATCAACGAAATGGCCGCAGCTTTGGGAGAACGTCGAAGATTAATGGTACAAATGCAGCGCGCGGACCGCTTAGCGGCCCTAGGAGAAATAGCGGCTGGAGTGGCCCATGAGATCCGTAATCCCTTAACTTCGATTAAGGGGTTTGTGCAATTAATTGAAGAGGAGCTCTCGGCCGAAGATCCCCGGCTAGAGTATACGCAAATCGTGATACGTGAAGTGGATCGGATGAACCGAATTATTAATGAACTGTTGTATTATGCCCGGCCTTCTGAATCCGAGAAAATATCCGGGAGTATTAATCGAATTATTGAAGATACCTTATTCTTGATTAATATTAAAACGATAAACCCTAAAGTTCAGGTACACACTCAGCTTAACTCGGAGCTGCCGAATCTCTGTATCGATGTAGAACAAATTAAACAGGTATTTATGAATTTGCTGATTAACAGCATCCAGGCCATAGAAAAATCGGGTGAAATTAACCTGGAAACTAGTTTAACCCCGGATGGTAAATTAGTTAGAATCGCTATCCGAGATACCGGAAAAGGGATTAAGCCGGAAAATCTGAAAAAGTTGTTTGATCCCTTTTTTACCACTCGTGACAAAGGTACCGGATTAGGCCTGGCAGTAGTACAAAAAATAGTCGAAATGCATCGTGGTTATGTGGAAGTAGAGAGTCAGCCGGGTCAAGGCACTACCTTTACGGTGTTTTTACCAATATCAGGGGGGGAGAGGATTAATGAAGGATTTAAAAAAGAGGATTTTAGTAGTGGATGATGAGGATAGTGTACGCCGGCTGCTGCAGGAACTCTTAAAGAAAGAAGGATACCAGGTCAAGACGGCGGAAAATGGGTTGGAGGCCCTGGAATTAGTAGACAAATTCCATTTTGAGTTAATAATTATTGACATACGCATGCCGGTAATGGATGGGTTGGAACTTTTTCGAATTTTACGGGAGAAAGATCCCGAGATCATTGTAATTATTATGACCGCCTATACCGGCGTAGACACAGCAGTGGAAGCGATGAAAATGGGGGCTTATAATTATATCTCCAAACCTTTTAACATTTCCGAAATCAAACTCAATGTACGCCGGGCCCTTGAAATAAAGAATCTCGTAGAAGAAGTAAAAGATCTACGTCAGGAAATCAAGGTTCGTTATTCCCTCAATAATATCATTGGTAATTCCGGTAAAATGCAAGAGGTATATAAACTTATCGGTCGGGTAGCGGATAGTAATGCTACTGTTTTGATCCAGGGGGAAAGTGGTACGGGGAAAGAATTGGTGGCCCGTGCCCTACATTATAACAGTTCACGGCAAAAGGCTCCGTTAGTTACGGTAAATTGCGCAGCTTTACCGGAAGGTTTACTGGAAAGCGAACTTTTTGGTCACGAAAAGGGGGCTTTTACCGGAGCTTTTGAAAAAAAGAAGGGCAAGTTTGAACATGCAAATAAGGGGACCATTTTTCTGGATGAGATCAGTGAAATTAGCCCTAATCTGCAGGTAAAATTATTGCGCGTAATTCAGGAAAAAGAATTTGAACGCGTAGGTGGCTTAGAAACGATTAAGGTAGATGTTCGAATAATCGCGGCCACAAACCGTAACCTTGAAGAAATGATTCATGAGGGTAGCTTTCGTGATGACTTGTACTATCGACTGAATGTAGTGTCGATTATTATTCCTCCGCTGCGGGAAAGAAAAGAAGATATTCCTTTTTTAGTAGAATATTTTTTAAATAAATATAACCAAGAAAACGGTAAGGAGTTTAAATACGTATCATCAGAAGCCTTGCAATTACTAGATGCTTATGAATGGCCAGGAAATGTACGGGAATTAGAAAATGCGATAGAAAGAGCCGTAGTAATGGGGAATGGCGAAATACTTTTGCCGGAACACTTACCGTTAAATATCCAGGCCACTTCCTTAGAAGAGGATAAGTTAAAAGTACATTATGAAGACAAGCCTTTACGGGAAATTTTGCGGGAGGTAGAAAAAAAAGTACTTAAAAAAGCTCTGGAGCAAAATCAATGGAATAAAGCGCGAACTGCAGTTAAACTCCAAATAAGCCGCTCGGCGCTTTTATATAAAATTGAGGAATATGGCCTGGAAAGCGATTTTAAAGATTAAACTCGGTTCATATTACTAAACATATAGGGGTAACTTAATTTTAGACCGCTACTGTATATTTTTTGGGCAGTAGTGGTTATTTTTTCGACAAAAAACTACAAAATTTCAATCTCTTGTTTGTAAAAATCAAGGTCCTAGATAATGGCACTAAATTTGCAAAGAGCATATAACAGAATAATTTGGACTGAACTAACGGATTTAATGGATAAAGGGGGTGAGGCAGTAACCGGTAGGATGGTAGTTATGGGTAATAAGCAGTGGAAGGGAGGAAAAAATATGTTTAAGGCACTAACCCGAGCTTTTGTCCGCATGTGTCAACGGTATTTACCGGACGCTTATCTTTTTGCGATTATCTTAAGTTTGCTAGCTTTTGCTCTCGCTATGGGGTTAACGGATAAAAGCTTTTTCCAGATTGTTAAATCCTGGGGAGATGGCATTTCCGGTATCTTTGCCTTTGCCATGCAAATGATCTTAATTCTCGTTACCGGGCACGCCCTAGCTAGCAGTAATGCGATAAAAGGTGGATTAAATGCGATAGCGCGTATTCCCAAGACGCCAGCACAGGGACCAATGTTAGTCGTATTGGTCGCCGGCATAGCCAGCTTTATAAACTGGGGCTTTGGGCTGGTCGTAGGCGCTCTCTTGGCCGTTGCCGTAGCTCGCAGACTTAAAGGGGTAGATTACGCGTTCCTGGTGGCTGCTGGCTATGCCGGGTTCGTGGTCTGGCACGGTGGGATATCTGGTTCTATTCCTTTAGCGGTAGCGACCCCGGGTCATCTGGTAGAAAAAGAAATCGGGGGTCTAATTCCCGTAACCCAGACCATTTTTGCTCCTTATAACTTAATTATTATGTTTACTATTATTTTGACTTTACCGATCTTGTTTAAACTAATGGCTCCCCGTCCTGAAGACGTACGGGAGATTGATCCGGCCTTACTTGCAGAATTTGATCAACAAGAGAAACAAGAAAATGTAGTAAAGGAAAGAACCCCGGCCACCATTTTAGAGAACAGTATTTTAATTAATGCTCTTTTTGCTACGTTGGGGTTGCTATATTTAGGTCATTATTTCTATAAATCAGGTTTTAATCTTACCTTAAACATCGTAATTATCATTTTCCTGATCTTGGGCATAATTTTGCACAAAACTCCGATCAATTATGTACGGGCTATGAACAACGCCATTAAAGGCGCCGGAGGAATCGCCCTGCAGTTCCCCTTATATGGTGGGATTCAGGGAATCATGGTAGGGACTGGTTTAGCGGTTATTATTGCTAATTGGTTTGTCTCTTTTTCCACGCCAGTTACCTTCCCGGTGTTTACTTTTCTGGCGGGTGGTTTGATTAACTTGTTTGTTCCTTCGGGCGGCGGTCAGTGGATTGTGCAAGGGCCCATTAATATCCCAGCCGGTTTAGCCCTAGGGGTGGATCCAGCTAAAGTAGCCATGTCTATTGCCTACGGTGACCAGTGGACCAACATGATTCAGCCTTTCTGGGCCCTGCCCTTACTAGGTATTGCTAAACTAGGGATTCGAGATATCATGGGTTACTGTGCAATGGTTTTACTGTGGTCAGGGTTAATTATGATTGTAGGTCTTTTGGTGCTATAAAGGCCGGTTATGGGTATCTTAATTTGAAGAATTGCGTAGCTTATAAGAAGCCGGAACCCCTGGTTAAGGGGTTCCTCTTTTTGGGAAGTATTATCCGACAATTTGGAAGTGCTCTGGTTTTGGATGATGATGGGGGGAAGGAGACAGTCCCAGGGCCTCTTCCACCGTGTAGTAGCCGGGACGAGCGGAGATTATCCATTTAATTACCCGAAACAGGCAGTCCACAAAATTAGCCCGGTTATGGGATTCATGTTTTATTTCCAATTTTTCGTTTTCGCTGAGAAAAACCACTTGATGGATACCGGTCACGCCTCCACCCCGAATCGCATGTACCCCGATAGTGTTGTTTTTACGGGGGGCGGTACGCTCATGACCGAAAGCAATATGGTCTTCGGGGAGGTCTAAATAGGCACCTAGTTCTCTAGCAATTTTCAGTGCGGTGCCGGAAGGAGCGTCCTTTTTATGACGATGGTGCGTCTCAATAATTTCTACGTCCCAGTCCGCTAAAAACTCCGCAGCTTTAAGTACTAGGTTTAAGAGTACGTTAATACCCAATGATAGATTGGGGGCGTAAACCACGGTGGTTTTAAATTGTTGCGCCATCAACTGGATACTCTGCAGTTGTTCATGATTAAATCCTGTGGTCCCAATAATGATTGGTATACCGTGCAGAGCCACAATCCTCAGGTTTTTTAGCCCAGCTTCCGGGTTAGTAAAGTCAACGATAACATCTGGATTGGTCTGTAATAGTTCACTATCTAGTCGATTACTACCTTTTACTATGAGACCGGTGGGTTTGGTGCCCAAGATGTCCCCAAGGTCTTTGCCAACTTTGGCGCTTCCAGGACGGGCTAGGGCCATCACTAATGACATTTCCGGGTTGGAAAGAAGACCACTAGCTACCGAAGAGCCAGTGCGTCCTAGACCAATTAGTCCAACCTTAATCATTTTTAAACCTCCTTTACGCTAGAGGATATAAAAAACAAAACAGCCGCGTAAACAACTAACAACTTAATTATAACAGGTGAGTTGCCTTTGTGTAAAGATCAATTTTCTTTTGTATCTATGGAGGTTTCTGGTAGTATTACTTTTAACCAAAAAGGTATTTCATCAAGGGACAGGTTAAGGTAGAATAACAGTATGTGCAATTTTCAAAACCCTACTGGAGTCTTAATTTCATATAGGTAGTTTCTGGTAATTAATCAAAGCATTGTTTACCACATGACTGGAGGAATTGATTTAATGACTGAACTAGGACACCTACTCCCCGTTTGGAGCGTAATTCCCTTTGTTGGCATGCTCCTCTCAATCGCTTTTTTTCCTTTGTTTCAACCGCATTGGTGGGAAAAAAATATGGGTAAGGTTAGTATTTTTTGGGGGATCATTTTTGTGCTCCCGTTTTTACTGGCCTTTGGTAGCCGCCTAGCCATTTATAAAGTGCTACACATTTATATACTAGATTATTTTCCCTTTATTATTTTACTGGTAGCCTTATTTACGATCTCTGGAGGGATCATTGTTAGGGGTACTTTACGGGGAACTCCCTTAGTAAATGGTGGGATGTTATTAATTGGGACCATCTTGGCAAGTTGGATTGGCACTACGGGGGCTTCGATGCTTTTAATTCGTCCCCTGTTACGGGCGATCAAGGATCGAAAATGGAAAGTACACACCATTATTTTTTTCATCTTTCTCGTCAGTAATATAGGAGGGTCATTAACTCCTTTGGGCGATCCGCCGCTTTTCTTGGGGTTTTTACATGGTGTCCCTTTTTTCTGGACCATGCAATTAATTGTCCCTATGGGGGTTAATGTTTTAATCCTACTTCTTTTATACTTAATTATAGATTACGTACTATTTAAAAAAGAAACCACCGAAGCTCAAGCGCTTACCCCGGGAATGCATAATAATCCTTCTTTTAATTCGGAAATCGATAATGTTCCCTTGCGCGTGGAGGGATTGCATAATTTAATCTTTCTTGCCGGGGTCTTGGTCGCGGTTATTTTGAGCGGCTTGTTAAACCATTATCCCTGTTTTACCGACCCGCTAACCGGAGAAGCCCGTGGGATCTATTTAATGCAGGTGGATGGACACGATCTGGTGTGGCCTTGGCTAAATATCTTACGTGACGGTTTGATGTTGGCTATGGCGGGACTTTCCCTGAAATTTACGGCGCGTACCTTGCGTCAGGATAATTTCTTTACCTGGGGTCCGATTCAAGAAGTCGCCAAGATTTTTGCCGGTATTTTTGTGACCATGATTCCGGCTTTGGAAATCTTACAGGCTCGGGGGGCGGAGCTGGGTGTGACAACGCCGGCCCACTTTTTCTGGGCAACCGGCGTCCTTTCCAGTTTCTTGGATAATGCGCCTACGTATTTGACCTTTCTTTCCCTGGCTGGGGGTTTAGGTGCTTCTAGCGGAATAATTACGGATTTGGGAACGGTTGCGCCTGAGATTCTTTTAGCTATATCATGTGGGGCCGTATTTATGGGCGCTAATACCTATATCGGTAATGCCCCGAATTTTATGGTCCGCTCCATTGCCGAAGAAAACAAGGTAAAGATGCCTAGCTTTTTTGGTTATATGGGTTGGTCAATCTTAATTTTAATCCCAATCTTTTTCTTAGATGCCTGGTTATTTTTTAGATAGATAATTAGTTACCCTTTAATTTTATACCAAATATAGGAAAATAGCGACCATGCTTGTTAAAATATGTAATAATTGATGGGGGGGTAAAGCCTTGCTAGTTAAAGAGACGATCGACCGGAAGGAAGCTAATTTACAAACGATTGAAATTGTGTTTCATAATCTAGGCTTACGTAGTTGGATCGAGTGTACGCTTTGTTGGGATTGTCCTCGGAATGATGCCAAAGGATGTTGTTATTATAACCCTACCTATTATCCGGTTGATTTTTCCTATTTGTATGAAGTAAAACCGGAGGTTATCAAAGTGATTTTTTCCCAACCCCGGATTACCATTATGGAAAAATATATATCGGTGGATCGAACTGAAGATAAGGATGGGGATTTCCGATGCCAGTTTCATTCCTTGGAGGGAGGTTGCTGCTGGGCTCCAGAACTGCGGGAATCGGTCTGTCGTTTTTACGTTTGTCCCGGTTGCGCGATCTGGGAGGAAGAAGGTACCGCGATCTGGAAAGAATTTTTCGACCGGCTGGATACCTATGAAGCTCAAATTAATAAGGCAATTAGTGCGGAATTAGCTACCCGAGGATTAGACCTAAAATCGAATGCACGGGAATTTATTAAACAAGCGGCTCAGTTATTTAAACAAAATTGGGATATTATGCCTGCGTGGTGTCGGGAATATCCTCAGGAGCAAAGGTTTTTACTAAAAAGACCTATCTATTATGGTCGAGAGTGGAAGTTATAGTTAACGGAATAATTTTAGGTTATAGCAGGAAAATAAGGACCGGTGTTGAATAATGGTAAAAGGTGTTGCACTAATCGGGGCTTATTTATAAAATAGTAACCAAGGAATAAAAAATAATGAAGGAATATAGGGCTGTATGTCGAATAAGGAAAAGGCAGAAGGCAATGCTATATGATTATATGTTGTGATTTAGGAAACACTATTTTTGCGACTCTATAGATTTGTCCACATATCACACAACTACGGCCGTTTAGACCGACTAATTTTTTTGGTTGACTGAATTAGTCAACCCTGAAAGTTAAACCCAGAACAACACAAATACCCTAGGGAGCTAGGCTATAAATTTCAGGAGGGATGTTAAGTGGCAGTTGAAGTTGAAGCCCCGATGGTCGGTAAAATTTTTGAGATTGCCGTTGAGGTTGGTGCAAAAGTAGAAGAAGACGACGAAATCATCGTATTGGAATCCATGAAAATGGAAAACCCGATTTTTGCTCCGGCATCTGGTACTGTTAAAGAAATCAAATGTAAAGTCGGCGACGTTGTTAACCAGGGGGACGTACTGGCTATCATCGAATAGTCGCCTTTTTAACCACGAACATGGCGGACGGCGGCCGTAATAGTTGTGCGATATGTGGAGAGGTCCATCAACCACAAATATCTCTGTTTCAGGAAACAGCAATTGTACTTAGTAGAGGCGCAGGCCCGGTCCACTAGCCTAATGGAGAATGGGTTAGTGGGATTGTGGAAGAGAGGATCAACATGATTGGAGGGTCGACCTAGTATCGACCCTCCTGAATTTTTTCTGTCTTTAACGATAAGCGATAGATTGAAAAGGGGGTTGTAGGTTTTGCCAACTTATCAATACCGTTGTGAACAATGTGGTAAATTTGAAGTTTTTCAAAAAATAACCGATGATGCTCTAGAAAATTGTCCTAATTGTACGGGCCCCGTTAAAAGGATAATTGGCAAGAATATTGGTGTGGTTTTTAAGGGGAGCGGTTACTACTGTAAAGACTATTCCAGTTTTTCTAGAAAACCCCTTCCTGAACGGGAACGCAACGATGAGCCTAGTGAGGCGGTCAATGAACTAGCCGATAGTACGCTCGAGGGTACTAAGGACAAGGTCAGTGATGGTCATTCTGATGCGGATAAAGCCAGTTAGAAGCAAGGAGTTTGTAAAAATGGAGGCTCTGAACCAAGTTATGGTTAGAGCCTTTTAGTTTACCAAAACGGGCCGTAAAGCCTTCGTCCCTGATTAGTTAACGTCTATTAACGGTGTAAAAGGTGATTAAGCCGTTGTTAATCAACCAGTGGTGAAAGAACCACTCATTTATGGCGATCATTAAAGAACTGATCAATATTCCAACCCCGGAAAGGGATAAACCTGGCAATAAACGGATACTACCCTGGAGAATTAAGGCGGCGAGCAGGACATTAACCAGAGTTGCGCTCCCGTTTCCTAGACGGGGAAAAAGGGTAAGATCGCCCAAGCTAAAGAGCAATATAGTTATAGGTACGGCAGTAGCAAAGGCGATCGTAACGCTCATACGACTAAATAAAGGCAAAATGAAGGCCAGAATAAAAGCGATCAGAAAGTATTTAATCAATAGAGGTCTTAGGTAACGCATCGTTATCCTCGCTTTCCATGCCAGTTTCTCGTATGGTATCAAGTACCTAAGGAGGCCTTGCGCCAGTCAACAATAATGTCCTGGTTAAAAGCCAACCAGGACATTTCCCATACCTATTGGGCTAGAACTTTAAGTTCGTTGCATATGGGTGTAGGTAGGTGATGAATAAGAGGGTGGACTATAATTTTGCTGCATATAGGGTTGTTGCTGTGCCATGTAAGGTTGTTGCTGTCCAAACGGTTGTGTTTGCGCTTGCTGCTGCATAGCCGGTTGCGAAAATTGCTGTTGCATGCGCTGCACATCCTGAGGGGAAGCCATTTGTACGTTATACCAGCCTCGCTGATTCATTGCCTCCCAGATCATTTTTTGGTGCCCGAAGTTCTTGTTCAAGATGTTAATGCACTCCTGACGCAACTGAGGATGGGCACACTCTAGGATACAGTTCGTCATTGAGGAAGTCATTAATTTATGCTCGTTGAGCATGATTTGCATTAGATCGCGATCACTCAAACCAATACCGCTGGTCATCGTGGTACCGGTGGTAGTTCCTACGGCGCCGGTAGTGGACATGGCGGAATAATTAGGATTCATATGATGGGGCATAATTGCACCTCCTCGTTTTTTATAGGTTCCGCGGATTAAAATAACGCGCTAGAGATTGATAGTCCTGGTTATGATCCTGGCTAATCTGTTGACACATGGCCCGTAGCTGAGGATCCGTGAGGAGATGGCTACAACTCTGGGCAAAGCGGACCATGTTCATTTCTAATTTTACATTTTCCTCAAGAGACATTAGTTCACGATTACTTAATTGCGTCAAATGCAACACCTCCTTTAGGCATAATCGAATTATAGTTTTTATCAAAGTTAAGGTTTAACATTTATCCGTTAAATATACATGCTTTCACCGCAATAAGGGGATATTTAGTTTTTGAATGCATTTTACGGCTCTAAAGGTTATGGGCGTGAAATCATACCCACGGTTACCCGGTAAAAATTAGTAAAAGGGGGTGAGCCGGTGCTAGTGTGGGGTTTTATCGTCAGCCTGCTGGGGGCAGTGGTCGCTTATTACAAACAGGCACTTACCGGTAGCGGGACACTGGCCGCGATAATCGTGGGAACGCTCATTACCGGCTGGGGTGGATGGATTTGGTTTACCGTATTAGCCG
>JAAYQE010000130.1 GCA_012519455.1 Syntrophomonadaceae bacterium
CACTGTTGTATTTTTAACTCATTTATATTCTTATTTTTCCAGTTAGTTTCTTTGATTGCGGGTTCTTCCAGGACTGCATCTTGATACAAAAGAAACCGCCCGGTAGAGGTGCTGGTAACTAGAACCAAACTAGAACTTCACCAACAGGCCCATCGGACCGGGGTTTCTACCGGGCGGTTTCTTTTGTATCAAGATGCAGTCCTGGAAGAACCCGCAATCAAAGAAACTAACTGGAAAAATAAGAATATAAATGAGTTAAAAATACAACAGTGGTCCGAAAAACACCAAAATGAAGTAAAGGCAAATAATAAATTTAAACAAAAAAATGAACCTAAAAACAATTTAAGTAATCTAAATAATCTAACTAAAGAAGAAAAAGAAAAGGCCTGGTTAGAAGAGAAAGAAAATAAAGAAAATAAGGATAAGGATAAGGATAGCAAGGATGATAAGGAAAAGGTCCACCGAGAAGGCAAGGATGATAAGGGCAAGGGCAATAAGGAAGGTCAACGCCTAAAGGAAGATAAGGAAGATAACGAAGAGAAACCCCAATCCCCCAAAAATCAAGGTCAGGAAAACAAAGCGAATAAGATAGGCGAAAAAGAGGTAAAGATTAAGGTTAAAGATTAAAGATTAAGATTGTAGATTATTAAAGATTAAGGTTAAAGAAAACAAATAAGCTCACCATAAAACCATAAATAGGTTCACCATTAAGATCACCATTAGATAGATTAAAAGGCCTAAAATTAGGTATAAAAACCTAAAAATGGGTGTATTAATTATACAAAACCGGAAAACACCCGGCGCATTATATTTAAGGGCCCAGTTCCTACTAAGCGGGAACTACGGCCTATTTTTTTTCAGCATTTAGTCAACTTTTATTTTTATTAATTATTGGTAAACTTTTATCCGAGTTTTAAAGATTCCCACTTCTATAAGTAGGGGTTACCTTATTTCATAATCAGAAAGTATAAGTGGACTTTCTGAATTTGCAGCCCATTTGTAAATCTGGTTATAATAGAATTGACAGCTTAAAAATTTAATAGCTTAAAATAGGATTGATAGAATTCATAAAACCTAAACCTTTGGGAGATAAAAAATTGTAATGAAACACTTCATCGTACTTTTCAGTATTGTAATTACTATCTATGGAGCGCTTAATACGTATATTGGAATCCGCGGTTGGCAGGCCTTTAGCAAGGGAATCCCTCAGGGATACGGCAAGTTTTATTGGCTAGCTTTTACCTTTCTAGCTATTTCCTATTTTGTCGGAAGGATTGGAGATAAGGTCCTCCCCGGGGCGGTAAGCCGAGGCTTAACTTTAATCGGGGCTTACTGGTTAATATTCATTTATTATGGCGTTATCATCTTATTGATCCTTGATTTAATTCGTTTATTGGACCGGGGGTTCCCGTTTATTCCGGCCGGCTTAAAACCATCGCCGGCCACCTTTGGCTTGATAGTAGTAGGATTGCTGATCGGAATTCTCGTTTACGGCACCTGGAACGCCCGTAATCCGGTTTTTCGTCATTACGCATTGACCATACCTAAATCAACCCCTGATTTGTCAGCGTTACGCGTAATTGTAGTTTCGGATATTCATCTAGGGAATATTGTCCATAACGGGCGTTTAACCCGGATGATCAACCAGATCAATGAACGAAATCCAGATCTGGTACTTTTACCGGGGGATATTATCGATGAAGATATCGGCCCTTTTATTGAACAGAAAATGCCGGAGACGTTTCAGCAACTACACCCTAAATATGGGGTTTATGCCGTATTTGGTAATCATGAATACATTGGCGGTCATGCGGAAGAGGCTCTGTATTATCTTAGCCAGGCGGGCGTAACGGTACTGCGGGATGATTATGTGCAGGTAGCCGATAGTTTTTATCTGGTGGGACGCGATGATCCAGCTCGTCAACGCCATGCCCAAAAATCCCGTCAGGATTTAAAAACAATAATGGAGGGAATAGATTATTCCCTACCCATTATTTTACTCGATCATCAACCCTTTAATCTGGAAGAAGCGCAAGCGATAGGCGTTGATTTACAATTGTCGGGACATACCCACCGCGGTCAATTTTTTCCCAATAATCTCATCACCCAAAAAATATTTGAGATCGATTGGGGTTATTTGCGTAAAGATACGCTGCAGGTGATTGTTTCTTGTGGCTTTGGCACCTGGGGGCCGCCAGTTCGCATTGGTAATACGCCGGAAGTGGTGGATTTAGTTATCCATTTTCTATAACCTTCCGCTGAACCGCCAACCGAAACAATTTTCTATTGCGCAAGAGGCCCATCATCAAGGATCAAGGGGCTCATCTAGGGGCGGTCGCTTCTGAGTTTAAAGGTATGACAGGACGTTCCCGCCGAAGTTTCCACCATCTTATCCCCGCTAGACCGAACCTCGATGGCATCAGCGTTACATGCAAAATTCT
Source organism: Syntrophomonadaceae bacterium (assembly GCA_012519455.1). Lineage (GTDB taxonomy): Bacteria > Bacillota > Ch66 > Ch66 > Ch109 > JAAYQE01. The sequence goes on from JAAYQE010000130.1 coordinate 2,442, forward strand.
GGTTATAGTAACACTCTTCGCACATACATTTCATGACTTTAGACACTTTAAATCATCTCCTTCATTAATTTCCAAATTCATTGGCGATTCATTGGCGGCGGAATATAACTCTATTATGTTAAAATTTCGCATAACTTATGCAATATATATAACTTATGCAATATATAAGGGAAACTTATGTAATCCACAAAGGTTATAAGCTTATTTTCCTATGCAGTTTTCCATAACTAGGCAAAAATATGCTTAGGGAGCAGGAATTCCTCACTAATTATAGAAAATATAGAATGTTGGAAAAAAGACCTAAAAAAGATCTAAGCCGTTAAATTTCATTAAATACAAAGTTAAATTCATTAAACTTGAAAATAAATGTAAAAATTAAATATATATGTAAACCAAAATGGAGTGGGGGGTATAAAGATGATTATCCCGGTTTGTAAAAACTTAAATCTCCTCCAAGGCAAACAACCGACGCGGTTTCCATATTGTAATTGTTTATTGATTGAGGATGAGATAAGGGCAGTTATTGATACCGGCTTGGAGATGGAGGTTATTGAGGAGTGCCAGCCAGAACGGGTGGATTTGGTCATTAACAGTCACGGCCACGGAGACC
>JAAYQE010000131.1 GCA_012519455.1 Syntrophomonadaceae bacterium
GGTTGGAACGCTTAAACTTTTGCAGTTGATAAATGTCGCATCCGCGTTGATAGTGCAGGCGCGGCTCTCCGGGAAAGATTTCACCGGTACGACCGTTAATCACACGGTTGGGTGCTTCAGGATCTTCTGTCCGGCGGATAATAATGGTGGTGGAAGTTACATAAACAACTTCACCGGCTTTTTCAGCCAGGACTACTACGCCGGAATCACGTGCAGTTTTATACTCCAAGCCTGTCCCGATCAGCGGCGCGTCTGTCCGCAGCAGAGGCACTGCCTGGCGCTGCATATTCGCCCCCATCAAAGCACGGTTAGCATCATCATTTTCTAAAAAAGGAATTAAAGCAGTCGCCACCGAAACTAACTGTTTAGGCGAGACATCCATAAAGTCAATCGCAGAAGGCGGCCGGGTAATAGTTTCATGGCGATGGCGGCAGGTCACGCGCTGACTTAAGAAATACCCCTCATCATCCAGCTCAGCATTAGCCTGTGCTATCGTATAGTGATCTTCATCATCAGCCGTTAGATAAACTATCTCTTCTGTGACCCGACCATTGGCTTTATCAACTTTACGGTAGGGAGTTTCAATAAAACCATATTCATTAATTCGGGCGTATGTTGATAAAGATCCTATCAAACCAATGTTGGGTCCTTCAGGTGTCTCAATGGGACACATACGACCGTAGTGAGAGTGGTGCACGTCACGCACTTCAAAACCGGCCCGCTCACGGCTTAAGCCGCCCGGCCCCAATGCAGAAAGACGGCGCTTATGTGTCAGCTCAGCCAGGGGATTAGTTTGGTCCATAAACTGTGATAACTGACTGGAACCAAAAAACTCTTTCACAGCAGCGATGACGGGACGTATATTAATCAGTGCCTGCGGGGTAATGGCTTCTACGTCCTGAATAGTCATGCGTTCCCGTACTACGCGCTCCATCCGCGACAAGCCAATACGGAATTGGTTCTGTAACAATTCACCGACGCTGCGCAGACGGCGATTGCCTAAATGGTCGATATCATCTACACTGCCAATACCATCGGCTAAGTTTAAAAGATAACCGATGGTGGCCACAATATCTTCCCGGGTTAAATTTTTGGTTGTCTCAGATATCTGCTCATTATTTAAGACGGTGATCTCCCGTTCATTGTGCTCGATGCGCACCCGGGTAATACCTTTTTCCTCAAACAACTCCGCCATTTCTGCAGTTACGATCTCACCGGCACGAGCGAGAATATTATCTTCCGCATCAACTACATTTTCAGCCAGTTTATGCTGCTTAATGCGCGGGGGCAAAGCGAATTTTTTATTTATTTTATAACGCCCCACACTGGCAAAATCATACCGTTTAGGCTCAAAGAATAATGATTCGAAAAGCGAACGGGCATTGTCTACATTCAGGGGCTCGCCCGGACGCAGGCGCTTATAGATTTCTAAAATGCCAGATTCAAAGGAATCGGTATGGTCTTTTTCCAATGTTGCTAAAATACGTGGATCATGATCATAGAGGTGCAGAATATCATTATTGGTACCATAGCCAATGGCACGTAAAAGTACCGTGACCGGTACTTTCCGGGTACGGTCAATACGAACATAAATCACATCATTAGCATGAGTTTCAAATTCCAGCCAAGCCCCCCGGTTGGGAATAATGGTAGCTGAATGCAGTACCTTGCCGCTGAAATCAATTTGGCTGTTAAAATAAACACCGGGCGAACGAACTAACTGACTGACGATTACACGTTCAGCACCATTAATAATAAAAGTGCCGTTTTTCGTCATCAGGGGAAAATCGCCCATAAATACTTCCTGCTCTTTCACTTCACCGGTTTCTTTGTTGATCAGGCGAACCCGCACGCGTAACGGCACCGAGTAGGTGGCGTCGCGCTCTTTGCATTCATCTACGGAATACTTAGGTTCCCCCAGGGAATATCCAATGAATTCCAGCACCAGATTTCCCGTAAAGTCCTGAATCGGTGAAATTTCATTAAACATCTCCTGCAGTCCTTCTTCAAGAAACCACTGATAAGATGTTTGCTGGATCTCGATGAGATTAGGCAGATCCAAGACCTCGTCAATCCGGGCATAGCTGCGGCGCTCCCTTGTTCCCGCGTCGATGACTTTGAACATTCAGGCATTCACTCCTGTCCCTAGGTTTTACCCGCTATGGAAAAAACAATACCTTCCCCGCATTTTTACCTATAACAAAAAAGCTTTAACAGCACTCGTAACGTCTTAGTCTTTCCCTAACAACAAAATAATATGCATTAATGCAGCAAAGAAGGCATTGTTAAGCAATTTATAATAATATCACAAGTGTTTCCCTATGTCAAGAAAACGAGGAAATATTTCCCTGACGGGTTCCGGTATTAAGAAATGGGAAAAAGGCACCCGTAACAGGGTGCCTTTTCATACTATAAAAAAACTTACTTAAGTTCGACGCTGGCACCAGCTTCTTCAAGCTTAGCTTTCAGAGCTTCAGCTTCTTCTTTGCTGACTTTTTCTTTAACAGCCTTGGGAGCATTATCAACCAGCTCTTTGGCTTCTTTTAAGCCAAGCCCGGTAACTTCGCGTACAACTTTAATGGTAGCAACTTTTTTGTCACCGGCAGCGGTTAAAATTACATCAAATTCGGTTTGTTCAGCAGCTGCAGGAGCATCAGCGGCAGCAGCAGGCACAGCAGCCATGGCCACAGGAGCGGCTGCGCTTACACCAAATTCTTCCTCAAAAGCTTTAACTAATTCGGACAGTTCAAGCACTGTCATCCCTTTAACAATTTCCAGAACTTCAGCAACTTTAGACATTTATAGTTCCTCCTTAATCAGTAAAGATTAATATTTTTTGTAGTTTGATATAAAATTAAGCCTCAGCAGCTTTTTGTTCACGTACAGCATCCAGTGTGCCAACAAATTTACGCAGCAGGGCTTGTGCTGCTCCGGCAAAGCCGGTCATAGGTGAGGCAAAGGCGCCTGCCACCTGTCCCAGTAAAACATCACGGGTCGGTAAAGCAGCTAAAGCTTTAATGCGTGCAGGATCAATCAGTGCACCTTCCAACAAACCGCCTTTGATTTCCAGTTTGTCAAACTCCCTGGCGAATTTAGATAACACCTTGGCAGGAGCGACCGGATCTTCAAAACCAAAAGCAATGGCAGTTGGCCCTTCCAGGTAGGAGTCGAGGTCTTCATAACCAAGCTCATGCGCAGCAAGCCGTACCAGTGTGTTTTTGACAACAATATATTTGACACTTTCAGCCCGCAGGGCACGACGTAAGGCGGTCATTTGCTCCACATTCAAACCCCGATAATCTGTAACAATCGCTGCTTTAGCATTACTTAAATCTTCTTTAACTTCGGCAACAACTTCCATTTTTCTTTCTCTAGTAATACTCATCGTTCCACCTCCTTTACGGACAAAAACAACAGCTTGCAGTCTTTAGCGTCTGAGAAAGTACATGGTTGTTTGACTACAGAATAAAATGGTCTCCGTGCAGACACACGGAGACCATCACAGGTTGAAATCACGCAACACTGTTAATGATATTCCGACCTCGGCAGGCAATAGTTTAAGTCCATCGGGACACCTGCTGTCTGCAGTCTAAACTGGTTTAATATTTATCATACTCGGGCGCATTGTATCATATACACCCGTTTTTGGCAAGATTAATTATTTTTCTTTACCCAGCTGAGCAGCTTTTTGTGTATTGACACGAATGCCTGGTCCCATGGTGGTCGTAACTGTAATGGAACGCAGATACTGCCCTTTCGCTGCAGGTGGTTTAGCTTTAAGCAGAGTATCAATAATGGTATAAAAGTTCTCCAACAGCTTCTCCACTGGAAATGATACCTTGCCAATGGGTACGTGGACGATACCACTTTTATCCACACGATACTCCACTTTACCGGCTTTAATCTCATTGATGGCACGGGCAACATCCATGGTTACAGTACCGGTTTTAGGGTTGGGCATCAGTCCTCTGGGACCTAAAATACGACCAAGTTTACCAACTGTACCCATCATATCCGGCGTAGCCACTGCCACATCAAAAGCAAACCAACCCTCTTGAACTTTGGCCACCAGATCATCTGCGCCAACAAAATCTGCGCCGGCAGCTTCTGCTTCTTTAGCTTTCTCACCTTTGGCAAAAACAGCAACAATTACCTCTTTACCGATACCGGCAGGGAGCACCACAGCACCGCGAACCTGCTGGTCAGCATGTTTAGGATTGACACCCAGTCTGACAGCCAGCTCAACGGTACTATCAAACTTGGTAGCTGCAGTCTTTTGCGCCAGAGCTAATGCTTCTTCCGGCTCATAATGATGTTCACGATCAATTAGCTTTCTGGCTTCTAAATACTTTTTACCGTGTTTAGCCATTTCTTTTCCTCCTTGTGGTGCGAGCGAGGCGGCAGCACCTCTCCCACGCAATAAATAAGCTTGAAAAATAATAATAGTAATAAAAAATTATTGAATAGTAATACCCATACTGCGTGCTGTTCCTTCAACCATCCGCATCGCAGCTTCTACATCATTGGCATTAAGGACTTCCATTTTAAGCTCTGCAATTTCACGCACTTTATCCCGTGACACAGTTGCAACTTTAACTTTATTCGGCTGTCCGGAAGCAGTATCAATCCCTGCTGCTTTTTTTAGCAGTACAGCGGCAGGTGGGGTTTTGGTAATAAAGCTGAAAGAGCGGTCTTCATAAATGGTAATTACCACAGGAATCACCAAGCCTGCTTGTTTAGCAGTACGCTCGTTAAACTCTTTACAAAAACCCATGATGTTAACACCATGCTGACCTAGAGCAGGACCTACCGGGGGCGCAGGAGTAGCTTTGCCCGCAGGAATTTGCAGTTTAACAAGACCTTTTACTTTCTTTGCCATCTAGCACACCTCCCATCTTTGCTATAGCTTCTCTACCTGAAAATAATCAAGCTCAACCGGGGTCTCCCGGCCAAACATAGAGACAAGGACTTTAATTTTACGTCTGTCCGGCAGCACTTCTTCTACATTGCCGATAAAATCAGCAAACGGTCCATCAACAACCCGCACACTTTCGCCAACTTCAAAATCAATTTTAGGTTTGGGCTCGTCCATACCCATCTGTTTAAGGATCTGGGCAACTTCGCTTGGCGAGAGAGGAATAGGTTTGGAGCCGGGTCCAACAAATCCGGTGACACCTGGAGTGTTGCGAACAACATACCAAGAATCATCAGTAATAATCATTTCCACCAGCACATAACCGGGAAATACTTTCTTCAGCGTAGCTTTCTTTTTGCCGTTTTTAATTTCATACTCTTTTTCCATGGGTACAAGAACACGAAAAATCTTATCCTGCATCTCCATGGACTCTACACGTTTTTCCAAATTTGTTTTTACTTTGTTTTCATAACCTGCATATGTGTGCACCACATACCAGTTTTTACTCATGGGCGAGGGAATTACCCTTACCTCCTTACTATTGGAGAATCAGCTTCAGCAGCTCAGTAAAGCCTGCATCAAGCAGCCAAAAGAAAACACCGATAAACAGCACGGTCGTCAGTACCATTGACGTATAGACTGTTAGTTCACGGCGATTGGGCCAGTGAACCTTTTTCAATTCTTGTCTGACTTCCTTAAAATATTTTGTCAGGCCTTTAACCTTGGCAGCCACTTAACCACATCCTTGCAACAAAAATCAAATATGGCTTACGCTCACCTACCAGACGCTTAGGCAAACAAGTAAACGCTACTTTGTTTCCTTATGGGCGGTATGTTTTTTGCAAAACGGACAATACTTGTTTAACTCAATACGATCCGGAGTGGTTCGTCTATTTTTTGTCGTAATGTAGTTCCGCCGTTTACACTCACCGCAAGCCATAGTAATTTTGACGCGCACTGCTCACACCCCCTAAAACACGATGTTGGGCTTTAAATGCCTGTAAACTAAAGTATAACCCCAGGCTGCAGCTGAGATTTCACTTTTTCAAATTTACCATACTTTATATGGCGTTGTCAAACTTTTTTGTCATGATGGCAGCCGCAGAAATAATGCAGTAACTACTTATTATAACCAGGGGCCTGCTTAACATACAGCCCCGTTAGCAGTAAGCGCTAACGGGGCTGTCCATCATGCACCCCAACTATCGATCCACACAGAGGTGTGCTGCTCTGTCAGCAGTTAGCCGTCTTAATCGATAATTTTAGTTACAACGCCGGCGCCCACGGTACGGCCGCCTTCACGGATAGCGAAGCGCAAACCTTCTTCCAGAGCGATGGGCGTAATTAATTCAATTTTCATTTGAATGTTGTCGCCGGGCATTACCATTTCTA
>JAAYQE010000132.1 GCA_012519455.1 Syntrophomonadaceae bacterium
CTTTTTAAATAGAGTGATCAATACTTAGCTTTTATAAGTCAATTAAACTTTATCCCTTATGCCTCGCCAATTTTTTCCTTAAAATAGCTAAATCGTATTGGGTTTATTTTAACCTTTACCCATGACCAGAGGCTGTCACTCTGGATAAAAATAAAGAACCCCTTGAAAGTTTTACCTTCCAAGGGGTGAATTCTTCTAGCACTTTTTATTATTTTTAAATTATTACTTATGCTAACTTTAGCCCACCCACCGACTATCCTAAAATATCGCTATTATCCCCTTTTAATCTGCCAATAATATACTCATTCATCATATTATAGCTATCCCACGCATCTACATCAGAGGAAAAGTAATGAGGATAAATATACTTAAACATCCATTGCATATCTCTTAATAATCGTTCGCTGGAGATACCAGCTACCTTAGTAAACTGCTCTTCCTTAATGGCTGTAATACAATGGGCGGCAGGGTTCCTAATATTTTCCTCGACCTTGCGCATGTCCTGCGCTTTTTTCAATGCTACCTCATTGGGGTACCTACCGGTTATTCCACAATCAAACTCAATTATAGGTAGAAGTGTGGAGCACGATAGATCACTGTTATCTCTAAACCCATTAAATCTCTCATCAAAGTAAGATAGCAATTGTGGATCCTTTTTTTCTAACTTATTACGTTTTATCTTCCAATGGTCAGGATCTAAGGAGCTTTGCACACAGTAATCTCTTTTCACCTTTCGCCGGCATTTTTCCTGTAAAAAGTACTCAAACAATCTGCTTAAAGCGGGTGAGATCCCCCGCACAAAATCCATTAACTGCCCGGACTTCTGTTGCAGACCTAATAATAACAGATACTCAAAAAGTTCTTTTACATCACTTGATTTCATGGGAAATAGATCGTATTTTGCCAGCTTACTTTCTCTTTCCGCCTCTTTTAATTCCATATTTTTGCGATGCTGGGCTGCCCTTAATAGTCGCATAACATCCTCGGAGATAAATTCTTTGACCGCGGTCAATATGTTAAAGGCAGCGGTATAGTTGTAGGCATTGATATTACTTATGGCTGCCTCCCTTAAAAAGAGAAAACGAAGATTTTCAGATTCTACTTGTTTTGCTCTATTTTTAGGTTCTAATTCAGGATGATTGTCCAAATTATTCTTCCAACTTTTTTCTAAATCATAATCCGGGGAACCATAATTCTCGCGTTCATTCGGAGTAGTCACTTGGATAGGGACAACCGGGAATGGTGTTGTTATAGCAAGCAAATGACAGGCCGATTTCATTTGCGGTGTTCCGGAGGAAAGATTAATTAATATCTGGCAATCTGCATTTTTACTGTGAATATTAATTAGCTCTTTCTCAAAAATGGGATAGAAGATATCAAATTCTTGAGGATTATCAATGTCTTCATAACGCAGTTCAATGATTTCACAATTGAAACCCTCTTGTTTACAAAGTTTGGATGCATGTATGCGATAACGGTCATCTTGGTCAGCCAGCTCGCATACTCGTTGAGTCATAAATAAATACACCTTTTGTGGTTTATAGTACCGCATGATATGTAAGAACGGTCCATCGTAATCATTTTTTATTGGGTCGGTCATTCCCAAAGTACTAAATAAAACCCTGCGCAAAATTATCACCTCTTTAAATTCATTAATAAAAAGCTATAAAATCAAGACTTCCTCCTCTTCAAAGGTCACAGTTAGGCTAATATCTCTCTCCTACGTTTAAAATTTCCCTTTTCAATTTTCCAAAACTTGACGAGTTTCCGTCCCCTTAAAGGGGTCCTTTGTTTTCAATGAAAATTTTATAAAAAACAAAGGAGGCCCACATTATGTTTCCGTCCCCTTAAAGGGGTCCTTTGTTTTCAATACACTTTGAAAAATGTATATCTAAACTCGCAAAGTTTCCGTCCCCTTAAAGGGGTCCTTTGTTTTCAATTGAAGCAAATGTTTGTAATGGAATAACTTAAAATAGTTTCCGTCCCCTTAAAGGGGTCCTTTGTTTTCAATCCTGTCGCTGCTACACCGTATTATACCTGCCCTAAAACTACACTTTGCGGAGCAAAAGATAATTTCTTTCTTAACCAGCATAATTTAAATAACTGCTTGATTTCTAATGTACTTTTTCTTTCATTTACTTGCTCTTACTCCAGATTGATTCTTGCGGCTCTCGATTTAGGTTCTCGCCTTTAAATGCTCTAATAAAAACTATAAAATCACAACTTCTTCCTCTTCAATCAAGTCAACTGTTCCCCATGCTCTAATATCAGCATTGCTAGTTAATTTGTAAACCCTGATTTGGTCTTCTTTCCCTATTAATTTGGGTATCCCTTTTATTAGCTTTTCATATTTAGCGTTTGGCAAAATACATTCAAATGCTGATTTTTGCACCCGAACTCCAAAGCCCTGAAGATATTTAGCAAAGGCTGCCCTACGGCGATTGTCCACAATATCATAAATCACCACAACCAAGTATTTTCGCCTCTCTTCTGCAATAAATTCATCAAAAACAAAAATGCGATTACTGCTCGGCGTATTCATCATCTAATCACCACCGGCTGATATATTGATGGATCTCCTTCTTCAACCGCTTTAGCTAGACGTTGACATTGCATTTCTATAGCTCTCCGAAAACTTACAGTATAATCAACATAAGTAATATAGTGTGACCGGGTGCGGACTTTTTTTTCATACTCCGCAATATAAGCTTTAGACCCTTTACTATCTAAATATACTCCTCCCTCAGGATTAGGCTTCTGAAAGTTATCGCGCTTAATAATACCTTTACTCGTAACATAAAGAGCTAACGAATCCGCTAAAATAGCACGCCATTCTTCCATTAAATCTGAACATAAGGCCGGGTGCCCGCTTCTTATGCTATGTAAAAAGCTAGCGTAAGGATTTAATCCCCGGTTTACTACGGCAGTATATAAATCATACATTAATAGTGTATAAGCAAAACTTAAAAGTGAATTAAAAGGATCCCTAGGTGGTTGCCTGTTTCGCCCTGAAAAAGTAAACTCAGGCTCAACTAAGGCAGCTAACCCCTGATAATAGTATCGAGCTGCAACACCCTCATGTCCCATTAATTGGTTTTTGTTGTAAACTCGCTCCATTAAAGGTATTAGCTTCGCCATAGCATCAATAATGTTTCGAACGGATGTTTCTGGCCGATTTCTTTGATAACGGCGCAAAATTGTAATCTGGTTTTTCACCTTGGCAACTATAATCTTTTTAGATAAAGCCAGACAAAATTCATCATCCTCGCCACAAGCAAATTGTCGTCGCTGTCGATAAATATTAACATTGCGTGTAGATTCCAGACGGCCGTAAAACTTCCCTTTACTCGATAGCCAAGTTAGGTTAATATCTCTCTCCATAAAGTGCATAACACACTTGGAACTTAAAGAAGCATCACCAAAGATTATTACGCTCTCCACACCCTCAATGGGTAAAGTGCGTTTCAAATTTTCCTTTTCACTTTCTACCACTATACAGTTGTCCCGAACCCCAATTTTCGCAGCCCGCTCATAAATATAAAGAAAGCTCATAATATCACACCCCAAAATAATAAATTACTAGTTTCCGTCCCCTTAAATACAGCATAATTTAGACAGCCCCTTAATTTCCAATGTGCCTTTTCTTTTATTTACTCGCTCTTACTCCAGATTGCTTCTCGCGGTGCTCAATTTAGGTTCTTACCGTATCTCGAAATAAGATCACTACCTTATTTCCTTAATTGTTACACCACCCATACCTAATGCTGTTTTTATGCCTAATCCGCTATACTCTGCGAACGAAAGCAGGGCACCGGCCAATCGAGCTAGTTGTTCAGGTCCACTAACAACTAAGGTTATTCTGCCCATATACCCAGTAATTTTGGTATTTTCTAGGTAATAAACAGCGGAACGCAAGGAATAACGGACAATGCGGATATGTGCAGTTATTTGCTCCATGGCTTCGGGCTCATCCAAGGATACATCCTCGACAAAAGCACAGTAGCGGTTATTAAGGCTTTTTATAATCAATTCCGGACTGGGGAATAATGCATATAAACCATACTGCTTATGGGTGCAAGGCGTTAAAAACTCTATCTCATAGCGGCGGCAAGGGGTACCCCCAGTAAAAAACTGACCAAAGTATTCTTGTTCACTCTGGCAGATTCTCTGGACTTCGGCAACTTCTAAAGTCATTGCCTTTTGCTGTAGTTCTATCTTAATTAGTGGTATAACCGCTTGAATTATATGGGGAGCAATATTGGAGTCCCATAAGCCGATCGTCCAGGTCAATTGCTGATCAGGCTGGGGCAAAACATATTGAGAAAAAGGCCGCAACCGGCTCTGGTGAAGCACTTCCGATATCTCGGGCGGCAATGCATTAATCAGGAACCCATGGAAAAGTGAACCCCAATTATAGTTAGCCTTTTGCTCTCCGCTATATTTGCACCGCAAGATTAGTTTTTGCAGCATATTTTACTTCCTTTTCACATTCTTTTTCCTGGGGGGTTATTTC
>JAAYQE010000133.1 GCA_012519455.1 Syntrophomonadaceae bacterium
CCGGGGCCGCTTCGGACGGCCAGTTTAAAGGAATAGCCCCCGGGGCCAGCCTCTATTTCCAGGCCCTTCTAGATGGAGGAACCCAGCTCGAACCTCCGTCCGATTTACATCAGCTTTTTTATCCAGCTTATTCCGCCGGCGTAAGGGTGCATATTAACGGTTGGGGGGGCGGTACCTGCAGTTACGGAAATACCGCAGCTCAGATTGACGCGTTTGTTCGGCGCTATCCCGACTTTTTACCGCTTATCGCGGCCGGAAATAGCGGTCCTAAAGTACATTCCTTAACTTCTGAGGCGAATAGCAAAAACGCTTTAGTTATCGGGGCCAGCCAAAGTGCGCGGCCGGCCCTCAGTCCGGAAGCAGACGACACTGCCCAAGTGCTGGGCTATTCAAGCCGGGGACCGGCCGGGGATGGCCGACTTAAACCGGATCTGGTGGCCCCGGGATCAGCGGTCCTTTCTGCCTGCTCCCGTTTAATCGAAAGTAATTTTGCCGCTAACTCCCATTATACTTGCATGGGCGGCAGTAGTATGGCCGCCGCCGTAGCTGGTGGAGCTACTACTTTGTTGCGGGAATGGTTTCAAGTCGGGGAGGGAGTCGCCCAGCCATCGGCTGCGTTACTTAAAGCGGCCCTAATTAATGGGGCGCGGTTGCCAGATGGTGGCCCCAATCCCGCCTTAGGCTTTGGTCTTCTTGATTTAACCGGTACCGTATTGGCCTTGCGGGATGGTTCTTTTCAGTATGTAGACGAAAAGTTGGGCGTTGAAAACGGTAATTACCGCGAATATTCTTTTCGTATTCTTGAAGATAAACAACCTTTTAAGGCGACGCTGGTCTGGAGTGATCCGGAAGCGCTAGAGGCTTCTTCTTCTTCCTCCGGGAGGGCCCTGGTGAACAACCTCGATTTATTGGTGATTGATCCGGCTGGTCAGCAGTACCGGGGTAATCAAGACCTAAATCCCGAGGGGCAACCAGATAATCGGAATAACGTAGAACAGGTTTTTATTCCCCAGGCCCTAGCGGGTGAATATTGCGTGCGGGTATATGGCCAGGAGATACGCACCCCGGCAGAGGCCGGTCAGTATAATCGCTTGGCGCAAGATTTTGCCTTGGTTTACGGGCAACCGGTCATCAGCGGGGTCGTAGAAAAAGTTATTGCGACGGACCAGGTATCTTTAGCCGGCGGCCAAACGATCAAACTGCCACCAGAAGCAATTCAGACGGTTAAAGACGGAAAAACCGGGTTTAATACCTTAAAAACGGTTCTTCCCGGGGCCGATCTATATCAAACCCCACGCGCGGCTTATCTAATCAACCGCACCTGGCAAGCCGGGGGAATTCAGGCCTTAAACACCGACCAGGGTACTCTTTTTATGGAAATAGATACCGCTGGACGGGAAGGCGGATTTTACTTAGATAAACGGGCCGAGCCATCGGTAGTGGTGAATGAGCGTATTGTACATACGATGGAAGAAATACCTTCCGGTGTAGAGGTTTCCGGCTCCCTCAATCCTTTATCCCAGACTTTGTGGCAAGTAACCGCCGGGTATATAGAAAAACGGGGCCTCGTAGACCGGGTCGATCTAGAGAAGCGGCAGATCTGGCTGCTGAAAGAAAACCGTCCGTATACGCTGGCCCCCCGGGCCGCAGTATCGGTTACGGACCGATTGCTAGATTCCAGCCTAGCCGATGCTCCTTATGGCGCCGGAGAAGTGGGCTGTCTGGAACAAATTTTACCCGGGATGAATGTTCGTTTAGTGCTTTCGCCGGTTACGCAGCAGGTACAGTATCTGGCGGTACAACGAGAGCTAGCTTTAGGCCGTGTGGTACGTGTAGAGCCAGAAAACCAGAAGCTGCAGTTGGAATCAGGAAAAGGCTATACGCTTTTTGAAGGAGCACCCATTATTCGCGACCGGAAGACCGCCTCTATTGAAGAACTACAATCAGGGGACCATGTCATGGCGGTACTGGTACCCGAATCCCAGAATATAATTTCGATTATGGCTAACAGCACGGTTACTTTTGGTCGGGTCATGTACCTGAGTGAAAAACAGAAAGTGATTTATGTAATTGATCACCTCAATCGTTTTGGGCAGTACCGGTTAACGGAAGAAACACGGATCTACCGCCGGGGGTTGCAAATCGAACCTGGTTCTTTATCCCCAGGAGGCTGGGTCCGCTTAATAACCAAACCCAATAGCGATCAGATCTGGCGTTTGGACCTGGCTGAATCGGCCCACGAAGAAAACCAGGTAATCAAGAGCTACGAACCAGCAGAGCAGCGCCTGATACTTGCGGATGGAAGTGAGGGAAAAGTTACCTCAGGGACCCTAATTACCAAGAATGGTTATCGTATAGGTCCTGAAGATATTGTTAGTGGCGAAGCGGCCCGGCTCTATTGGTTACAGAGCCCAGCTCCCTGGGAAACCGGGTTAGCCGCGGTAGAAGTAGCAGGATCTCAAGCCGAGCCGCCTCAATTGGCCCTGTTAGCCCAAAAACAAAGTAAGGTTATCCGTATCACCGGCAACACCACCGCGGATCGGCTTTACCTGTATGGACGAGATGGTAAAAGGGAAAGGATTCCCGTTGGCGGAGAAGGTTACTTTGTCTGGTATTTTAAGCAATTGCCGGAGGACAACGTAGTCCAAGTCGTTGCGTTAGATAGCCGGAACGGGGGCATGGCTGCACGAAAGATTGAGATAAATACCCTTACTCCGTACGGTTTTAGCGATATCGAAGGACACTGGGCCTCACCCTATATCGCGACCTTAGCGCGTCGGGGAACTTTAAGCGGTTATCTAGATCAAACTTATCGTCCCGATGCCCTAATTACGCGAGCCGAATTCGCGTGCCTGCTGGCTCGTTTCGTGGGATGGTCCGATCAATTTAGTGCTTTAACAGCTTCTTATCAAGATTTTACCTCCATTCCAAG
>JAAYQE010000134.1 GCA_012519455.1 Syntrophomonadaceae bacterium
AAATATGCATAAAAAAACACTTTTTCTTCTTATTATGTATTCTTAGTTAAAATGCAAATTCCTGCTTCCCTTTAAGCAGGATATCCTCGATAAATATCGAATAATCGAATTAAGTAAATATATCCTTTTCTGATTAGATATGGAATCGCTCTGGTTCCTAGGAATCCAATGCTCCGAGAGATTCCAAGTCAATTGAAAGGAGATGATGCTCGCTACATGAAAAAATTACTAAAATGGGTGGGGATTCTGGCCCTTCTGGGTTTAGCCATGATGCTAATGGTTAAGATTCCGGCTTTGGGCTTAGCGGAAGCCGGTTTCTGTGGCAAATGCCATGCTATGGATGAACAAGTAAGCACTTATCAACACTCATCCCATGCGAGAGATGCTAATTGTGGGGATTGCCATGATCCGCATGGATTAGTAACCGGTAGTGCTTATGCAGCCTTCACGGGCACCCGCGATGTCTACCGCGTCCTCACGAATACTACGCCAACTGAAATTCGCACCACCAGTTTAAGTAAGAAGGTTCTGCAGGACAATTGCTTACGTTGCCATGGTGATATTATGGGGGATATTGGCGATACAAGCCAAAATGGGGGCAATTATTGCTTCGATTGTCACAAAACAATTGTTCACCCGAAATAATAAAGGAGGATGATGATTTGCATCCGGTAAGATTCAAAAAGTTGGCTTTAATTACTGTCCCAGCTCTAATCCTGGTACTGGCAGCTGCTTTTTACTTTTTTAATCTTCATAATGAGGTTGCTCTCGAAGGGCCCCAGGGTGAAATAGGGATTAATGAAACCAGCTCCGCGGCTTGGGCCAAGTTTTATCCAGCCCACTGGGATAGTTATCAGGCCAATTATGCTAATATCGAAAAACCTTCTCATTTTGAAACCAAACCCTATATGAAAGACATCTATGCTGGCTTCGGCTTTGCATTTGAATACAATGAGCCGCGCGGACACGTACATACCATAGAAGATATTTTAGCGATTGATCCCGCTCGGAAAAAAGCCGGTGCTTCCTGTTTTACGTGTAAATCAACCCAGGTTCCGGAAATGATGCAGAAATACGGCTCTGATTACTATCTGATGTCTTTCGACGCAATCAAAACAGAGATTACTGAACCTATCGGCTGTCTAGATTGTCATGATCCACAAACCATGCAATTAAGGTTAAGCCGCCCCGCACTCATTGAGGCTTTGGAGCGTCAGGGTAAAGAGGTATCTAAACTTAGTCAGCAAGAAATGCGCAGTCTGGTATGTGCCCAATGTCATGTCACCTATTATTTCGAGCCGAATACCAAAAAAATAACCTTCCCCTGGGATAAAGGAATCAAAGCCGACCATATTCTAGCTTACTATGATGAGAAAAACTTTAGTGAATGGACCCATCCGGTGGCTGGAACCGGACTGGTTAAGCCGCGCCACGCCGAATACGAGACTTTTATGAATAGCACGCATCAATCTGCCGGGCTGGCCTGTGCCGATTGCCACATGCCCTACACCAAAGTAGGCAATAAAAAAATAAGTTCTCATGTATGGCAGAGTCCTCTCAACAATATTGAAGCGAGCTGTACCACCTGCCACCGTAATGGCACGGATTGGTTAGAGCAGAGAGTAGATACTATTCAAACCCAGTGCAAGCAAAGTCAAGAGCTGGCCGCTTATGCGGTTGTGGAAGCCATTAATGAACTTAAGCTCAGCCAGGAATACCCCACGGTTAATCAGGGCAAACTTCAAGAAGCCATGGCTCTGCACCGCAAAGCGCAGTGGTATTTGGATTACGTCATGGTGACCAATGGCTATGGCTTTCACAATCCTACTGAAACGCTGAACAACCTGAATATTGCTCTTGATGCTGCTCATCAGTCAATAAAATTAGCCCTTGCGGCGCGAGGACAGATTCAATGAGTGTGCGTCTAATTACTGAGGGGTTGGTGTGGTGAAAGCAAAAAAGGAAAAGCCCAGTTATATAGCCTGGTTATCCTCCATGCGCTTTGCTCTTAACTTATTAATCGGCATCGGGGTCATAACTGCCCTGGGGACGCTTGTTCCTCAGGGGCAGGACCCGATTTTTTACCTTGATCATTATGGGGAAATGCTGGGTCAAATAATCGTAGCTCTATCGATGCACAAATTTTATCAAGCCTGGTGGTTTCAACTCCTGATTGGTATCTTGTGCTTCACCCTTTTAATCTGCGCTTATCAGCGTCTACGCAAAGCCGCTACCATTAAAAGTGCAGGTTCTTTACTTTTTCATCTAGCAATTGCGGTCATTTTAGTCGGTGCCGCCTGGTCCCTAGGTTATGCCCACAGCGCTGCGGTGGAAATCTCGGTTGGGGATAAAATCTCTTTATCCCCGCATGGTTTTAAAGACGGGGAACTTACTCTTGCTTCATTCAATATCGACTATTATCCTGATTTTCAACCGCGTCAATATACGAGTGACTTGAGTTTAACCCATTATGATGGCAGGGACTATCAGCAACTCGTTTACGTTAATAACCCTTTGCGGGCCGGCAACCTTAAGATTTATCAGAGTTCCTGGGGATGGATAATGAATCTTAAAGATGTGAGCCAGGCCGTCCCCCAGACGATTAAGATCAAAAACCATGGGAAATACCAATTAGATGATACAAAAATGGTTGTGCTGGGTGCTGTCTTCCTCCCGGATTATGCAGAGGATAACAAGAGGGTGTTTTCCCGGACTCCCCTCCCCAATAATCCACATATTGGTTTGACGCTGTATCAAGCCGGTCGGCTTATTGATGCCGCCATTATAGCTCCGGGACAGGAAGCTGAACTGGGAGCTTACCGGTTTGTTTTTGAGGGCTTTACCTATTATTCTGGATTACAACTAAAATATGACCCAGGCGTAAACCTGGTTTTCCTTGGTTTTGGGCTGCTTTTATTGGGATTGATGGCTCGTTACTGGCAACTAATTTTCCCGGGAAAAGGAGGCTGATCAGCTGCTCAATGGAAAGTCAGTTGTTAACTCTGTCCTTTATACTACTCGTTCTAGTAGTAGCAACTAATCTGGCCCGACTATGGCATCCCCACATTTTCTTGAGTAAAATCAGCTCACTGCTTTTGTACCTAGCCTTATTATCACTGGTAAGTACGCTTGGCTTTCGGATTATGGGGGCCAACCGGGTTCCCTTTGCTAATATGTACGAATTTACTATCATATTCGTATGCATGGTATTATTAGTTGCTCTATTTATACGCACATCGCACCCTTCCCCCCTGTTCGACCTGGCGGTGGCTTTGCTTCTAACCGTATTATTATCGGTAGCCAGTTCTCTGCCTTCGGAGTTGCGACCCCTGATGCCAGCTTTACAGAGCAACTGGCTGCACGCCCATGTAGCAACCGCGGTAATAGCTTATGCTTGCTTTGCTCTGGCCTTTTGTTTAGGCTTCCTCTATTTATTACAAGCAAATCTTCCCGCGGCGGATTTAATGAGTATCGACGAAAAGATTTATAAACTTGTGGTCCTGGGCTTTACCCTCCTCACTCTGGTCATTATTACTGGGGCTATTTGGGCTGAAGAGGTATGGGGAAATTGGTGGAGTTGGGACCCCAAAGAAACCTGGTCTCTGATCACTTGGACCGTTTATGCCGCCTATTTGCATGCTCGCCGGACCCGTGAATGGAAAGGCCGTAAAAGTGCCTGGCTGGTGGTGACTGGTTTTATCGTAGTGCTCTTCACTTTGTTTGGCGTTAGTATCCTTTTACCGGGATTACACAGTTATGTATAAAAACCCTGGATTATGACGGCTGACTTGAATTGGATGATTTGGGCGAGATTTGGGCGGCAAGATTATAAAGGCAAGGCCTGGAAACTACTGGATGAAAAACGCCCGGCATAGGCAGAAAACCTGCAAGCCGGGCGTTCGGTGGTGTTTGGAATTCCTTTAATCTTCATCATCGTAGTCGTCATCATCCATATTGGCGCCCCAAAATCAAAAATCCCGCAAAGCCTTGCGGGATAAGGTTTTCAACTGGTGCGCCATCAGGGATTCGAACCCCGGACCCTCCGATTAAGAGTCGGATGCTCTACCAGCTAAGCTAATGGCGCCTATAAAAATTAAACCGTTATTTTATTTATCCATATTGTCCCCTTGCCGAAACATTAATAATTATAGCATCCGACCCAAACCGTGTCAACCCAGCCGTTCCCACTTCTCTCCCGGCTAGTTTTCTCCGTTATCCTTGTATTTTCTCTTGATTTTTCAACCTTCCGCAAATTTACCGTACTTACTTGGTCTTATCTTCTCCAGGTAAAAGTCTGTTTCACGAAAAAACGGTCTAAGAAGTCATGATATTTTTCAAACAGTAACCCGGCTGCAAACCAAACCGGAGTATAATCCAAGCGTATTAAACCATCCAGGGTGTATCGGGTCCAAGCGCTATAATCCCAGGGACAAAAACCTAGTAGGTGGCGGAGAAGCCAACCAGCTGCATACTCGAACAATAGAATCACCGCCGCCCAGATTAACCCCCGAGTTACCCAGGGCATCAGCCGAATCCGGTCATGGAGGGGTTCAAGAAAAACGGCCAGACCGTATATCGGCAGCATCCAAAGATAAGTATATCCGCTCAAATCCCAATCGCCCCGAACGAGGGAGCCTAAACCTGTCCAGAATACTTCCATTCCCCAGCCGGTTACCCCATAGATGAAAAATCGTACTTTCATAAGTTTATTTTTACACGGTTATTTCCACGTATGCCCGGAAGTATTTGGATGTATCCTTGCGCTCAATCGAGCCTTTCCCGTGGATCGCCCAAGGATCTTAAGTTATAAAGCCACCCTACTTTGGAAACATCGACCGATAATGCTCGGGTCGTCGATTATTAAAGAGGTGATTATAAACATTAAGCTTTTTTTCTAAAGCTGAGGCCGGATCCACTTCAACTACAGCTACCCGTTCTTCCGTTTCACTTAAACGTAACAGAACTCGGCCTTGAACATCCACTACCTGACTCTGGCCGGTAAAAGCTAGCTCTTCATTATCCTTATCCCTTTGTTCTTTACCCACACGATTGGCGGTAATGGAAATTACCGCATTCTCCAGAGATCGGGTTAACATAGCCTGCTGGCAGTAAGGTAATACCAAATTAGTAGGATGACAGATAATTTGAGCCCCCTGCAAGGCCAGTGAACGCGCCGATTCCGGAAAAAACCAGTCAAAACAAATCATTACCCCAATACGGACGCCGGAAGCCATCTCGACCACTAGGAATCCGGAATCTCCCAAACTGAACCAAAGATTTTCCTTATAGTAGAGGTGGATTTTGCGGTATTTACCCATATATCCATTCGGCCCTACGACTACCGCAGCGTTATAGTATTTATCCTGAGCCGGATCATATTCTGGCATCCCAGCGACAATTACCATTTTCCGATCAGCCGCTAAACGACTCAAGCGTTCTGTTGTTAAACCCCCGGGAATCTCCTCGGACAACTGGGCTACTTCTTCCTGCGAGGCAAACTGGTACCCCGAATTAAAAAGTTCCGGCAAAACGAATAAATCTGCCTCTACTTGGCTTAACGCTTCCTCTACCCGCTTTAAATTCGTTTCTATTGCCCCAAACACCGGGGCAAACTGAAATACTCCTACCCGCATGTTGTAACCTCCTAAACCTACTGAATATAGTTATTTTTAAGGATTTCCAAATCTGCTTCTAAATCTGCTTCTCTTTCTAATCTAACCTTTGTTAATTGATAATTTGTTTCTAGGTTCATCCAAAACTGTGCTTTTGGCCCTAATACAGTTTCCAATTTTAAGGCAATCCTTATAAAATCAAGGCAAGCTTTGCCAACCAAATGATATATTATAATGGGTTCTTTTACAAACTCTTACTTAGAATTTATGGATAAAGCAATAGTTGAAGATAAGGTTGGTCGTCGCAAGAAAAGGATAGCTATAAAAAGCAGGGCGGATAGACACGCATTATATACAGTTTTCGACTCATTAAAATTTAAAAGGACGAAAAATTAAAATACCCTACAATAAGTTGACACTATCTGGCTTTTTCGCCAATCTTGTGGTGGCAGCAGTTTTAAGGTTATAATAACTATATAAAGAATTAAAACTACTTTCATCTTAACTATATAACGTAAATGCCGGTCAGTGTTAATCCTAGTTAAGAACTAGGAATACTTACCGGTTTACAAACCTAGGCTACATTTGATAAACTTCAGATAACTGTCGTATTCAAATATGACTTATCCTGGATCCCGATCTCAAAATATGGTGATAGGAGAGTGGATATGCGTTATTACAATCAGTCACTTCCCAAGGTAGCTTATTTCTGTATGGAGTATGGGCTACATGAAGAATTTCAGATTTACGCCGGCGGCTTAGGTATCCTAGCTGGAGACCACATGAAATCAGCCGGCGATCTTAAAGTACCCCTGGTAGGCATCGGATTAATGTGGCGCCATGGCTACACCACCCAACATATCGGCAATGACGGGCGACCGTGCGACGAATACCCTTATAATGAATACGACTTTGTAGAAGATACGGGGGTCACCGTGCCGGTAGAAATTCGGGGCCGACAGGTACTTTGTAAGGTCTGGAAGGTTGATAAATACGGTAATGCACCTCTCTACCTCCTGGACACTGATATACCGGGAAATGAAGACCGCTGGATCACCGGCAAACTCTACGGTGGATACAGTGAAACCCGCATCGCTCAAGAAATGGTCCTGGGTATCGGCGGAATTCGGGCCCTCCGCGCTCTGGGCATTGAAGTTGACGTCTATCATTTTAACGAAGGTCACGCTGCACTGGCCGGAATCGAACTCATTCGAGAAAAAATGGAACAAGGTTATAACTTTGAAACCGCTTGGGATCTAATCCGACGCCAGATTGTCTTTACGACCCATACCCCGGTACCGGCTGGTAATGAATCACATGATTTAGATGCACTGGGACACATGGGCGCTTATAATGGGCTCAACCGGGATCAAATGCGGCAACTGGGTGGTGATCCTTTTGGCATGACCGTGGCCGCTTTACGTATGGCCCGAATGGCGAATGCCGTTGCCCAACTACACGGACACACAGCGCGGCGGATGTGGAAAGACGTTCACGGAGCAGCGTCAATCATGTCCATCACCAACGGAGTACACACGCGGACCTGGTGGGACGCTCGAATCCGGGAAGCTTACAAAAAAGGACAAGACCTTTGGAAGCCGCATATGGCCGCTAAAATGGATCTAATCCAGGAAATTGAAGCACTTAATGGGGTCCGACTCAACCCAGATGCCTTGCTTATCGGTTTTGCTCGGCGGGCGGCTCCCTACAAACGCAGCGATTTTATCTTCCGACAACCGGAAATAATTGAACCTATATTGCGCGAGGGAAAACTACAGATGGTTTTTGCCGGTAAAGCCCATCCCAATGATGACATGGGTAAAAGTATTATCGCTAACCTTTATGCTGCTTCCCAACGTTATCCTAATAGTGTAGTTTTCCTCCAAAACTACGATATGAAACTCGGCCGCCTGATGACTAGCGGATCCGACATTTGGCTCAATAATCCGCGCCGTCCCCAGGAAGCCAGTGGAACTTCTGGGATGAAGGCCGCTATGAATGGGGTATTGAATGTAAGTACTTTAGACGGCTGGTGGCCGGAAGGATGTGAACATGGCGTAACCGGCTGGCAAATCGGTGACGCTTATGAAGGGCATGATCAAGATCAAAAGGATCTACAGTCTTTGTATCAAGTTTTGTTTAATGAAGTAATCCCCACTTATTATGAAAACCGAATTCGATGGACCCAAATGATGCGGGCTAGTATTGATATGTCGCACCATAAATTTTCCGCTGAACGTATGGTACAAGAATATTACGGCCGACTCTATACCATGGCTGGTGAAGCCTGGGCCGAGACGGCGGCCGGAAAATAACCATAACCAGAATCGAAAAATAAATCAAATACCCGGCTTATTTGACTTAACCAGACCCTGAGGGCTACCCTCCAGGGTCTTTGTTTTTCTGCCGTTTAATCCGGGATAAATCTATCACTTACGGGTAACCTACTTTTAGGTAGGCTTAGATAATCCTTTTAGGTAAGCTTAGATAATCAATGCAGTTAAATTAGGGTAGTTAATCTTTAGAAGCATAAAAGGGGGAACCAAGCATTAGTACTGCATCACCGTTTAAAGCGATAATCCCAGAAATTGAATTAGATCTAAAGGAATTTTTAAACGAAGTTAATAAGCAAATACAGCAGCTGGTCATGGCCGGAAACAGCCCTATTAATGAAATTATTGGCCACCTGTTTAACGCCGGAGGTAAAAAAATTCGACCAACCTTGGTCTTTCTCTCTGCTTCGTTTCAACCTTATGACCGCGAGAGCTTAATCGATACCGCAGCGGCCGTTGAACTAATACATATGGCTTCGTTAATTCATGATGATATTATCGATACCGCCGCCCAACGCCGAGGCCAGGAAACGATTAACCATAAATGGAATAATTTAACCGCCGTTCTGACGGGTGATTTTCTTTTCGCTACTGCTTTCAATCGCTTAACGGTCACGGGCAACTATCCGGTCTTACTTCTTCTTTGCCAATCGATTCAGCAAATGTGTGAGGGAGAAATAAATCAGGCCCGACAAACCTTTAACTATCATCAATCAGAATTCGATTATTTTAAAAACATTTACCAAAAAACAGCCTGCCTCTTTGCCGCCAGTTGTCAGGCCGGGGCTATAACCGCTTGTTTACCTAAAGAACAGATTACCGCTATGGAACAGTTTGGACTTTACCTGGGTTATGCCTATCAAATCATAGATGACCTTTTGGATTTAATTGGCGATCCGCAGGAATTAGGCAAACCGACCGGCAGTGATTTGAAGCAGGGCATTCTCACTTTACCGGTTTTACGCTGCTTAAAGGATTCTTGTTATGGAGGCAAGCTGCGGCATACGTTAGACCGCCGGCAGATTTCCCCGTCCGAGCTTAAACAGTTCCTTCAAAACTTGCTGCATAGCGATGCTATTCCTTATACGCTAGAATGTTTAGCCCTAATGCTGCATCGCGCCGGGGCCGCTATTGGGGCCTTACCGTTTGGGACTACCCGCTTCCAGGTAAGTCAATTAGCCGAACGCTTGCTGGCCGGGCCTATTTTACAAATCCAAAAAAGTCTCACTGAAACTAAAGGCTTAGCTTTACCCAACTACTTTACCTCCTGGATTCACCACCAGGAACCCGCCACAGTAGCCGCAGGGACAGTCCCCGTGGCTACCGTGGCTGCGTGGCTACTATAAGCGAACATGAAAAAGCTAGTTTCCCATTTTGTCTTTAATATTCTCCCCCGGGTAAACCGGGAAATAAGGTACTGGGAACACCAGGCCAACAAACTTTGGATCTTCCGCTTCAAGAGCAGGACTTATTAAGTTTACGTAAGAAACGCTTTCATGCCCAAGGAGGGTGTGTCTATGCCCTACGCTGCCCTCAATGGGAACCGGTTCTGGTTCCTTTAATCGTGGCGGTGCAAACGATTAGCGATTATCTGGATAACCTGTGCGATCGAATGTCCATCACGGACCCCAAGGCCTTCCGTACGCTGCATCAAGCCTTTATGGATGCCCTAACTCTCGGGGCGCCATTAAAAAATTACTATCAAGACTATCCCCATCGAGAAGATAGGGGTTATTTGACCGGTTTAGTAACCTATGCCCAGGCACGCTTAAACCAGCTGCCGGCTTATGGGCAGGTGCAACCCCTTATCCATGAATTAGGGCAGCGATACTGTGATCTTCAAGTTTATAAGCATATCCACCCCAACGTACGTGCATCCGTACTACGTACCTGGGCTGATACCCATCCAGCCGCTCATCCTCAGCTGCAGTGGTGGGAGTTCTCCGCCGCTACTGGTTCTACGCTAGCCATCTTTGCCTTATTGCGCGCCGCCACGCAGCCCCGTCTTTCGCAAGACCAGGGCGGTCAAATTCTCAACGCGTATTTTCCCTGGATCTGTGCCTTACATATTCTCCTTGATTATCTAATTGATCTCCAAGAAGATGAAGTCGGGCAGGACTTAAACTTTGTTGCTTATTATCCGGACTGCACGACTACCCAAGAAAGATTAAACTGGTTTATCCGTGAATCTATACTAAAAGCGCAATCCCTAGATGAGGCAGATTTTCATACTACCGTAGTCAAAGCCCTGCCGGCGCTTTATCTGTCGGACTGCAAGGTTCAAGCCCAAAATTTAACCGTTATGGCCACCCACCTGCTGAACGAAGCCGGTTCCGACAGCCGTAAGTTATTTCGCCTTAGTCGTGTACTACGCTTCCTTAAGCAAATTTAGATTCTACTCAAGCAGGATTGTTTCGCCCACTAGCGAAGTGGTATTTGGTTAGGTTCTTCAAGTAAGGGTACCGCGGTACGTTAGGAGGAGTAGGTTAAGAGGGGAGGAAGCTAGGGTGCGTAAGATTTTGATACGCGGCGGTATTTTGGTGACGATGAACCAGAAAGAGGAGATTATTGAAGGTGATCTGGTTATATGCGGTAAGCGGATCGCCGCGATTATTCCACGGGCCCCATCCAATAGGGCAAACGCACAAAGTACGCTTAAGGAAGCGGACACCGCTAGTTCGCCTACGCACTATGATCAGGTTATTGATGCTACAGGAAAGGCCGTGCTGCCAGGATTGATTCAGACCCATGTTCATCTGTGTCAGACCCTGTTTCGAGGCCAGGCCGATGATCTAGAACTCTTAGACTGGCTGCGCCGGCGGATTTGGCCTCTGGAAGCGGCCCACAATGAGGAATCGCTTTATTATTCCGCGATGCTCGGCTGCGCTGAACTTTTTCGGGGCGGAACTACCTGTATTTTAGATATGGAAACTGTGCATCATACCGATGCGGCGATCCAGTCCCTTCTAGAAAACGGGATGCGGGCCGTAACCGGTAAGGTCATGATGGATCACCACGGAGCCGATATTCCCCCTGGTTTACAAGAGAATACGACCACGTCGTTACAAGAAAGTATAAAATTATTGGAAAAATGGCACGGACAGGATGATGGCCGTATTCGATACGCCTTTTCCCCCCGGTTTGCGGTATCCTGTACGGATCGGTTGCTGCGCGAAGTAGCCCGGCTAGCGAGCGAATACGGAGTGATGATCCATACGCATGCCTCGGAAAACCGTAGTGAAGTAGATTTAATCCTACGCGAACGGGGCGAGCGGAATGTGCTATACCTACATAAAATCGGTTTAACCGGCCCCAACCTCTTACTCGCCCACTGTATTTGGCTGGATCCGGCTGAAATGCAAGTGCTGCAGGAAACCGGGACGCGGGTGGCTCACTGTCCGAGTTCCAATCTTAAGCTGGCCTCCGGTATTGCCCCGGTCCCTGAACTACTGTCCCGGGGAATTTCCGTGTCCCTAGGGGCAGATGGAGCCCCTTGTGGAAATAACCTGGATATGTTTATGGAGATGCGGTTAGCGGCTTTGCTCCATAAGGTGAGTTATGGCCCGACCGCCATGCCCGCAGCGCAGGTACTGAAAATGGCGACCATTGAGGGGGCCCGGGCTTTAGGCCTTGCGGCAGAAATCGGAAGTTTAGAGGTAGGTAAACGCGCTGATCTTATTCTGGTAAACCTGGATCAACTGCACCAGGCGCCGAGTACCGGGGTAGATCTGGTATCGCGGCTAGTTTATGCGACCCGCGCTTCGGATGTGGAAACTACCGTGATCGATGGCCGCATCGTAATGCACCAACGTAAACTTTTAACCATCAACGAAGCTGAAGTAATCGCTCGGTGCAACCGTATCTTAACTAGGTTTGAGCATAATTAATCCTTTTTTACTGGTAAGGCTTATATTTTACTGGTAATACCTAAGGTTTTACTTAGGTTTAACTTGTAATACTTATGGTTTTATTTATGCTGCTTAGGGTAAAGGCAGCACGGGGCGACCTTGCCGCATATCTTCTAAATAAGGCCACCGCTTACGCACTTTAGTTATTAAGTCTAGATCTAGATCAACGTAGTAAACGCCAGCTTCAGGCCCAAAAGACCGCAGCTTATAACCATCCGGATAAGCCACAAAGCTATCCCCTTGAATATTACGGCCGTCCGGGTAACGCGTGCCGGTATTATTGACCATCGCTACAAAAATGGTGTTCTCACAGGCCCGAGTCATACTTAACTGCTGCCAAAGCGGGATGCGGGGCTCGGGAATATTAACCGGGTTTAAAACTAAGACCGCCCCTCTTAAAGCCAGGTTACGAACTACTTCCGGATAGAACAAATCAACACAAACGGCTACGCCTACGTGGATCCCCTGGTGCTGTACTACTGGGAGCGCCGTACCTGGGGTAACAAAAGATCTTTCACCTACCGCTTGGGAAGGAAACAATTTTTCCACCGGAATCGGCGCTGAACGGTCCGGGCTCAACAATAAACCCCGACAATAGATTTCCTGCCCCACTTTCAAATACTGGGCCCCAGAAGCCATTAGGCACTTTCGGGAAACCAGGGTAAAAAGTTCTTGCATAATTTCTTCGTACTGTTCCGGGCTCATCGGTTGGGTACCCAACCATCCCTCGGGAAGCGCAACTATGTCGACTTCCGGGGTTAAGTTTTTTAGGTATTGCGCCATTTGGCTAAAATTAGTTTTCCAATCATTAGATTGACGTAAAAACTGAACCATAGCCAGTTTTATCTTCTTCATTAATGTCACCCCCTTTTTAGCCATGGTATACCATATTCTTCCTGATTATTGTCTTCTTGTGATTTTTACCGTCTAGTGTTATCCTTAAAATAATTAAGAATAGGGAGGGACCCCCTTTGTTTATAAACGCCTTCAGTCCAGAACAATCGGCTACCGGAAAAATGGAAAACGGACGCGATGTAATACTTCTTTACGTTAAAGAATTTGCCCGCGAATACCGTACCGTAAAGGAAGCTGGCCTTACGCGTTATCAATATAACTGGTTTCATAATGATGAAAAAAACGCTTATGTACTGCAGGTGTCCTGGGCTGATGAAGTGCATATTGCCATCCGTTTTGAACAGCAGCACTTTGCTCTGCTAGCGGCCATGGTAGAGCCTAAAGACGTTATTCTAACCTCGATTCCCATTACCGAGCTGGTGTCTAATGCCAAACAAAATGGCCTTAGTATTCTGGATTTAACCGGCCCAGCCGTAACCTTTAGCCAGATGATTTTTGATGACCCGCAGCAATACCTGACCCCAGAGGACCGGATGCCTTCTTCCTTAAGCCGTCCGCCCCAGAATTAATACACAACCAATCTACATCACTATCGCAAACTTTACATCCATTAGGCCTCAACTAGGCCTCATAGAGCTCAAGCTTTACCAGTCAAGTTTTAAAACCAGACCATCGGAGGCAGCGATTACTTTAATTCCCGTTTCCTCCGTAAGTTGACTGGCTACGGCCTTAGGATCGGCCTTAAGCAAACTTACGCCAAAGTGGGTTAAAATACCTAATCGCGGCTGCGCTTGCTGGATAATGCGGCGCGCATCATCAATACACAAATGCACCCATTCCCCAGGACCGGTAGGATACAGTCGCACCGTATTTAAAATCATGACTTCCGCTTGATACCAAGAAGGTATTTCCGGGAAAAAAGCCGTATCCGCGATTAAACTAACGGTGACTGAACCTAGGGATAATTTTAGACCGTAGGTTTCTACCCCGTGTCGATGTCGGACCGGGGTTTCAAATTGTATTGCCCCTACCTGATAACGTTCCCCTGACTGCAAAATCTTGATTTCCTCTACATAATCCCGAACATATTGATAGATTACCGGCTCTTCTTCTAAAGCATCCCGGGGGGCAAATACTCTCCCCCGGCGAAGCGTGCCGCCTTGAGTCATGGCCTCAATCATTACGTTGGTATCACAAGAATGATCTACATGCCGGTGGGTTAAAATGATCGCATCCAACTGGGAGGGTTTCAAAGTAGGCCGCGCTTTATAGACTTTCAGCAGCGTTCCTGGTCCGGGGTCAATTAAAAGCCGCGTTCCGGCGTACTCGACCCAGATTCCTGCCGATGACCTTAATTGCTGCGACACTACGTGACGGGCTCCCGCGGTTCCCATAAATTTAATAAAATTACCGACCGGTCTCTTCCTCTTGGTCACACTTACACCTCAGATCAACTTCATTCCAGTAGTTCCGAATAGTCCAAAAACTAATCCGTTTAATCTTCGCCCTGTTACGATAAAATTCCTCTATAACTTTGGGCCTATTCCTTTTTCTTTTGCTTTTATATGGTAATAAATGTATTCGCCGTTAAATTTTACGTAAATATTTAAACCGGATTTGTTCATAATAGATTATTGAAGGAGGTTGATGATTTTTTTTAAAAAAATCAGCTTGTTTCTATTGATCACTAGCCTTACTTTTTGATGGGTGCCTAATGCTTATGCAGCAACGCCGGATAGGTCTATCCGGACTTTAGAAGCTCCAAAGGTGATGGCCGTTAAAGCGACTGCCTATTGTCCATGCCTTAAATGCTGTGGAAAAACGGATAAAATCACTTTCTCAGGGAAAATAGCTCGAAAAAACCATACGATTGCCGTGGACCCAAAAGTGATTCCCCTGGGGAGTAAGGTGTATATTGAAGGCTTGGGTATAAGGTATGCGGAAGACATCGGAGGAGCGATTAAAAAAAATCGTGTGGATATCTATATGGATAGTCATAAGGAAGCCTTAAAATTTGGGGTACAAACTATGCAGGTACAGATACTGGAATAGTTCCTGCTGGTTAATAAAAACAAAAAGGAAAGAGAGGAGTACGATTAATGGCCCATCTCAATCAGTTGGAATTGCAAAACTTAAGGCACCTGATTGGTTCACATGAAACCGCCTTCCAAAAACTACAGAACTATGCCCAGCAAGCGGTGGACCCACAAATTAAACAAATGTTTGAGCACTCGGCCCAAGATGCGCGTAATACTAAGCAAAAACTCTTATCATTTTTAAGCTAGGAGGAGTTATTGTGCAAGAAAAAGATATGGTTAACGATATATTATCCATGATTAATAGTAGTCTTACCGGTTATGCCAATACGATTGCCCAAACTGCTAATCCCCAATTAAGGCAGACCCTGCAGCAAATGCGCGATCACGATGAGAAATTCCAGTATGATTTGTATAGGCTTGCCGAACAGAAAGGCTATTACCAGGCAGCGCAGCCGGCTAATCCCGAAGACATCCGCAACCTGCGCTCCCAACTGGGCAGTTAATGTGCCCTGCAGCTCCCTTAATAAAGAATAATAAATTAAGCGTTTAAATAACTAAACCCAGGATTAGGGAAAACCTCTTTCATCCTGGGTTTAGTTTTTCCTTTACTGCTGGGTCATTTGCCGCAAACACGCTATATCTATAAGCTTCATAGAAGCACGGTGAAAATCAATCATCCCTTCATCCCGCATCCGACCCATTTCCCGGGAAAGAGAAGGACGGGAGACATTTAAAAAATCCGCTAGTTCGTTCCGGTTTAGAGGCAGCAAAAACGTTGATTTACCGGTCCTTTTATACTCTTCCAGGAGAAAAGTACTGATTTTCCCCCGTAAGCTTTTAATGGCCAGGTACTCCAACTTACGCTCCAGCAAAAAGGCATTGTCGGATATAATCCGCAGCAAGTTCAAAATTAATTGACGGTGATGGACGCATACGTTTTCACAGTTACCGATAATCTTATCCGGCGGCAGGAACATGATAATCGAGGATTCCTGGGCTAGTACGGTGGTTGACCACACCTCTTTCCGGGCAAAAGCTGCCATTTCCCCAAAAATATCGCCCCCGCCTAATAAAGTTAGCAACATCCGGTTGCCTACCGCATTTTCCTTGGTTATCGCTACCTCCCCATCGAGGATTACGCCTACGCCGGTAAATTTTTCTCCGGCCACGGTAATTAATTCATTCCGGCTATAGTTAACCACTTTAGGGTTCAAGCACTGCAGCATCAGGTCCAATTCCTCGACGTTGATTCCTTGAAACAGGAGACAATCAGATAACTTTTTCAGCCAGGCTTGAAACATCTTACTTCTCCACCCCTTTTGGTAACTACGGTTACCGATTTATCACCGATATCCATATTATAATAACTTCAAACCAATAAGCAACCCTTTTGCGCACACTTCATCCATAAGGTGAAGGTAGATTAATTATAGGGAGGGGTTTTTTGTGAGTAACATGTTTTGTTTTCAGTGTGAACAAACCGCGGGAGGACAAGGGTGTAAAAAAGTAGGCGTGTGCGGCAAACCAGCCGAGGTGGCTAATAAACAAGACGATTTAACGGGTGCCCTGATCGGCCTAGCCCGCGCCGCCGCAAAGCAAAGCCCCGGGCCTGCAGCGAACGAATTAATCATGCAAGGGCTTTTCGCCACCATTACTAACGTTAGCTTTGACGCCGGGCGTATTGAAGAACTCAAGCAACAAGTACAAAAAGAAAAAAGTAAATTAGGCGGGGCTGAAGACTATCCTTCTGACCAGCTCTGGAGCGGTGACGTGGACGTGGTTTCCCTGCGTTCTACCCTCTTACTAGGTCTGCGTGGGATGGCCGCCTATGCCTGGCACGCTTATGTCTTAGGTAAAGAAGACCCGGAGGTTATGGCCTGGTTCTATAAAGGCCTACGCGCCCTAGGTGAAGAACATTCCCTAGAAGAATGGCTCAGTTTACTACTCGAATTCGGACAGATCAACTTAAAATGTATGTAATTACTGGATGCGGCTAATACCGCAGCATACGGACATCCGGTGCCCACGAAAGTTAATATGGTGATTGAAAAGGGGCCTTTTATTGTGATCACCGGTCATGATCTTCATGATTTAAAACAGCTCCTGGAGCAAACATCGGGTCAAGGGATAAATATATATACCCACGGGGAAATGCTGCCCGCGCATGGTTATCCTGAATTAAAAAAATACCCGCAGTTAAAAGGCCATTTTGGAACGGCCTGGCAAAACCAGCAAAAAGAATTTAACGGGATTCCGGCCCCAATTCTGTACACGACCAACTGTTTAATGCCCCCTCGGCCCTCTTATGCCGATCGGATCTTTACTACTGCAGTAGTAAGCTACCCCGGGCTAAAAGATATTGCTGAAGTGAAGGGCCAAAAAGATTTCACCCCGGTAATCAACCAAGCCCGGGAACTTGGGGGCTGGAAGGAAGACCATACCTTAAGCGGCCTTAACGGAGGCTCTGAACTGATGACCGGGTTCGCTCATAATACGGTGCTAGGGGTAGCAGATCAGGTAATTGAAGGCGTAAAAAGCGGCGCGATTAAACACTTTTTCCTGGTAGGCGGCTGTGATGG
This sequence comes from Syntrophomonadaceae bacterium, assembly GCA_012519455.1. Lineage (GTDB taxonomy): Bacteria > Bacillota > Ch66 > Ch66 > Ch109 > JAAYQE01. The sequence goes on from JAAYQE010000134.1 coordinate 17,327, forward strand.
GGCCCGGGCCAGGCGTAACTACTACACGGAGTTGGTAAAACAGACGCCGCCAGACAGCCTGGTTCTAACCCTGGGTTGCGGAAAATATCGTTTTAATGACCTTCAGCTAGGCCATATCGGCTCTTTCCCACGCCTTATGGACATGGGACAATGTAACGACGCGTATTCCGCTATTCAAGTGGCCCTGGCCCTGTCCAAAGCTTTTAATTGCGGCGTAAATGAACTACCTTTAAGTATTGTTCTTTCCTGGTATGAACAAAAAGCGGTCTGCGTTTTACTGAGCCTCTTAGCCTTAGATATTAAAAATATCTACCTAGGGCCTACGCTGCCAGCTTTCCTCTCCCCTAACGTGCTTAAGGTCCTTGTTGAAAAGTACCACCTAAAACCAATCAGCACGCCTGAAGCTGATTTAAATACGCTTCTGGGATAAGTCAATATACGGCGAGGGTTAAGGAAGGATACTGCTCACTGATTTTGTTAAAGAAGACAAACTACCGAAGGGGCCGACGTTTAAGACGTCGGCTCCTTTTGGCTACCCCGACCGATTAAATCTTCTGCCTCAAACTACCGATAGGAATAAAAGGGGGTGTTTTCGTTGAAGGGGTATGGAAAATTTTTTGGGCTGGTTTTAGCGGCCCTGTTTCTTTTTTCTTCGCTGTACTTACCAACGGTAATGGCTGCGCCCTTAGATCCCGTGGTTGGTGAAGCAGTTAGGCAGCCAGTGCAAATCATCTGGCAAAAAACTAAACTAGGTAAACTAAGCGGAGATCTACTTTTAATTCCTAACCATAATCTCCTACTCCCGTTAGGCAAAAAAGCCCTAATGCTTAATTTAGAAGGCGAGACGGTTTGGGAATGGACCGGGTCTACCCGCGGCGTAACCGGTAACCCTATTTTTACCGAAAACGGTATCCTCTTTATGCCCGGTTCCTTTTCTTTTCAGGAACTAAAACCGAACGGAGTTGCGGGCTGGAACTTTTCCATTTATTCTAGCGCCAAAGGAGACAAGCAAACCGGGCTCACCGGCGGAGCCGGTGCTTTCCTCTATTTGCCTTTGCCGGATGGGCTTTATGCAGTTGATCAATCGGGTCGCTATACCTGGCGCTTTGCTCCTTGGGAGGTAAAAGACTTAGATTTAAGTAAAACCCCCAAAAAACAGTGGAGTTGCTTAGCCAGTGCCGCTGATGCGGAAGTCGTATATGTAGTGCACGGGGCTAAGAAAGAGGGATTTCGGCTAACTGCGATCCGTAATGACGGGAAGTACATAGGTAGTTACTGGCTAGGAGATATCCATCAAGCGGATCTTTTACTTAGCCCGGATGGCCGACTCTACCTTACAGTTAAACCAAAAAAGGCTAATGCGACCAACAATAGCGCAATCTACTCTTTTATGGGATCGATTTGCCACCCTGAATGGAGCTTTACGCTCAACCAGGATGCTTTATCCCCCCCTACTCGCTCGGCTGACGATACCCTTTATTTTATTGCTGGCAGCCGGCTCTATGCCCTTGACGCTAAAACTGGAGCTTATAAATGGGATAATCCCTTGTATAAACTAGCCTCACTACCACCCACGGTAGACCCTCGTACGGGCAGGATTTACGTGGGCAATAGCGAAGGCTATCTATATGCCCTGAACCGTGAAGGCCGTTTGGACTGGTCGTATAAATTAGACGGAACCTTCCAGGGGGCCCCGCTTATTGGCCCGGACGGCTGCATCTATGTTGCGACCCAAAAAGGCAGCCTTTATAAACTTAAAGATAACGCCGTGCCTATAAATTAGGCTTAGAATAAAATCATAATTAAGCTTTAATATAGATACAATCTAAATAAGCCAAAAACTTCATGCTATAAATAATGAGGGGGTTTTTTTATGCCTTTTTGGCCAAGAATTTTACGGATAGCCCTAGGTGTGCTGATCCTAGCCGGTATGCACGGGACGATTTCCACTAAACCACTTCTGGCTGCCACCTTTACCGACCTAAGCGACCATTGGGCTAAGCCCGCAGTTTACCGGGCGGCGGCTCTGGATCTCATTCAAGGCTATCCAGATGGCAGCTTCCGGCCCCAGCAGACGGTTTCGCAACTGGAGGCCTTGGTCCTGTTTCTCCGCGCTGGGGGTTTTAACCTGGAAACGACTGCGGCCAACCGAACACCCCCGGTGACCGAACCTACACCTGAAGTCCACATGCCCCCATTACCCTGGGGCCAAAACTACCTGGAGATAGCCCTGGAAAAACAGCTGTTACCAGCTGGGCAGGTGAAGTTCTTTAAGCCGGATACGCCGGCAACGCGAGCCCAGGTCGCCGTTTTACTGAGTCGTCTTTTACAACTGCCTACCGAAATTGAACCTACTCTAGAGAAAAACGCGGACCTGAATACCACCCCTTTTTCCGATCTGAATACGGCTTCTCCCACGGAGCTAGCAGCGATTCAAGCGGTTGCCCGTCAGGGATTACTCCAGGGGTATCCGGACGGTACTTTTGGCCCGGCTCGAACCTTAACCCGAGGCGAAGCGGTAATGCTCCTCTCCCGGCTGCTTGATCAAAACTGGGTTCATCTACCGGCGAAGCGGTGCCTGGATGGCTGGATTAAAAAGTATACACCGGCACCGAATACAGCAGCAGAAATGGAAATAGCCTCCTTACAGGGAACCCAAAAAGTCAAAATTCACCCTCAAGCTAAATGTTTTTTTCAGGGGCAAGAAATTTCTTTAGCACGCATGGTAGATTACCGGGCCGAAGTCTTGCTAAACAGCAGCCAACAAGCCATCTGCATTACTTTGTTTGAAAAGAGAACACTGGGCGCCCCGAAAGCCAAGCTTAGAGGTACCGTAAAATCCATAATTCTAGGGGTTGACAGTCTACTGGTCCTAAATGATTTAGAAGGTCAGGACCAAATACTGCCTTTAGCTTGGGATGCTGTTTTAGAGATGAAAAAGGCCGCATCTACCAAGGGTTTTCCAGCCTTAAAACCGGAAACTTTTGTCGAGGTTTATTTATCTAATGATAAGGTAGTAAAGGTTACCGTTCTAGAATGGAAGAAATGTTCCGGAACCGTGGAAAATATCACTAGTCGCCGGCTTTACCTGGCTAGTAAAGGGACCAGCCGTAAAGCTCCTACCTGGTTTAACTACTATGATCGCGCCCGCTTAGTGGATAAAGAGGGGAAAAAAATCACCACGATCCTACGTGGAGATAAAGTACAGGTCCTTTATCTCGACCCTTACCCCGATGAAATTGATGACGAAATCCCCCTAGAAATTACCGTCACCAACCGGCCCGCCTGGAAAACGGTTAAAGGCACTATCCAAACGATAGCCGGAACGGAAGATAATCGAGAAATCGAATTAGGAAAAAATAAACTTTACCGGGTTGACCCCTGGGTTAAATTGTACCGTAAGAGCAATGGTCGGCAAGAAGATTTTTCCATCCTAAAAACCGGTGATAAGGTAGAAATAAACATAGACGGAGCCGGGGTGGTTATGGAAATAGCCCTTTTATCCTAGGCGCAAAAGGGAAGCGTGCCCAGGGAGCTATGAGGGCTATGTCTTTCGATAAATGGCAGGGGGTACCAACTTTCCGTAATATTTTGCAGGACTTTGGTAACATTTGTCGAAATTTTATAGTTAATAGAGCCGATATCTTCTTACATACCGGAGGAAAGGCATGAAAATCGAAAGACAACAACTCTATCCACCTTTACCTAAAAGTACATGTGATTTACTTTGGTTAAGTGAGGCCCGTTACCGGGCTATCGTAGAAGATCAAACGGAATTAATCTGCCGCTTCTTGCCAGATGGAACCCTGAGCTTTGTTAATACAGCCTATTGTCGCTATTTCGGTAGAAAACGAGAGGAATTAATCGGTCGTAATTTTTTGACCCTTATCCCTGCAGAGGATCAAGACACAGTAAAAAAGCAATTTGCTTTCCTTAGTCAAAAAAATCCGGTGGCCATGTATGAACACCGGGTTTTACTAGCGAATGGAGAAATCCGCTGGCAGCAGTGGACCGTCCGGGCACTCTTTGACAAAAAAGGTAATCTAATCGAATTTCAATCTGTAGGGCGCGATAACACCAAGTGTAAACAGGCGGAAGTAGCTCTACAAAAGGCACACAATATCTTAGAAAGGCAAATCCAGGAACGGACCGCTGAACTAATTAAGGCGAATGCCGCCTTACAAGCGGAAATCATCGAACGCAAGCGAGTGGAAGAGTCCTTAAAATACCAAGTCGAATTTGAAAAACTGGTGGCGACTATCTCTACCCACTTCGTTAACCTGACCAGTACCGATATTGACTTTGGGATTAACCAAGCTTTACAGATAATTGGAATGTTTATGGAAGTTGACCGTAGTTATCTCTTCCAATTTAATGAAAATAACACCATTATGGATAATACTCACGAATGGTGCGCAGTAGATGTTACACCAGAAAAAGAAAACCTGCAAGGCTTGCCGGTTGCTGATTTTCCTTGGTGGATCGATAAACTAAACCGCTTCGAAACCATTTATATCCCCCGGGTCGCAGACCTTCCCCCTGAAGCCCAAGCGGAAAAGGATACTCTAGAAAGACAAACCATCCAATCCGTAATCGTGGTTCCGATGCTTAGAAACGATACCCTCCTAGGTTACATTGGATTTGATTCGGTGCGGTCCGAAAAAATATGGTTAGAAGAGCATATTACCCTGCTCCGAATCGTAGCCGAAATTTTCCAGAACGCTTTAGAACGCAAGCGAGTGGAAGAAGCACTGAAGGCTAGTGAAGCGCACTTTCGCCTTTTAGCTGAAAATGCTCGCGATATGATTTACCGTATAAAACTTTTACCAAAACCCCATTATGTTTATTTAAGCCCGGCCACAACGAAAATAACTGGTTACCCTCCAGAACAATTTTACGAAAACTGGGCTCTAACCATAGATCAAGTACACCCCGAAGACCGCTCCCTCATAACCCGCATCCTAGCCGGAGAAGTGGAGAAGCAAAGCGTGATTCGCTGGATGCGTCCTGACCGGCAGTTTATCTGGCTGGAACATCACGCCGTCCCGGTCTATGATGACCAAGGCCAACTCATCTGCATTGAAGGTATTGCCCGGGACATCACGGAGCATAAACAAATGGAAGAACGCCTAAGACATATGAGCCTGCATGATCCGATTACCGAATTATATAATCGCAATTACTTTGAACAAGAAATGCAGCGTTTAGAACACAAACGGTTTTGGCCGGTTGGTTTAATTATTTGTGACCTGGATGGCCTTAAAATTGTCAATGACACGCAAGGCCATGACGTCGGAGACGCTTTACTTCTGAACGCCGCCAAAATCATTAGAGCGTGTTCCCGTCCCCATGCTATTGTCGCCCGGATTGGAGGGGATGAGTTTGCCATCCTGCTTCCCAACACCCCTCGAATGGCCGTGGAGTATGCCTGCCGCCGCATTAAAAAGGCCATCGCTGACTATAACGCGACCAACCAAAATCCTTATTTAAGTATGTCCATGGGCTGGGCCGTAAGTGTGCAACCTTCTATTAATATGAGGGAACTCTTCAAAGAAGCCGACAACAATATGTACCGCGAGAAACTATACGGCAACCAAAGTACCCGCAGCGCACTTTTCCAAACCCTTTTAAAACCACTAGAAGTAAAGGATTTTATTACCAGAGGACATGCGTACCGTCTGCAGAAACTAATAACCGAAGTGGCAGTAGCCCTTGGTTTACCCCAACAAAAAATAAGCGACCTCCGCCACTTAGCACTGTTTCACGACATCGGTAAAATAAGCGTGCCCGATCATGTACTATTTAAGCTAGGGCCGCTTAATACCCAGGAGACGATAGAAATACGTAAGCATTGCGAAACGGGCTACCGCATCGCCTTATCGATCCCTGATTTAATACCCATAGCGGACTGGATCCTTAAACACCACGAATGGTGGAATGGCAAAGGCTACCCCCTGGGGTTAAAGGAGGAAGAAATTCCCCTAGAATGCCGTATACTAGCTATTATTGATGCTTATGACGCCATGACCCATTCCCGGCCTTATCGCAATGCCATGTCTCAAGAAAAAGCAATAGCTGAACTCATAAGATGTTCGGGAACCCAATTTGATCCGGCATTAGTAACCAAATTTATACAGACCCTTGAAAGTACCCCTTTAGATCAACTTTGAAATGTTTATACGCATGCAGAAAATCAGTTAAACCATTTTTTCCCCACATTCAGCACAAAATTTGGCCCCAGTAGTATTGGTAGCTCCACATTGGGAGCAAAACTTTTTTTGTACTAATTGGAAGCCGCATTCCGGACAAAACTTAGCATTGGAGGCTAGGGGCTTTTCGCATTGGGGACAAGTAGCTCTAATCGTTTCCTCCCAATTCTTGGCACTTAACTTTCGATCCTCATCGGACATCCGGGCGTGCGCCCATACTTCTTCAACCGAACGGCTAGCTTGAGCGGCGGACATTTCTACCCCTAAATCCGGCGCGCATCCCTTGCACAAGCCTCTTTTAGTATTCCAACAATTAGACCGACACACCCAGGAAGAACACCGTGGACATTGAACAAAATCAGATTTTAATTCGTTAAGAGCATCTTCGAAAGCTTCGTCATGTGCCTTTTCCCAAGAAGAAGAATGAATTCTATCCCCAATATCCGCGGCGCGGCCAAAAATCCCCCCTAAAATACTATTAGCCGCATCTAAAACTTCCGATACTTTCCCGGTTAAAGAAGGTTTAAAACGCGTCCGATACCCGGACCTACACCGATTACAATAAAATTCAAATTGAAAACCCTGATTGGTACTTAGATCAGAATAGTTTTGGACAAACTCAATTTTTTTACCCATGAACTAGCCCCCCTGTTCAGATCAATAAATTAACTGGAATTGTATCTTTTTCTCCATTGCTAAGTAATATCCTGCTAAAAATCATTTAATTGTTTACCAATTTTCCAAGGGGGTTCGCTATTATAAGAAAGGGTTATAAAACCAAAAAGTTAAAAGTGTTACAATATAAAAAAAGGAGCTAAATTTACTAGCTAAATAAGGAAGGTTACGCAATGGAAGTCTTTTTCCAATTCACCCAGATAACGCATCAATTTGCGCCTAACGGCCCCTTTATTCACGCTTCCGGGTCACTGCAACCAGGAAAAGCACTGGCCGTCCAAGGGCCATCCGGAGCTGGCAAATCAACCCTTTTACGCATCCTAGCCCGTTTAATTAAACCAACCAGTGGAACGGTCATTTATCAGGATCAAAATTGGCAGGCTATCCCTCCGCGCTATTGGCGACGAAAGATTCATTACCTGCCCCAAAAACCGGTTATGTTTGAGGGTACGGTACGGGATAATCTAAAGTTACCCTTCGAACTAGATCTTCTGGGTAAAGAAGGAAGCCTAGATTTAGATAAAGCCAAACTTCTACTAACCGAGGTCGGGTTACCCCTGGCCAGCCTGGATCATGATGCCCGGACCCTTTCTGGAGGGGAAGCGGCTCGGGTCGCGCTGGTAAGATCCTTATTGATTGACCCGGAAATACTTTTACTGGATGAACCTACCGCTTTTCTAGATACGGAAACGGGAAAAAAGGTTTTGATGTACCTGGCCAACTGGCTTCAGAATAAGAAAAACCGAGGCCTGCTCTTGGTTTCTCATAAAGAAAATAACCTGGCTTTCTTTCCAGGCATGCAAGCAGTAGTAATTCAATCTGAAGGTACGCGAGGATAAAATGATGAACTATGGAATTATTCCGATCTCCCATCTTCAACTAGCCATGAGCATCATCCTGGTCTTAATGGCCGGCTTGGTTTCTGCCTTTTTAAAGCTCGGCCTGTTAAAATCCTTAATCTGGGGTACAATCCGCGCTTTTATCCAGCTTTCACTAATCGGTTATCTTCTAGCCTATATTTTCCAAATCAATCATTTTATCCTTATTCTTCTCATCATGCTCTTAATGTGCTATATCGCGGCTCGAGAGGCTACTAGAAGAGTTAACGTACCCACTCAAGAACCCCTGCTAGTATCTTTTCTATCCCTTACCGCCAGTTCCTTATTGGTAAGCGTAATCGTAGTAACGCTAATTATTACCCCCCGGCCCTGGTATTCCGCTCAGATCTGGATCCCCATTTTTGGGATGATTTTAGGCAACTCAATGAACGGTATTTCCCTCGCCCTGGATCGGATGTACAACGAGGTGCGTTCGCATACCGCTGAGATTGAAGCCTTACTGTGCTTTGGCGCCTCACCTTGGGAAGCGGTAAAAAACTCGGTGCGGAAAGCCCTGCGCGCGGGTATGACTCCGACCATTAATTCGTTGATGGTCGTCGGTCTGGTGACTTTACCTGGCATGATGACCGGCCAGATCCTGGCTGGAGCCGATCCCCGAGAAGCAGTGCGTTATCAATTTGTAGTCATGGTCATGATCACGGCCTCCGCTGCCCTTGGTTGTCTGCTGCTTATCGGCATATCTTACCGAAAAATGTTTACCGAAGATCTAGCCCTTACTGAAGACATGCGCCAAAGTCATAACTAAAGGTAGGTCTTTGGCGTTCCCTAATTTTCCACAAATATCGGGCATAGGCTTTTAGAAAAAAAGTTAATCTAAACCGAATTTTTTATCCAGCTTGATATGCTTAAAGGTTTTATTTTTACTAGCGTAATCAGCCACCACTTGACCCTGTCCCACTAGTTTATACTTGTAGATTACCAGTCCTTCCAAACCTACCGGACCCCGCGCATGTATCTTGCTGGTACTAATGCCTACCTCGGCCCCCAAACCATACCGAAAACCATCGCTGAAACGGGTGGAACAGTTCCAAAACACATTCCCAGAATCCACTAAATTCATAAATGTTTCCACGTTCTCTTTACTATTAGATATAATCGCATCGGTATGCCCGGAACCATACGTATTTATATGTTCAATCGCTTCTTGGATATGGTTAACCACCTTGATCGATAGTTTATAATCTAAATACTCCGTTTTCCAATCTTCCTCCGCAGCCGGGCCCACTTCAATGATTTTTCGGGTTTCAGCACATCCAACCAGTTCCACCTTCCTCCGATCCATTGCTTCTTTCAGAAGGGGCAGATACTGTGGCGCCACATCTTGATGAACGAGCAAGGTCTCGGTTGCGTTGCATACGGCTACATATTGCGTTTTAGCATCAACCACTATATCTAACGCCAGCTTAAGGTCCGCTCCGGCATCCACGTAGCAGTGGCAGATCCCATCGGCGTGGCCTAAGACGGCGATCCGGGAATTATCCATAATGTAGCGTACAAATTCATTGGAACCCCGCGGAATAATCAGATCAATATACTGATCCATTTTTAACATTTCCCGAACGTCATCTCTGGTTTCCAGCAGCTGGATCCAACCGGTGGGGATACCGGCTTTTTCGGTCGCCTCCCGGATAATCTCGGCCAGAATCTTGTTGGTATTTTTAGCCTCGCTCCCGCCTTTTAGCAGCACAGCATTGCCGCTTTTAAGGCTCAAGGTAGATATCTGAACCAAGGCATCCGGCCGGGATTCAAAAATAACCCCAATAACCCCGATCGGACAGTTTACCTGGTAAAGAACCAGCCCTTGATCTAATTCTGTGGCCGCCATGGTGGCCCCCACCGGGTCCGGCAGTTGAATCAGACTATTAATGCCGCTGATTACCTCGGCTATTTTGGACGGATCAAAGTTTAACCGCTTTAAAAGCGGCGCGGCTAGGTTCTCCGCTTGGCTTCTGGCCACGTCTGCGGCATTGGCCTGAACAATCTCCTCCTGCCGGGCTTCCAGAGCCCGGGCAATTTCCCTTAAGGCCTGGTTTTTTAAATCCGTCGGAGCGGCCGCTAGTTTGATCGAGGCCTGTTTAGCTAAGGAGGCCATTTGCTTAATACTCATGCTCTTATCACCTACTCTAGTTTATATTTTAAGCTAATTGTACTAAGGTAAAAATTAGCGAAGGACTTGCTTCTTAACGTAGGATAGATTCTTCGCTTCGCTCAGAATGACAGTTTTAACGTCTTGTTTTCTTGTTAAAATTATTGAACCTCTGCCTTTATATACTAGCTAGTTATACTATTAATTCTAGCAATCACCTGCTATTAATTATCTGCTAACAATTATATACTATTAATTATATACTAGCGATGGCCCTTAGATTTTCTCGATCTTGAATGAGGATTTTTCGCTGACCGATTTGCTTGATCCAACCCATATCCTGAAAATACGAAAGTTTACGGCTCAAAGTTTCCTGACTCATCCCCATATGGGCAGCCAGGTCTTTTTTACTAATGGTTAGCTTAATTTCATCTTGTCCCTCAGACATGCGCAGCAGAGTATCCGCCACCCGCTGCTCTACGTTATGTAACCCCAAGGCTTCAATGAGATTCTCCGCGCTTTGCAAGCGTTGGCTAAGTTCCTCAACAATCTTGACGGCTATGCCGGGAACTTTTAGGATAATTTGCGCTAACTTAGAGCCATCAATAATACATAAATCCGTAGGTTCCAGCGCCTCGGCATTACTATTAACCGGCACAGGGGTAAATAAAGAAAGCTCCCCCATAAAATCACCGGGATGTAAGATGCGAATAATCTGCTCTTTTCCGGCTTCAGAAACTCTCGATATTTTAACCTTACCGTTATTAATTACATAGAGGCGCTTTTCCGTATCACCCGATAAATATATAGTTTCACCTTTCTCATAATGCCTATCGGTTATGATCTGGGCTATTTCGGTCATTTCTTCCGGACTAAGATTGCTAAATATGGGAACCTTAGTCATGCAAGTTCTTCCGGGATGACCTTGTCCATGGGAACAATGATGGTTAACCATCGAACTTTCCTTTCTAAACTTACCGGTCCTACCCTAAATTATCCTGGTTTACTCTAAACTAGCTGCTCTACGCGGCCTTTTCCTGATAATTTAAAAGTCTAAGCGCATTGACGATTACAGCT
>JAAYQE010000135.1 GCA_012519455.1 Syntrophomonadaceae bacterium
AGCGAATCAACGGTTACCGCGATTTCACCGGTGGCGCCATTTACGTCAACGGCTAGATCAACATCTAAGAAGTCCTGTCCCGTTGGGTTCGGAGCAGCAGCCCCTGACGGGAAAGTGATATCTAAGGTTTGGTTGTTGATGAATTTGGCATCCCCAGAAGCAAGCAGTTCTACAGCTGCACCGCCAGCCGGTTGCCAGTTTACTTTAACGTTGGCCCGATCCCATTTTACGGGACTTGGCAACCGGAGAGTAAAGGTTTCATCCGATTTAAAATGGTTAACAAAATCATAGTCTTCTTGCACCGTCAAAGTAGCAATTTTGCCGACATAGGAATCACCCACGGCAATAACTTTGTCGACTGAGTTTACGGATTTAGCACTGACCGGAGCGGCGACCATTAACGTTGCCAGCATGGCCAGGGTCAGGATTATGGCCAAACCCTTTTTGCCTTTTCTTAGCATCCTATCTTCCTCCTTGGAATTTTTTTGGTTGGTTTAAGTACCTCGGGTAAACTATTTGGTTCTTCCCCCCTCCTTTCCGTAAAAACAATCTTTCTGATGCCTTAAGTTGCAATTTTCCGGGGAGATTCGATTTGATGGGCGAAAAAGCCCCTCCCCGGCGAATCTAATAACTTAGACACCAGAGTATTGAAAAAAGTTCCCTGGAAAAATAAAAAACTTCCGGTCAGCAGAGCTTTGACCTATTATATATCCTCCAAAGCAGGGCTGACCGGGTAGTTACGCATCGGAAAAAGGGTTACTTTTCTCTTTACTTAACCAACGCGTATTGATTTGCGGCCTGGCTATGCAAAGCCTTTATCCGATCAAATTCATACCAGTCCGGCATAGCTTTTTTAGCCGGGTCCTGATGGGTTAAGAAGTTCTTCAAAGTGTCCATATATTTATGGTATTCCGCGGCGCTGGGTTTTAATTTAACGTAGCGGGCAGCCGGGTAATCAATTTCGTACCATTTAAAATGGTCGATGCGATCTAATATTTCCTGAGACAAAACCGCACCCTGATCAATATTCTGGGCCTTAACCGCAGCTTCCCATTCTACGGCAAGCGCTTGTATTTCTATAGCGGCGCTAACGCCATTGCTAAATACATATACATAATCCTGGGGCGCGGGTGAACTGGTAGCGGTTTTTTGAATGCTTATGCTGCGGGAAAAAGCATCCCAAATGGGGGTGGCCCCTAAAGCCTGACTAACGTACCGAATTGGGATAAAAGTACGTGAATCCCGAATCATGGGAGCTACATCCATTTGTGTCGCTTCATCGTTAACGGTCATGGTCTGGTTATTGATCTGCAAAACAAGCTTATTACATTCGTTCCACACGACAATCTTTTGTTCTTTAGGTTCCCAATATACGGTTGAGCCTAATTTTTCACTAATTAAGCGCAGCGGTACAAAAGTCCGGTTAGCCTCAATAAAAGGAGCTGGATCACAAGTGACCTCGGTTCCGTTGATGATCAGCTTTAAATCATCCGCAGCCATCACTCCCGGGGCTCCCAACCCGAAAGTTAATAAAGCAACCACTAGGGCAACAACTAACACCCGTTTTTTCATAAACCTACCTCCCTTTCATTATCTTACCTTATAAAGAATATATATTTCTACAGCAAAACTTTTTTTCCTTCTTTTTCGTTAGGGAATTAGCTCTTTTTTGGTAGAAAAGAATAATTTACCGGTTAAGGCGCCTATTTCGGTTTTTCTATAAAACGTTATAATATAGGTAGTAAGCTTTTTTCTTAGGGGAACTTTTCTCCTCTAGCTTTTGTCTAAACTATTAACCGGGGAATGCCGGATACCGTCAGGAGTGTCGTTGTTGGACAGTATCAGGGAGTTGGTCAAAAAAGCCCAACATAATGACCTCGGTGCTTTTGAACAATTGGTACATATCTATAAAGACCGCATTTTTGGACTGTGCCTACAATTAACCCGCAATCAAGCTGATGCACAGGATTTAGCCCAGGAAACCTTTATTCGGGCGTATACCAATTTAGGATCCTTTCGTTTTGAAGCGGACTTTGGTACCTGGTTGCACCGAATTGCTATTAATCAGGGAATAAATTTTCAACGCAAACAGAAACGTGATAACTTGATTTCTCTAGATGCCCCTATTCAAACCGATGAAGGAGAAATTACGCGGGACCTGGCCGCAACTGGAGAAGATCCTGAGGAACTATTTGAACAACGGGAATTGCAAAACTCAGTACACCAGGCGTTGGATAAACTTTCTCCAGAACACCGGATGGTGCTCGTTTTGAGAGAATTCCAGGGCTACAGCTATGAAGAAATCTCCACCCTAATGGATTGTTCCCTGGGAACGGTAAAGTCGCGTATCAACCGCGCACGGCAAGCTTTAAGAGACTTGTTGCCTAGCTTTAAACGTTAAGTATTACCTTTTAGCGTGGAGAAGATTCTTCGCTTCGCTCAGAATGACATTAAGAAAGCTAATTTAGAAAAAGAAAATTTAAGGTAAGCCTGTAAATAGTGAACCCGCAAGGATGCGGCAAAGAAGGTGATGTATATGCGATGCCAGGAAATAAGAGAATGGTTTTCCCCCTGGCTGGATGGACAACTTAAGCATCAAGAAGCGCAGGTGTTGGAGGAACACCTAGCCCAATGTGAGGCCTGCCGGGTAGAATTGGCGGAGTGGCAAAAAACCGCTAAGGCTCTACAAGCTTTGGCGCAGGAGACCGACGGATTTAGCGCGCCCGATGGCTTTGAGCTCCAGGTGATGCAGCAGATTAAACAAATTGACCGACGCAAGCGTCAAGTACGCGGTTGGCTGCGTAATCTGGTCGCTAGTGCTGCGGCCCTAGCCATTCTGGCTTATGGTTCACTGGGATTAATTCCCCGTTTCGGGAAATACGGTCCCGTAAACTGGATAGCTGAACACAGTGCTTCGGATACTACCCCGTCTACGTCCGGGAACGTTAACTTACCGGGCGAGGTAGCTAATGAGGACCCCAGGGCTAAGGACCCGATAAATAATCCAGAAAAGCCAGATTCAGTGGAGACCCCCTTAGAAGAACCGGCCCCTGGAGAAACGGAACCAGCAACGGAAGGGAACACGGAAACCGTTAGGGAAGGGGACCCCATTACACCAGCGGAGGAAGCCGGTAAAAATACTGAGCTCGACCGGGAGCTGACCGTAGCGCTGGCCCCGCTAAAAGAACCTCTGGTCTTTCTTAATAAGGAACGTGCGATCACCAGTACTTTGCTGCAACTAAAAGTCAGCGATCTGGAAGCCGCGCAAGCTAGTGCGAAAAATGCCGGTAATCAGGCGGGGGCTAAGTATAAAACTTTTGCCTTACAGACTTCAAACGAAGGTCAACGCGCGATCATTCGTTTTACCGTACCCCGGGAAAAAGCTAAAGAACTGGTTCGAACGCTTTCCCAATTAGGTTACCAGTTAGGACAGCAAGAAGAAAGCCAGCCTATTACCCGGCGCTTTACCGAAACTTTGGAACAGTATCGGGCTCTGGTCGCCCAATTAAATGAAACAAAGGATCCGCAATTACAAGCCCAATTACGCAATCAGGTCACCTCTTTAGAACAACAGCTTACCACTTGGAATGAAGAAGCTGAAGAGCAGATTATTATGCTTTCGCTTGAAGCAAATTAGG
>JAAYQE010000136.1 GCA_012519455.1 Syntrophomonadaceae bacterium
AGGAAAGGTGATATTCGCGTGGTTATAAAATTTTTAAAAAATCTACTGGACGATAATGTTAAAGAGATTAAACGCTTAAGTCGTACGGTTGACCAGATTAATCGCCTAGAGCCGCAAATGGAGGCTTTAAGCGATACCGCGCTACAGGCTAAAACCAATGAATTCAAGCAGCGAATAGAGCGAGGCGAAACTCTGGAGGACCTTTTGCCCGAAACTTTTGCCGTGGTGCGGGAGGCCTCTCGCCGTGTGTTGGGAATGCGCCATTTCGATGTACAGTTAATGGGCGGAATGGTGCTGCATCAGGGCCGGATTGCGGAGATGAAGACCGGGGAAGGAAAAACCCTAGTAGCTACCTTGCCGGTTTATCTCAACGCGCTGACCGGGAGGGGCGTACATGTAATTACGGTGAACGATTATCTGGCGCAACGGGACAGTGAGTGGATGGGTATGCTTTATCGTTTTTTGGGGCTATCCGTCGGGCTAATCGTCCAGGGCTTGGATGCGCAGCAGCGGCAGCTAGCGTATGCGGCGGATGTTACTTATGGCACGAATAACGAATTTGGCTTTGACTACCTGCGGGACAATATGGCCATTCACCTCAACCAGTTAGTGCAGCGAGAACGACATTTCGCTATTGTGGACGAGGTGGACTCCATTTTAATCGATGAAGCGCGAACTCCCTTGATTATTTCCGGGGAAGCGGATAAGCCAACCGATCTATATTACACAATTGCCCGGATTATTCCGCGGTTGACGCGAGATACGGATTACCACGTCGATGAAAAGGCGCATATCGTAACCCTGACGGAAGAGGGAATGCGCCGGGTGGAGCGTTCCCTGGGAATTGAGCAGTTATTCGAAGGCGAGCACATGGAAATCGTGCATCATGTCAATCAGGGGTTAAGGGCACATGCCCTCATGAAGCGGGATCGGGACTATGTGGTCAAGGAGGGCCAAGTAATTATTGTCGATGAATTTACCGGCCGGTTGATGTTTGGTCGCCGCTATAGTGAAGGGCTACATCAGGCGATTGAAGCTAAGGAAGGCGTCAAGATCGAGCGGGAATCCCAGACCCTGGCCTCAATTACTTTCCAAAATTACTTCCGTATGTATGAGAAACTAGCCGGTATGACCGGTACAGCCGTTACCGAGGAAGAAGAGTTCCGTAAAATATACAACGTGGACGTGGTAGTCATTCCGACGAATATGCCCATGGTCCGCGAAGATCATCCAGACACCATTTATCGAACCGAAGAAGGCAAGTTTCGGGCGGTGGTGGAAGAGATTGACGACTGTCACCGCCAGGGCCAGCCGGTCTTGGTGGGGACTATTTCTATCGAAACCTCAGAGCATTTAAGTCGTAGGTTACAAAAACGCGGTATTCCCCATCAAGTGTTGAATGCTAAATACCATGAAATGGAGGCCAGTATTGTGGCCCAGGCCGGCCGTAAAGGGGCGGTTACAATTGCCACGAACATGGCCGGGCGGGGAACGGACATTCTATTAGGCGGCAACCCGGAATTTTTGGCCCGGGCCGAATATATGCGCCGGCTTAAAAGCGAGGCCCAGAAGACCCGTCAGGAGGAAGCCAGTATTGAAGAAGACCCCAGGCTGTACCGGGAAATTTTACAGCGGATTAAAGCTGAAATCGCGGCTGAACACCAGGAAGTAGTTCGCTTAGGGGGCCTGCACATCATTGGCACCGAGCGGCACGAGGCCCGACGTATAGACAATCAGTTGCGCGGCCGGGCCGGACGCCAGGGAGACCCTGGTTCTACGCGTTTTTATATTTCGTTGGAAGACGATTTGATGCGGTTGTTTGGTTCCGACGCCATTGCTGGGATTATGGATCGTTTGGGCATGGATGACGACACCCCTATTGAGCATAATATGATTTCTCGTTCTATCGAAAATGCGCAGCGTAAGGTAGAAAGCCGAAACTTTGATATCCGTAAAAATGTCCTGCAGTACGATGACGTGATGAACCAGCAGCGGGAGGTTATTTATGCGCAGCGCGAACAAGTGCTAATGGGGGAAAACCTGAAAGAAACCATCCTGGATATGATTGAAAAGGCCATAGAAGCTACCATTGACACTTATGCGGGTGAAAGTCAGTACCCGGAAGAATGGGATTTACGCAGCCTGCTGGAGTATGCGGAACAGAGTTTTCTTCCCGGACATCAATTGCAGCCAGAGGATCTACGGGAATTGACGCGGGCCGAGGTTTACGATTTATTTGTGGATCAAGCCCTGGAGCTATACGAGCAACGGGAGGCTGAACTAGGCGCTGAAACTTTACGGGAGATTGAACGGGTAGTCCTGCTTCGGGTAGTGGATAGCAAGTGGATGGATCATTTGGACGCTATGGACCAGCTGCGTCAGGGGATCGGACTGCGCGCGTATGGACAACGCGATCCCTTGGTAGAGTATAAGTTTGAAGCTTATCAGATGTTTCAGGCTATGATCGCCGCGATCCAGGAAGACACCGTACGCTGGGTTTTCCGGGCCCGTTTGGTCGAACCGCGTAAAGAACCGGTGCGCCGGGTCAAGGAAAACCGCAGCGAAGATCAGCCCCGGCAGCCAGTTCGAGCGGAAAACAAGGTGGGAAGAAATGATCCTTGCCCCTGTGGCAGCGGCAAAAAGTATAAAAGGTGCTGTGGGAAGTAAATTCAAGCTAAACTAGTCGGGGTTATTCTTCGATAAAGATATTATAGGCATGCGCCAGATCTAGGGAAAGTGATTGATGATAAGGGAGCCAGATAAATGGATATAACTACTCTAATTGGGTTGCTAGTTGGTGTTGGTTGTATGGTGGTCGCGTTTTTGATGGATGGGGGGCACCTTATGGCCCTTCTGAAACCAACGGCCGCGATAATCGTGTTTGGCGGGACCATTGGAGCTACAGTTGCTGGTTATAAACTGGAAGAAATTAAAACGGTTCCGCAGCTTTTACGCATAGCTTTCACCGAGCAAAACGTAGATATTGTCGGGTTGATTAGGCAACTAGCCGGTATTGCCGATAAGGCGCGTCGGGAGGGATTGCTCAGTTTAGAGCAAGAATTAGCGGACGTAGAAGATCGATTTTTACGTCAGGGCCTGCAGTTAATTATTGACGGCACC
>JAAYQE010000137.1 GCA_012519455.1 Syntrophomonadaceae bacterium
ATTCAAAACACTATCACCGGCTACTGCATCGGCTAAATTTTTATTAAATAGTGCTGCGGTTGTATCTCCTGTAATGGTCACGTCTACTGACCGACTAGTTCCATCCTGGAAGGTAAACATAAAGCTTATTTTGTCACCACCATCATCAGCGGCGACGAAAGCAGTATCAGCATCATCTAAAGTCACCACCAATTTGGACTGATTCCAGCCCATATCTACCGATTCACTGACGCTGCCGTGCTTTACCCGCATGATGTCGGTTTTTTGCACCTGGGCCACCCCGGGGGTAGCTTGAATTTCTAATTTGTAGTTACCGCCACCAGGCGCTTTTTGCCCGAACTGATCGACTACCCGTAGGCCGTCACGCATGAAAACCCGGGTAGTCAATTTGTCGGTCGTGGATAAAGCCGAAGTAGTACCATCAAGCAGCTTTTTGGTGTTAAATTCCGTGGTGTTACCGATACGGTCAATTTCTACGTTTAATTGATCGATTTCCTTCTGGATCTCCATACGGTCCGAGGCCGTGTAGGTGTCGTTAGCTGCCTGTACCGATAGCTCCCGCATCCGCTGTAAAATAGAGTGCGTTTCGTTTAAGGCTCCTTCCGCCGTCTGGATTAAGGAAATGCCATCCTGGGCATTGCGCGTGGCCTGGTCTAAGCCGCGAATCTGCGCCCGCATTTTTTCCGAGATAGACAGACCGGCAGCATCATCCGCGGCCCGGTTAATCCGCAAACCGGAAGAAAGTCTTTCTAACGATTTGCTTACGGCAAAGGAGGTCTTGTTTAGATTGTTGTACGCATTCAGCGCGGGAATGTTGTGATAAATCCTCATCCTTTTTCATCCTCCCTGATTTTATTAGCCGCATCCTTGCAGCTATTTTTAGCTTCCATGCTCTTAGGCCCCCTTCTCCACCGGCCGGCCGCTCCGAGGATGGCTGCTGGCCCATGAGTATGAAATACTGTTTATTGTATCGGTATATTAAAGGGAATACTTTAATTTTTTAGGGATGAGGATCCACCTTCCGGTTTATTTAAGCGGTGTTTTTCCTGTTTTCCTTTCAATAAAGGCTTTATTCAACTTCCGCTTCCGGGGTCAATAAGCTAACTTCTTCTTCCTTTTCTTCCTCTTCCGTTTCTTCAGCCATGACGCGTCCGGCTAAGATTGACACTACTAGCTCTTCTGGATCACTCAATACTTCTACCCCGGAAGGAACGACTAAATCTTCAACTAACAATTTATCGCCGATGCCCAAATTTTCCACAGAAACCTCAATTCGATCCGGGATCTGCGTGGGCAGACATTCCACCGTTAACGTATATAACCCGGGTTGCAAGATTCCGCCCTCTTTAACCCCCATAGACTCACCGATCCAGGCCAAGGGTACTTCAAAGGTCATGCGCTCAGATAGCGACACTCGATAAAAATCGGCATGAAGTAACATTTCGGTTAAAGGATCCCGCTGTAATTCACGGGTCATTACGGTTTCTTTCTTTCCTTCGGGCAGCTGCATTTCGATCAAGGTGTTAATGCCTTTATCCGAGCCCTTAAAAATCTTTTCTAAATCGCGGGAATAAAAACCAACCGCTACAGAGGCTTCCTCCCCACCGTAAATTACGCCAGGGGATCGGCCTTCCCGGCGCATCTGTTTTAGCTGCCCCTTAGAAGTCTTTTCTCGTAGTTGAACCGATAAATTAATTACCGACATACTATAATTTCCTCCTTGCATTTATTGCTCAAGAAGGGTTTTTCCCTTCTAAATTATTTATCATATAACGCTAAATATTTGCGCATTTTTTAAACGCTTAATAAATTACTTATACAGATAAATATAATAACCTATTTTTCTCTAACCGTAAAATAGACTTTTCACTAAGATATCACTAATACGCAAGAAAAGAGGGGAGGGAGTAATTAATACCCCTCAGCCCCTCACCTTCCTAACCTTTCCTAGCCTTCTAGGGTTACCAAAATAGCGCCGTTACTTAGACCCGCCTTGGTATCTGTTTTCTGGGTAATACTAAAGGCTTTAATTGGCTTCAAATAAGGGTAAACTTCACGATCAAATTCTTCTCTTTCATAGGGACTTAGGGTGCGGTTGAGCAGCTCTAATCCCTTATCTACATCGACAAATAGACAGCAATCTTCTGGTTCTGGCAGTTCTTTCAGGGCCTGCTTATACGTTGGACTACTAGCTAAAGGGTCGCTAACCTTACCCATGGTCTGCTGGATGATCCCTCGAGAAGTACCGATCAGTAAATAGTTGTCCCGGATACCATAACCGGCTAGGGTCTCCCGTCCATAAGGCTCCAGGATATAACTCACTTTTTGGCCGCCAATAGTATCGGTGTTAATAATCGCCCCTTCCTCGGACAACCGGCTTTCCAATTTTTGCAGCTTACTTTCCGCCATCTTAGGGTCAGACACGCCAATTACGGCTAAAAAGCCCAGCGGAACATCCTTTTCGCCGAACAGACCCGCATTTTCCGGGAGCAGAACTACAGCTGCTTCCCCTTTTAACCAGGCCAGGATATCTTGTTCTAAGTTCAGTCCGGTTTCTCTTTCTATTTCCCTAAGACCATCCCGCACCTCGTAGAGGCTGGAATTTTTATCTACTGCCTTTAAGGCTTCCTCCAGACCGAGCTTGAGATTGCCTGCCCCGACATAAACTAAGGTTTCATTAGAAACCATTTCCGTAGTCTTTTTCAGCGCGGAGGCATTACCGGTCGCCTTCTTCAAGCTTTCCGGTATTTTTTGGGGATCATAGGCAATCGCATAATCCCAACGCACGCCTTCTTTAACGCAGGATACGGATAATCCCATTCCCTTATAAGCTTCCAAATCTATTAACTGCCGCAACGCCGGGTCTGTTTCCTGGACGACGAGCCGGGTTAAATCCTTATAATCCAGGTATAAAGTGCCCGCTCGACTCTTAGGCAGTTTTTCCGTAATCGCTTGATAATCTTCATGCTTGGCCAAACTGTTTTGGCCGCGGTTCTGGCTCTTTTCAATCGCCTGACGGATCAAGTACTCATCATTAGACAAGAGAACAAAGTTTTTCGTCGTAGCATAGATTAAAGGATTATAATTACTTTTTTCTACCGTAATTTTAACCTTTTGGTATTCTTTTTCTTCAAAATAAACGCCGTTACTTTCCTGTTTTTGCCGAATTTTAGCTAGACAAGCATCGGATTTCTTTTTATTTCTGGTTTCAATGGCTACGAGTAGGCCCGGTTCGCGGGAACCCTCCAAGGTACGCAGGTCGGGCATGATCAGAGCCGCCTCAGTACCTAACCAGGGCTTAACATCCGCTTCCAGATCGAGGTCTGTATCCTTCTTCAAGTCACGTAATAAATCATCCCAGGCCTGTTTTACTTCCGGGATGGCCAGATAAATATCCTTAACCCGCTTAAAATTTTCTACTTGTTCTAGATCAGGGTTAAACACAAAAAACAAATCCGTTTCTGCAGAAA
>JAAYQE010000138.1 GCA_012519455.1 Syntrophomonadaceae bacterium
ACTGGCTTGTCTGATCGCTAACCCCAAAGGGTTTGTTGAATGGTGGAAAGACGTCTTTAACTTCACCAAGGATGATTTCAAGTTCCTCATAAGTTTTCCGCTGGAATTCTTCGGATTCCCGGTGAAAATTCCGCCGCAAAGTAAGTTTAATGGCGGTGAAAAGATGAACTCCGTGGTAACTACCACTTCTTGTGTGTTCCTGGCGATTAGCGGTTATATCATGTGGTTCAAGGCTTCCTTCCCACTCTGGATGGTTCAGTGGTCCTACCCGATCCATGATATATGCATGATCCTAGCCACGACCATGGTGTGCATGCACTCCTACCTGGGTTCTTTCCATCCAGGTTCTGGCGAGTCTTTCTGGGGTATGTGGAAGGGTACTGTCCGAGCCGACTGGGCGGCTCACCATCATGCCAAGTGGTATGAAAAGGTAGCCAGTGGGAAGTAGATCCTTGGTTTCCAACGTAGAACGAAATGGTATAATGAATTTACTAAATATAATCAAATACATTAGAGGAATACATTCAAGGTAGTTAATGTTATGGCACGAAATAAATGGCAAAGCTGTTCATTTCGTGCTTTTTTATTTCTGTACTGGCTTATCATCTCTTAATTTCTATTGAGCATCAGTCGAAGAAAATAAATTTTTATAATAAATTGTATTACTAACGTTTATAAAAATGGCATCGCCTTGAAAGAAAAGGGATACACAGTCGAATTAAAATTCTTTGACGACCCCATTAGTATTGACGTAGCTACCAGCGAAGGAAGTGTTTTGCCGTATACCAGGCGATTTATTGGAGGGGTGTAAGGCTATTCGTCCTTTTAAGGTTACTGGTCATATCTGCGGGGATACTACTGATTTATTGGAATCTATGGTGGAATGTGGCTATGATACCATCAGCCTGGACAATTTGGTGGATCTGGCGGAGGCAAAACATGGATTGGCGACAAGGTACACCTATTAGGTAATGGTGATCCTGTAAATATTATTCATTGGGCAGCCCCGAGGAGGTGAGACAAGGGGACCGAGATTGTTTTATTTGGAGACTAAAATGAATTCAGGAGATTATATGGGGAGGAAATCATTTAATGAAAAAGTATTTGCGAGTAATGTTTTTAGTTATTTTGGTTGGAGCAGTATTGGGCCTTGGCGGTTGCAGCAATAGCGAAGAGGCTCCCAATATTCCTGAAGTCAAAACTAATATTAAGTTCGGGACAAATGCCAATTTCCTACCGGTAGTGGATGCGATTATTCCTTTGATGGAAGCTAAAGGATACACTATCGAAATAGCGAACTTTGACGATCCCATTTCGATTGATGTCGCGACTCAAGAAGGCAGCATTGATGTTAATTATTATCAACACCTACCGTATATGCAGAAATTTAATAGTTCCCATAATGGAACACTGGTCATGGTTGAGCCTTATTTATTGGCCGCCAATATGGGTTTGTTTTCTAATAAGCATAAAAGCACGGAGGCCTTGCCTGACGGCGCCACCATTGCGATTGCTATGGATAACTCCAACAAAGATCGCGGATTAAGGATGTTGCGGGATAACGGATTGTTGACTTTAGCCAAGACCCCGGCAGGTGGGGCATATACCCTGGTGGATATTGCCGACAACCCGAAAAAATTTAAATTTGTTGAAGTTGACTTATATCAATTGCTGCGTACCTTGGATGATGTTGATGCCGGAGCCATTAATTGCACTTACCTGATAACCGCGGGCAAGGATTTAAGCAGCGCTATTTGCTTTAGTAAGGATGCTGATCAATTTCCTAATGGGGTAGTGGTTCGCGGAGACAATAAAGATACGCAATGGGTCAAAGATATTATGGAATGTATCACTAGCGATGTATGCCGTGAAAAAATAGAAGATCATTATAAAGGCAGCTATAAAATTTTGTTCTAAACTGGCTCTTTTTGTAATTTGTTTAGATTAAAAGTATGTTTCTTGTAAGACGAGAATTTAGGGAATTTTATATGAGGATGTGGTTCGGAAAATGCATCCAATGGATGAGATGACGCCTAAAGAGCGGGCAAAGGCTCTCGCTAAAGGGGAGCGGGTTGACCGAATGCCGATTAGTATGTTTTACTTTTCGCCCAGTTCCCGATTGTTAGGGCTGAATATGCGGCAGGGAGATGCCAGCGCCAGAGTTCGGGCGGATATTCAAAAGAAGGTCTATGAGGTATTTGGAACGGATAGCGTTACCGCAAAATACGGTCTGCACGGCATGGGGATTGCTTTTGGCGCGGTAATGACAGACTCGGATAATAACGATCCGGCTATCGTGGAACATCCCATTAAAGACATAAAAGATTTAAGCCAGCTGGATTTGGCTATTCCAACCGTAGAGCGCGATCCTAACGCGAAAAAGTGCTATGAAATGGCCCAGATATTGCTGGAGGAAATAGGGGACGAGGTGGGTTGCAGTTTTGGCGCTACTGCTCCTTTTACCTCAGCTTCTGCTTTGTTAGGGCCCGAGCGATTGATGAAAGCTTTATACCGTAATCCGGATGCGGTCCACCGGTTGATGGAGTTTACGACCCGGGCTTCCCTGCAAATTGCCAAGCCATTTTTGGAAATGGATATGCCGGTAAGCGTTTCTGATCCCATGGCTTCCGGCACCTTGTTGCGGAAAAAGCACTTTGATGAATTTGTTTTGCCGTACACCCGGCGATTTATTGAGGGGTGCAAGGCTATTCGTCCTTTTAAGGTTACTGGCCATATCTGCGGTGACACTACCGCTTTACTGGAATCGATGGTGGAGTGCGGCTATGATACCATAAGCCTGGACAATTTGGTGGATCTAGCGGAGGCAAAACATCGGATCGGCGGCATGGTGCATCTATTAGGCAATGTTGACCCAGTAAATATTATTCATTTGGGCAGCCCCGAGGAGGTTAGACAAGGGGTCCGGGATTGTTTTAAAAAGGGGTGGGATAGCCCCAGGGGATATACCATCGGCACTGGATGTGGGACGCCACTGAATGCTCCGCTGGAAAATTCGCTGGCTTATATGGAGGCGGCCAGGAAGTGCGCTAAATATCCCCTCGACCCGAACAATTTTAATTAGGAGTGGATTTTCTTAAGTAATAGGAGTACGGTGATATATTTATGATCGAGATAACAGGCCTTAAGAAATCCTTTGGCAATTTAAAGGTGTTGGAGGATATTAACGTAACCATCAATGACGGTGAAATTTATGGGCTGGTGGGCAGAAGCGGGGCTGGCAAATCTACGCTTCTGCGTTGCATTAACGGTTTAGAAAATTATGACGAAGGAAGCTTATCGGTAAATGGTATCGAGGTTAAAGACTTAAGTAAAAAAGAGGGCCGCGTTTTCCGCAAGAATATCGGCATGATTTTCCAGCATTTTTCTCTTTTAGAACGACGTACCGTTTATGATAATATCGCATTACCCATGCGGTGCTGGAAATATAGCAAAACGCATATCGACAAAAGGGTAAAAGAGTTGGTGGAACTGGTAGGTATTCCGGAAAAAATTCACGACAAGCCCCGGGTGCTGTCGGGCGGACAAAAGCAAAGGGTAGCCATTGCCCGGGCTTTAGCGATGGAATCGCGGATTTTGCTGTGCGACGAAGCTACCTCAGCCCTTGACCCCAAAACCACCCAGTCGATATTAAGTTTGCTGCTGAAAATCAATGAACAGTTTAAGATAACCATGGTGGTGGTAACCCACCAGATGTCGGTGGTCAAGGATTTATGCGATCGGATTTCCATTTTGGAGGAAGGCCGCCTTGCGTCGACCGGCCGGGTGGAAGACGTCTTTTTAAATCAGCCCCCGGCTCTAAAGCGGCTTCTAGGTGAGGATGAATTTATTTTACCGGACGATGGCGTCAATATAAAAATCATCTTATCTACGGCTATTTCCGGTGGGGCAGTTATCAGCCGGCTGTCCCGGCAACTGGATACGGATATTCTCCTGGTCGGGGCGCATATGGAAAGATATAAAGACAAGCTTTTAGGAACGTTGATCATCAATGTGAGCAAAAATAAAGCCCCAGCGGTGATGAATTATTTTACGCAGAATAAGTTACCCTGGGAAATTCTTGATAGCGAAAACAACAGAAACGAGGCATTTAGTTCTCATCCGGAAGAGAAATTAGAGGAAGCGGCTCTCAGGGCACTGGCATAAGGAGGGTCCCAAAGTGGATTGGCAAATGTATCAAGTATATATGGATAAAATCATTATGCCGGCTTTTTTCACTACCTTAAAAATGCTGGCGATATCGATAGCGCTTGGGACTATACTGGGATTCTTACTGGCGATGGTACTTACTCTCACCGATGAAAAGGGATTGTACCCCCAAAAATGGGTTTACGGCATACTGGATTTTATCGTCAATACCATTCGTTCTTTTCCCTTTATTATCTTAATGGTGGCGATTGTACCCTTTACCAGGCTGATAGCGGGGACCTCCATCGGGGAACGAGCGGCTATCGTACCGCTTACTATTGTAGCGGCACCTTTTATTGCCAGAGTGATTGATAATAGCATGAAGGAAGTTGACCGCCAGCTAATTGAGGCAGCTCGCTCCTTCGGAGCCTCTAATCTGCAAATTATATTTAGAGTTATTCTCGTTGAAGCAGTGCCTTCCATTATTTCCGGCCTGACACTAGCTAGCGTATCGGTCTTGAGCGCTACGGCTATGGCCGGGGCTATTGGCGCGGGTGGCTTGGGAGCGGTAGCACTAACTTATGGGTATCAAAATTTCAATAATGAGATTATGTTTATTACTGTGGTTATGCTCATTGTGCTGGTGCAAATTATCCAGGTATCCGGGGATATGATTTATCGAAGACTTAAATGAATTTAGGAGATTACAGGAGGAGAGAATAATTTAATGAAAAAGTATTTGCGAGTAATGTGTTTAGTTATTTTGGTTGGGGCGGTAATGGGTCTTGGCGGTTGTAGCAAAAGCGAAGAGGCTGCCAATACTCCCCCAGCAAAAACTAACTTGAAGATGGCAACGAATGCCAATTTCCAACCGGTTGTGGATGCGATGATTCCTTTGATGAAAGCTAAAGGATACACTATTGAATTGTTGACCTTTGACGATCCCCTTTCCATTAACGTCGCTACTCAGGAAGGCAGCGTTGATGTGAACTTCTATCAACACTTACCGTATTTGAACAAATTTAATAGTTCCAAAAATGGGACTCTCGTTATGGTTCAACTATATTTATTGGTCTCTAAAATGGGTTTATTTTCTAATAAGCATAAAAGCACCGATGCCTTGCCTGAGGGTGCGACCATTGCTATTGCTATGGATGCCGCCAATAAAGATCGAGGGTTAAGAATGTTGCGGGATAACGGCTTGTTGACTTTAGCCGAAACCCCTGCTAGTGGAGCATATACCCTTGTGGACATTATCGATAACCCGAAAAAGTTTAAATTTGTTGAAGTTGACTTGTATCAATTGCTTCGTACTTTGGACGATGTTGATGCTGGGGCTATCAATGCCTCCTACCTGATAGCAGCCGGCAAGGATTTAAGCAGTGGTATTTGCTTTAGTAAGGATGATGACACATTTCCTTGCGGTGTAGTGGTTCGCGAAGACAACAAAGATACGCAATGGATCAAAGATCTTATGGAATGCATTACTAGTGATGAATGCCGCAATGTAGCTAAGGAGTATTACAAAGGCTCTTTTAGAATTTTGTTCTAAATTCGTTCTATCATAATAATGCTTGTCTATCGAAACATAGCGTTCCAAAACCATTTGGGCACGGGGATATGATCCTGCGAATTATGAGTATATGCGTATTAGAAAATTAGTCGCAATATCCTGTAGGGTTCGTTATATACCGTCAACCTTTGTCTAAGGCATTAGAGAACAAGTTGCGATTATTATTATCTCCGTGCCCAAAAGCTCTTTTTACCAGCTCTTTATGGGTATAACACAATTTGGGAGGTATCGATGGTTAGAACAAAAGAAGAATTCTTAACGGAACTATCACGTTGTGTGGCGGAAATGGATGACGAGAAAGTAAGCGGCATAGCTAAAGAATACATTGCGGCAGGTTATTCCGCTCTGGAGGGGATTGTAGACGGCTTGGTAGGCGGTATACAGAAAGCGTCAAAACTGTATGAGGAAGAAGAATACTTCATTCCGGAACTTCTGATATGTTCCGACGCCATGTATAACGGCCTAGCCGTGCTGCGTCCCCATTTACCGCAAGACACGGTAGAAGAAAAACCCAAAATAGTCATTGGGGTTGTTGAAGGGGATACTCACGATATCGGCAAGAATCTAGTGCGAATCATGCTAGAAGCAGCGGGTTATGCAATTCATGATTTAGGCCGGGATGTGCCGCTGCGAAACTTTGTGGCCAAAGCCAAAGAGGTGCAGGCAGACGTTATCGCCATGTCCACCCTTATGTCCACCACCATGCCGGGTATGAAACGGGTTATCGAACTGTTGGAAGAGGAAGGTATCCGTCAGGATTATAAAGTGATTATCGGTGGCGCTCCTATTTCTCCTGCCTTTGCCAAGGCAATACAGGCGGATGGATATTCCGCCAATGCAGTGGAGGCTGTGAAATTGGTGGATAGATTGGTACAGGCCGAACAATGAATCCCAGGGAACGTCTTTATGCCGCTGCCTATCAACAACCAATCGACCGACCTCCTTGCATTTGTCCCGGCGGGATGATGAATATGATGACCCAGGAGATTATGGTTGACTCTGGCTTCCGATGGCCGGAGGCCCATAGCGATGCTAAGCAAATGGCAGGGTTGCCGCCGCTTTGCCTGAAGCCGGTACAAGCTCAATTGACGGCGGGTGCGGATGTGATTTGCATATCTGAGCCCAGCGGTACCGGTGAGATTTTGGGTCCGAGATTGTTCCACAACTTTGCTGTAAAATATATCAATTAAAATTATCGACGCCTTGCAACCACCACTCTTTGATTAATGTGCAAGCGATGGTTCAAGCGACCAAGAAAGAAGTATTTTAATGCTAAAAATACATTTGCTATAATCAAGACAAGATTATAGAATGCGTTCCAGGCAGCAATCTATATACGGTTTTGTCTAAAGAGGGATATATGGAGGCACCTTGCGGAGGGACGGGCACTTGTGGCAAATGTAAAGTGCGCCTGCAAAGTCCGGGGGCCCATCCTGCCGACGAAAACCTGATCGCTTTTTTTAATGCAGAACAAATAGCGGATGGATGGCGTTTAGCTTGCCTTTATAAAGTAAATACAGATATTTATGTCGATTTACCACCACAATCCTCTGTGAGCAATATTGTCAGTCAGGGATATATGAAAAATTTTGTCCATGCTCCCTATGCACGAAAGGTATTGAACACCGGCGGAAATGCAGATTTGCATTTAGGAAATAATATCGAGGCGGTTAATGTTGCCAATAGTACAGCGAGCTGTTGTGGCGTAGCTATAGATCTAGGAACCACTACGGTTGTCGCTTCTTTAGTCGATCTCAACGGAGGCAGGGAAATAGATACCTTATCTTGCCCGAATGGACAAAAAGCCTTCGGCCAGGATGTTATTACCCGCATTCATTATGCGGGCACTAATTCTGGTGGTACTGAAATACTGCAGAAAGCAATTATTAAGGATTTACGCAATTTATTAAATGCACTATGTCGGCGACATAATCTAACTATGGATAATATTTACGATGTAACCGTTGCCGCTAATGCCACTATGATACACTTGCTGGCGGGTATAAGTCCTGAAAGTATGGGCAAATCTCCCTATATGCCGGCGTTTCAAGGTGTACTATCCTTAAGTGGCTTGGATTTAGGTTTGCCTGTTTCTCCCTATTGCCGGGTTTACTGTTTACCTGCGGTCTCCTCTTTTGTTGGGGGAGATATTACTGCGGGAATATTAGCTTGTGGGCTGGAAGATCCAAGTGAAAAGACACTTTTTATTGACATCGGGACAAATGGGGAAATAGTTTTAGCTGATGGTGAGCATTTTTGCTCTTGCTCATGTGCAGCTGGGCCGGCCTTGGAAGGGATGAATATTAGCTGTGGGGTTCAGGCGGCGCAAGGAGCTATTGAGGATCTATTTATTGACGAGCATACGGTGCAATATACAACAATTGGTGGTGAGCCGGCTAATGGTATCTGCGGCAGTGGTTTGCTGGCCGCAGTTGCCGAGATGAGACGAACCGGAATAATTGATAAAAGCGGACGTTTGCTGTCACATTCTTTAGTTAAAACAGTGGCAGGGAAAAAACGCTTTATAATAGACGATAAACAAAATATTTACTTGACCCAGCAGGATATACGTCAGGTCCAGTTGGCTAAGGGAGCGATTTTATCCGGAATTTACACCTTGCTGAAGACGGTGGGAATAAAAGCAACTGAACTGCAGCGGGTTGTTGTCGCGGGTCAGTTTGGTGCCCATCTTAAAGCGGATAGCCTTATTGGTTCCGGTCTGCTTCCACCTGAATGGGAGGAGATAATCAGTTATACAGGTAATACCTCTAAATCCGGAGCTCTTATTTGTTTGCTTTCTTATCCGGAGCGCACGGTAGTAGAGGCGATAGCTAAGAATATTGAATATATTGAACTTGCCCAATTAGAAGGTTATGAGACGCTATTTGTCAAGTGCATGCAATTTGACCCCTCGGCTTGATCATTATTATACGAGGAGGAAAATCATTGAAAATATCTGATTATCCATGTAAACATAGAAATGCTGCCGGTTTTTCGCAATATATTCTTGACAAAACAGCCCTGCCTTTTCCTGAAAGTTATAATAATCACACATCCTTAGCTACCCTGGCAATAGCAGTAAAGGAAGAAAAGAACTTTGCATATTGCACATTGCCTTTTTGCCATACAGTAGAAGCAGAAGCATTAGGAGGCAGAATAAGTCTTGGTGATGGCAGAATAGGGCCACGTCCAAAAGAGTATTCATTTAATACATTAGAAGATTTACTGCGGGCTTCGCCTATTAATTTTAGTAAAGGGCGTATTCACCAAGTGCTTCTAGCCTGTTCCAGTCTCAAAAAGCGCGGTGAAAAGGTCGCTTTAGAAATCTGCGGTCCTTATAGCATTTTAAATTGTTTAATCGATATTTCGATATTTTTTAAAAGCTGGCGAAAAAATCCGCGCCTAGTAGAAGCGGTATTTGCCTTTATTAGTGATAACTTATTGCGATATATTCAAGCTGCCTGCGAAGTTGGAGTAGATATAATTAGCTATGCCGACCCGGCTGGCAGTTTAAATATACTGGGTCCCCAATATACAAAAAATACCGCCAATCTTTTTACTATCCCGTTTTTGAAAAAAGCAGAACATTTGACGGATGGCAGATGCCTTATTCATCTCTGTCCGAAAACAACGTTAATACTAACCGGTTTGGATCTAGCAGATTATCAAAACGTCTGTATTCCAGAAAACATTTCTTATATTGAGGCCGCGCTTAATGCTATTGGGAAAATCGGTATTATTGGCCAGGCGTGCTTGAAAGAAGATTCGCGAGTTTTAGGTAATAGAAATCTGAGAGCTGTTAGATTAAGGTTATAAATTCAAATAGGACTTATCGAAAATATTTTTATTTTAAAATCGGGAGGGAATCTATCAGTGCAAAGAGCCTAATAGAAGATTTTTTAAATTTAAGGGAGCTAAATATCTTAAAAATTAAAGAAATGGAAGAAAAAGGGATACTTAAAGAAAGAAGGTAACGGAAGTAATGAAGGATACCGCCAAAGTGATCAGTTTATAATTATTACCATAACCATAAAGCCGCCCTTATTAATTTTGGGCGGCTTTATTACGATTATTTTACAAAAACTACATTAATTGCTTTGATTAAGGCATTCACCTGGTCACCTTCGACAAAGCCGACTCCACACTTATTTGGTGACCCTAGCTGATGAATTACGTTTGCTGCCCCGGAAGACGCGGGTCAAGGTGGAAGGCGGTTGGAAAGAGATTTTTAGTTTTGATGTCCCGGAATGGGAAGAACGGGAAGGGAAAGAGGAGTTACGCCAGCATATAGACTGGATGATTCGGGAGTTGGAAAGCAGTAAGTACCGGGATGAACAAGGCAATGAAAATAACACACTAATGAAGAATGATTTGGAGAAATGGCTGCAGTCTCAGCAATTATTACGCCAGGTGATGCAGCAGAAGACGATTAAAGTTAAGTGCCGGAAAGTAACGGTTGATGGAAAGGTTAGTGGCTTTCCCACCAGTTGGGAAAGCTCAAACTTGTGGTCTGGGGGAGAAAAATGGAGCAAGAATATGGCCTTGTTCTTAGGGATATTAAATTATTTGGCCGAAAAGAGACAAGCGATTAATCCTAGAGCCAAACGGTACCGGACGGTAATTATGGATAATCCCTTTGGTAAAGCTTCTAGTGATCATGTCTTAAACCCGGTGTTTTTCATCGCTGAGCAGTTAGGATTTCAAATGATTGCTTTGACTGCTTTAGGGGAGGGTAAGTTTATCCGTGATTACTTTCCAATTGTCTACAGCTGTCGTTTAAGATCAGCAACCGATGAAGACAAATATATTATGACTAATGAAAAAGAAATTCGACATGCTTTCTTTAAAGACCACGACCCGATCGCCTTAAGCAGGCTCGGTGATCATGAGCAGACGGTGTTATTTTAGGCCGAGAGGTTTGTTTATGAATTATG
>JAAYQE010000139.1 GCA_012519455.1 Syntrophomonadaceae bacterium
GTCGTTTTGCCGCTATTATTGACGGAAAAGCCTACCTAACCGGTGAGGAAGGTTTTTTTAAAACCGGCACCAAGTCAGTGGTTAGGCTCCGTACTCAAGAGGGGTATACCTTGCGCCTGACTGCGAATCACCAAATTCTGCGCGCAGCCAATAAAACTCGTTGCCGGATTGAGCGAGAATGGGTGCCAGCGGGCCAACTTCAACCCGGTGATCAAATACTGCTTCACAAGCACCGGGCTTTAGATAATTGGCCCGGTTGCCTCAGCAAAGGAGAAGGCTACGCGTTAGGCTTATGGGTGGGCCATGGGACTTTAAAGCAGGAAACAGCAGTTCTTAGGGTTTGGTCCCAAGAAAAAGTAGCTAATGATCAAGGCCGTTCTGATTTTGTTGGTTGGAGCGCGGTTAATGATCCCAATGAATTTAGACTAAAACAAGTAAGTATTATGACTTTGGCGGAACAGATGGGCCTGTCCCCGGGGAATACCATTACTCCCTCCATTGAGGGGATGTCTTATGCTGCTTATCAGGGGTTTTTGCGGGGGTTATTCGATACGGACGGGACCGTAATTGGAACTCAACCAAAAGGAGTTAGGGTCCGGCTGGCGCAAAGTAATTTAGCCTTACTGCAGGCAGTGCAGCGGATGTTATTACGTCTAGGCATAGTCAGTACAATATATACGGATAGACAAGTAGCCGGGGAAAAGATACTGCCGGATAGCCAGCGTGAACCTAAAAAACACAGCGTGCAAGCGCAGCATGCATTAGTAATCAGTAAAGATAATTTATGCTTCTTTGCGGAGCGGGTTGGTTTCACTAACCGGGAAAAGGCCATAAGGTTAGAATCTCTGTTAAAATCATACAAACGCGAGTTTAACCGGGAGCGTTTTATGGCCACCGTATTAGACCTTACCGAAGATGGGGTAGAAGAGGTTTATGATGTTCAGGTACCAGGGGTAAACGCCTTTGATGCTAACGGCCTTTATGTCCATAATTGCGGGGAGCAGCCACTGAGCCCCGGAGAAAGCTGTCTACTGGGATCGATTAACTTGGCTAATATGGTGGAAAACGGGGAGGTGAACTGGGATAGGTTAAAACAGGTAACAACAGTGGCGGTAAGATTTCTGGATAACATGATTGACGTGGGCCAGTATCCTTTAGATTTTATTGCTCACCATACTCGGAACACCCGAAAAATTGGTTTGGGGATTTTAGGGTTACATGATTTGCTGATCAAGTGCGGCCAAGCTTATGATTCTCCGGAAGGACGGCAGTTAGCCGGTCGGGTTATGCAATATATCCAGGAAACGGCGCATCGGACTTCGGAGGATTTAGGAATGGAGAAGTCCGTATTTCCGCAGTGGGAGCAATCAATTTTTGCGGCGACCGGACAAAAACGACGTAATGCGGCTTGTATTACGGTAGCCCCCACCGGATCGATTACGGTCCTGGCCGGGGCTGAGGGTTATGGGATAGAGCCGATTTTTGCGATCGCTTACCGTAAAACTACCCAGGCCGGTGTTTTTGATGTATTTTCACCTTTGTTTCAAGAAGCCTGTGCCCACGCTGGTGTTTCCCAGCGGGCCATGGCGGAGGTAGCTAAAAAAGGCACTTGCCAGGGGGTAGAAGGGATTCCCGAACACATCAGCCGGCTGTTTAAAGGGGCTCAGGATATTGATCCCCGGGATCATTTAGCGATGCAGATTGCCTTACAGGAGTACGTAGATAACGCTATTTCCAAGACGATTAATTTACCTAATTCTGCTACCGCCGAAGATATAGGAGAAATCTATCAGGCGGCCTGGGCGGGTAATCTGAAAGGAATTACGGTATTTCGGGATGGCTCTAAACAGGGCGTTATTGAGGTTGGTGAAAAGAAAAGCGTTAGCGAAGCTCGTAATTTGGGGTACGGTCAGATTAAACCCCGGCCGATTCGGACCATAGGCGTTACCGAACGCTTGGATACCGGTTGTGGTAAAGTTTATCTGACCGTAAATTACGATCCCGATACCGAAGAAGTAATTGAAACTTTCATTACCACCGGAAGTGACGGGGGTTGTCTAGTTTACACTGAAGCCACGTCAAGATTAGTCTCTATGGCGATCCGGGCCGGGGTGCCGATTCCGGAAATTATTGAACAACTAGGTTCCACGCATTCTTGTCCATCCTGGATGCTAGCCCGTGGCAAAGGACGCCGTTTAAGTCCCGGTAAGAGCTGTGCTGGGGCAATTGGGGCTGCATTAGAAAAAATTATTCGCGAAAACGCTTTTAAAACCAGGGTTTCCGGCGAAA
>JAAYQE010000140.1 GCA_012519455.1 Syntrophomonadaceae bacterium
ACCGATACGAACAAAGATGCTTTGGACATTTTCCCAACCTCTGAGTCGAAAAAGGCAATTTTGGTGCCGGCCCAATCTACTTCCAACGATAGGGCTGGTTTGTGCTCCAACCGGATAGTCGCCTTGTGAACTCTGGCGAACTTGTGGTAATAGCGCCGGAACTGCGTCTCCATGTAGAACTGATAGCCGCTGTTCCGACATTTCTGGGCGTATTCCTCCCAGAGCAGTTTTAATGTAACATGTGGTTTCGCCAGTTCGGCATGGACATGCTCGTAATTAGGCATCTTAAATGTCGCATCCCGGGAGGGGCTAGTGGGCTTCATCAGGGCCTTTGAGAAAGTAGCGTTGTCCAGGTGGTTTAGGTCTTCCAGGGTAAGCCATCCCTGAGCCTCGGCATGCCGAAGGAGAAGCGCTACGGTATTTCGGGACACATGATGCGTAGCCGCCGCCTGTCGTTGGCTAAGACCGCTGTAAACGGCTCGAACAATGGTTAGGTTGTCGGTCACTTTCATTCCTCCTAAAAATGAATTCTGCTATGCTGCAGTTACTTCATTTTACAGGAGTTTTATGATGGTGGCTCTCCACTAGCGCGTTATGTGGCTCTAAAGCCGCGCGCGAGTGGCTCTAAGACTCCGCGCGGGTGGCTCTAATTCGCCGTGTTTCCCAAGGGACATTGGGATCAGGCCGAAAAGATGGTAACGGATAACCTATGGTATGAGATGAAAGGATTAGGTCTAGTGGAGGCCCTAAATGAAAAAGGAAAAGATTACCAATACTCTCCTCGCCTTACTTTTAATGTAAAAGATTTTGCCGATAACCCTTCTGAAGCGTGGGTAGCTGGCCAGGTTACCTGGACGGTAAATTTACCGCCGGCCACTACTGAGGTGGCGGTTAAAGTAGTTAATCAGGGAAATGGTCAGTGGAAAATAGCAAAAATTAATGGCAAATGGCTTTTATCGAAGTAGCCGACCTAAATAGGCCGGCTACCCAAACGTATCCTTCAATCCATGATCTATCAGTGCTTAAATCAATCTTGCTGTAAAGCAATTCCCAGCATGCCGCCGCAAGCGCCGGCAAACACGATTAGGCCCAGTTTAATCAGGGCCGTGGACCAGGAGAACAAACCAGGTCGGAAGACTAGGGTAATAACTAGGACCAGGACGATAAAAAGCAAACTAATTACTAAGCCGTTGATCAAACCCTTAGCACCGGCTAAGCGCGCGGCTTTAAAACCGCCCATAAATACGCTGATGGTCAAAATCAATAAGACAATTAAGGGAGTTAATGTTTCTGGAATACGAGTGAGATACAGTAGAAAGCCCATAATCAGACCCAAGATAATTAAGCTTAATAAGCCATAAAGGAATCCTCGTAAAACCGGGTGGGTAAAAATAAACATGCCATCACCTCCGCTCAGGAGCATATTCATTAATCTTTATGCGGAACTGGCTCAGTTATGCTATGGAGAATAGAATTAGGCTAAGGAATGACTGGGATGTGCTAGGCATATTTTAGGCAAAGGAGGAATGTTTTTTCGCGGGGGAGGAGAAGCCTTGCTTACCATCCTGGGCTATAGTTTAATCGCCGGGTTAGCCACTAGCTTAGGCGCCATAGTCGTATTGTTTTGGGGTCGACCGGAAAGACGGGGGATGGCTTTATTTCTAGGGATGGCTGCCGGGGTCATGCTAGCGGTAGTCGGGTTGGACCTTTTACCTTCAGCCTTGGCCTGGGGTGGAGGTAGGGATATTATTTTAGGGTTTAGCTTGGGGGGGTGTTTATTATGGGGAATGGATCGTTTGCTTTCCTTTTCTTTTCAACGTTCGCTGCATCCTAACTTATTGTATCGACATTTGGGGTTTTTAATTGCTCTAGGGATATCTATTCATGACTTACCTGAAGGGATGGCCATTGCCCTAGGTTATACTGCGGCTCAACAATTAGGTCCGCTGATTGCCCTAGCCATAGGGATCCATAATATTCCGGAAGGAATGGCCATTGCGGCCCCCTTGTCAATGGGTGGGTTAGAGACTTTCAAAATCATCTTGATCACTTTGCTAGTGAGTATAATAACTCCCATAGGTACGGCCCTAGGTATGGTAATGACTTATATTGCCCCCGGTTATTTCGCCTTTTTGCTAGCCCTAGCCGCCGGGTGTATGTTATATTTAGTCTTTTTTGAATTAATTCCTGAAGCCCGCATGCATCACCGTCCATTAGCGGTATGGGGTTTGATCCTTGGCTTTTCTGTCATTGTCCTGACCAACTTAGCTATGTAGTTCAGGGATAATTGCTTACTTTTAAGGCTATCCTAAAGCAGGACTAAATCGAGATTGAAAGGCGGTTATACATGGGGGGCAAGCTTTTGTTTCTATTAATTGCGGGGATAGCGGGGACTACTATGGCACTTCAAGGAACTTTAAATGCCGCTTTGGGTAAAGTGATTGGTCAATGGGAATCAACTTTTGTGGTTCATCTCGTTGGTACAATTGTGGTTACCCTTCTTTTATTTGGTTTGGGTTTAGGCAGTGGTAACTGGAACTTAATGGGCCAAGCTCCCTGGTACAGTTACCTAGGTGGTTTATTAAATGTTCTAATCATTTTTGGGGTAATCTTTAGCATACCACGGGTTGGGGTAGGGAATGCCACGACTATGATCGTTGTGTTTCAAACCCTTACGGCGGTGATAATTGATAATTTTGGTGTTTTTGGGATGGAAAAAATACCTTGTCGTTGGTGGGATCTCCTAGGTATTGCCTTTTTGGGAATTGGGGCCAAGCTACTATTACGTTAAGTTTATTCCAAAAAAATTGTCTAAAGGATAGATTTACTGTTGGATAAATTCTAATTATTTAGGAAGGAATTTACAGTTTAACCCCGAAATATTAAATGGTAAAATCTTGGTAATGGTAAGGAGGGTTAAGCTATGCCGGCTCCTACAGCATGGTGGCAAACTGTAAGAGAGAAAGGCATTAATCTTTGGGCTTTGTTTCAGGCTTACTACTTAATTCGCAGAAATAACCGTACAGATAATAATCATTTAGACTTGAAAGGCAAGCATTCCTATCCAGCCTTATATTTGGCGCTAGGTAAACATTATTTTAAGACTCAACAATATGAAGAAGCAAAATATTATTTTGCCAAAGCCTTATCTCTAACTACCCGTAAAAATGAAAAGATTAGGAGCTTAAGGGGTTTAAGTAGGGTGTACAAGCAAACGCAGAACTGGGAAGAAACTTTCAATGTAGGATGTGAATTAGCCAAGTGTATCCCTAATTCAGTAGAATCATGGAATCTAAAAGGGGAGGCTTTGTTAAATTTAGGACAGATAAAAAAGGCAGAGCGTTGCTTTAATAAAGCTTTGGCCATAAATCCGCAAAACGGGATTACCTTAAATAATTTAGGAACTTGTATGCTTTTACAAAAAAGGCCCTTGGAAGCCTGGCATTTTTTTCAACTTGGTTTAACCCAATTTCCCCGTGATCCGGTTGTTTTAGGTAATGCCGGACTAGCTCTTAGTCAAGCGGGGGATCTACCTCAAGCCATAAAATATTTTGGGGAAGCCGTAAAACGTGGTTTAAGAGAACCTTTTATACTTAATAACTACGGGGTATGCCTGGCTGAATTAGGGAATTACCGAGAAGCGGTTCTTTTTTATCAGCAGGTATTACCGGAGCTAGATCTAGATAATTTAGAGATCTTATCTAATTTAGCCAGTGTTTTTGCTAAAGCAGGGTTTCAGGAGGAAGCCTTGCAATATTATCGTTTAGCCTTGAAAAAGAACACTAACGATGCGGCGCTTTTTAATAATTATGCTTTAACTTTAGAAAGTGTGGGCCGCGTGAATGAAGCTTTGCATTATTATAACTTGGCTTTAGGCCTCCAACCCGATAACCTAAGGTTTTTACAAAATAAAACCGTTTGTCTAGAACGATTACAGCAGGAAGATGAGGTAATGCGTTGTTTAGATCGAATTTTATGTTTGGAGCCCCTTAATCGTTTTGCCTGGGGACGGAAAGGAGCTTATTATCAGCGGCAGGGGGATCAGAAACAGGCCGTAGATTGTTATAATTTAGCCTGGGGATTAAGCAAACTCCCGTTAGAGGAGTTATTTTTACCAAAATCACCCGGTTTTCGCAAAGAACTAAGTGTTTAATCTCGTATAGTAGTTTGTTATTTTTTGATTTAGTGGTAATATTTTAGATATGTCGATATTCGTAGTATAATTATTAAGGCAGGTGAACCCGGTTAAACCGGTAAAGATTTGGATTTACAAAAGATTAAAGAAGGCGTTCGACTCTTGCTTGAGGGAATTGGAGAGGATCCTAACCGAGAAGGATTAAAGGCAACCCCAGACCGGGTAGCCCAAATGTATGCCGAGGTGTTTAGTGGTTTAGAAAAGGATCCCCACAGTCATTTAGAAGTTTTTTTTACGGAACCTCATGAAGAAATGGTAATGCTTAAGGATATCCCTATTTATTCGATGTGTGAACATCATTTATTACCTTTTTATGGCGTGGCCCATGTAGCCTATATACCTCGTAAAGGGAAAATAACGGGATTGAGTAAACTGGCTAGAGT
Source organism: Syntrophomonadaceae bacterium (assembly GCA_012519455.1). Lineage (GTDB taxonomy): Bacteria > Bacillota > Ch66 > Ch66 > Ch109 > JAAYQE01. The sequence goes on from JAAYQE010000140.1 coordinate 4,579, forward strand.
AGTTGAAGGATATGCGAAACGGCCCCAACTACAGGAACGGCTAACTTCTCAGATCGCGGATACTATTTTGGAGGTGCTACAACCTCGGGGAGTAATTGTTGTCATTGAAGCAGAACATATGTGTATGTCTTTACGGGGGGTTAAAAAACCCGGTACTCGGACTTTGACCTCTGCGGTAAGAGGGGTATTTCAAACGAATGAAGCTACACGGGCGGAGGCTTTTGCCTTAATTCGAAAGGAGTAAATAGGTTGGAAAAACAAGAGGGATCACCATTATCCTTGGCCCCGGCCGCGGGGAAATTGCAACTATTAGCTACTAGAACCCTGAATAATAATGAAGAATTATATAAAGTGGTTGACTTTTTAAATAAAACCCTTAAAGAATATCAGTTAATGTTTGGGTTGACCAAAAATACTCGGGAAGGTACGATGACGATTTCAATTTATGAAGTATAAATTGATGAATTTACTGAGGTTGAGGTGATAGGGAAGAACATGTTGCAGACTAAGGAGGATTTAAATCAAACTGACGAAGGTTCTACGATCAAGGGTTTTGGGGGATTTATTAAGGAAACTCTAAGTATACTGGTAATCGCTTTTATTTTATCCATGATCTTAAAGGCTTTTGTGGTTGAAGCTCGGGTTATACCGAGCGGTTCTATGTTACCGACGATTCAGATTGACGATCGGGTCCTGGTTAATAAGTTCATTTACCGTTTTCAAACGCCAAAGCGTTTAGAAGTGATTGTATTTGAACCGCCACCGGAAACCGGTCACCACGAGGATTTTATTAAAAGGGTTATTGGCTTGCCCGGAGAGACGGTCGAAGTCCGTAATGGTAAGGTATTTATTGATGGAGAATCCTTAGAAGAGAATTATCTGCAGGAAGCGCCTGATTATAACTTTGGGCCGGTGGTTGTCCCCCCTAATTGCCTTTTCGTGATGGGTGACAATCGAAACAAAAGTTTTGACAGTCATATGTGGAATGGATGGCTTACACTGGATAACGTAAAAGGGAAGGCTTTTTTTACTTATTGGCCCTTTAATCGAATGGGTACTATGAAATAGGAGGGGACTAATGCGAATCCTGTTGACCAATGATGATGGAATTCAAGCCCCGGGCCTGGATACGTTACGTCGTGCCTTGGAAGAAATTGCGGTGGTCACCGTGGTAGCCCCGGATCGAGAAAGAAGTGCTACCGGTCACGGAATTACCGTAGACTACCCTATTCGTGTGGCTGAGTATATTTTTCCTGATTCCCCTACTCAGGGGTGGGTAATTGATGGTACCCCCACGGATTGCGTTAAATTAGCAGTTTGTGCCTTATTAGAGGAACCACCGGATTTAGTGGTTTCAGGGATTAATCGGGGAGGTAATTTAGGTACCGACGTTTTATATTCGGGTACGGTTTCTGCAGCCATTGAAGGCATTATTCTGGGTATTCCCTCAATTGCCGTTTCCTTAAATAGCTTTGACTTTCAGGCTGATTATCGGTACGCAGCCTCGCTTACCCAACGCCTATGTAAAGAATTTAAGGAATGGAATTTACCACCGGATGCTATGCTTAACGTTAACGTACCCGCCGTACCGGAAGCAGAGATACAAGGTATTCAGGTCACTAAACTAGGAATTCGGCGCTATGAAGACGTATTTCAAAAACGCATGGACCCCCGGGGCCGGATCTATTTTTGGCTAGCCGGGAACATTGTCGATAACGATGAAGATCAAGATACGGACGTTATGTTCATTAAAAATAATTATGTAACCATAACTCCGGTCCACTTTGACCTGACTAATTATCAACTATTACCAGATGTAAAGGAGAAATTAAAGCCAATACTACGGTAGAGAGTAAAGGTGGCAGGTATTTTTGTTTTGGTTTAACTGGGTTTTAAATTCCCTAGTGTTTCTACTTGTTTTTAATTTTACGCCAATAATTAACTGGTATCATACCCGTACCTGGGAATGGCGTAATCCCTATTTCTCTCTGCTTTTACCCCTGGGTCTAGCCTTGGTTTTGACCGTAGTTGATAGTCTCAGGCTTTATTTTGTTTACCAAGTACTTATTTTGGTAATTGCTGCCGGAGCATTGTACTGGCTGTTCGGATTTTTAAATAGGCCACGGCGTTAATAAAGTAAAAGTGGATACACCTTAGCTAGAGAAGGGGGTGAAAACCGGGTGATAAAGAAAAAATTAACCGAATTAGTTAAAGCTTCAGGATGAGCGGCTAAAGTGGGTCCGGGGACCCTGGAAGGAATTTTAGAAAAGTTACCGGTTTTCGATTGTCCTCAGGTATTAGTTGGACTGAATCAACCCGATGATGCCGGGGTTTATCAATTGAATGCCGAGACCGCTTTAATTCAGACCGTAGATTTCTTTACCCCAGTCGTAGATAATCCCTATCTTTTTGGCCAGATAGCTGCAACGAATGCTTTAAGTGATGTCTACGCTATGGGCGGTCAACCTTTGACGGCCCTAAATATCGTTTGTTTTCCGACCGATTGTCTGGACCTCGAGGTACTAGCTCAGATCCTGGCCGGCGGGGCAGAAATAGTGCAAAGGGCCGGAGCGGTAATCCTGGGGGGACATACCGTAGAAGATGCCGAGCCCAAATATGGCTTGGCCGTGACCGGTATAGCTCATCCTGAACGGATTATTACTAACCAGGGAGCGCGGCCAGGAGACTTATTGGTATTAACTAAACCCCTAGGGACCGGAGTGATAATTACCGCGGTTAAAGGGGAAGTTCTAACCGAAGCAGAGATTAGCCCGGCTTTAGCATCGATGCTTACACTTAACCAAAGCGCCAGTGAGGCAATGCAAGCGTGGGGTGTACGCGGGGCTACGGATATAACCGGTTTTGGATTATTAGGACATGCTTTGGAAATGGCGCAGGCTAGTCGTTGTACGATAGAGCTGTGGATAGATAAAATCCCCTGGCTGCCTGGGGCTCGGGAGATGGCTGGTATGGGTTTAGTGCCGGCCGGGGCGTATGCTAATCAACACTACCTTAATGGCAAGTTGGAGTTTCTTGGGAGCCTCTCAGAAGCAGAGAAAGATTTATTGTTTGATCCGCAAACTTCCGGGGGTCTGCTCATCGCCATTGCGGAAGCTAAAGTAGAAGGTTTAGTTGACCACTTAAAGCTTAGAGGAGAAACCGCCTGGATTATTGGGAGGGTTTGTCAACCGGGTGATTATTCAATCCGCGTACATGGAGTTTAAGGGAACGATTTAGTTTTACAAACCTTAAAGTGATCCTTCTCTCTAATTTTATTCCTATGTTTAATTGCTAAGGACTTAAAACCAACGGTTAGAACGCCGTTGGTTTTTATTAAGTTATAGGACAAAACTTTTGTAGCATAAGAATAAAAAAAAGGGGGGGTATACGTGAAAGCGAAGAATAGAAAGACAATTAGGAAAAAACCTTTAAAAATAAACCTAGAAATTATTTATGCGGGAGGCCAGGGTTTGCAACTGGCATATCGTTTAGTGGCCAAGAAAGTATTAGCCTTGGAGAAAAAATAATTTAAGTTAAAAAGATAACCAGTCAGGAGAAAGCTATTTTTCCTAAAAAAAGAGTCCCTTGACCGGCAGATCATGGTCAGGGACTCAATTTTTTAAAAGATTATTTAAATTAGCAGGTGAATCGACGACCTATACAGCATTGAATAACTAAGAGAATGGCAATACAATAAGCTAGATTAGGGAAGCAACTTTGTAAGCCATATTCCAGATTATCCATTAATCTCCCTCCTTTTTATTTAACCGAAATTATGCATGGTGGAGTTTTCCGTACATTCTATGCAGCTACTGTAAACTGGGTGAGGAATATAATAAAAGTATGAACTAGGAAATGCCTGACAATTAAAGTTAGTCGGGCCGGGGAAATTCAATTTTTGGAAATAGTTATTAACCAAATATGATGTATTTCTTGTAATGCCTTACCTTTATACAGGATGATTAGGTAGCAAAGCATACCAACGATAAAAGATAGCATAAGCAGCATTAATGGGTGCTGATTAAAACCATAGATTATTGGCCACGTTTGTGAGATAGTTAAGCCCATCGCTAGGGCCGCGAGCAGGGGTACGATAAGATCTCGTTGGAGATTAATGGCTAAGAATTGTCGTATCAAAGGAAATAAATTCAGCGCTGCACCGGATACATAGCTTAAAAGATAAGCTAAGGCTACGGAACTTAAACTATCGTTTCCCGAAATGGTTAAGGTATAGATAGCGCCAAGTCGTACCCCAGCTAAGATCAGAGAATTGCCCAATACCCGTCTAGCTTGCCCTAAACCATAGAGTATCCCATTAGTAGTTTGAATTATATATAAAAATACTCCGCCTATCGTTAAGATGCGTATCGGTTTAACGGCCCCTGAAAGGTTAAAAATAAAACGAGTTATATCATCCGGCCGGACCCAAAGGATCACCAGCAAAGGTAGACCTGCTAAAACTGTGTAGCGGAGAGAACGAGGAAGGGAGTGCTTTAACCAGATTAAATCCTTTCTAGCCCAAGCCGCGGAAACTACCGGTAGCAGGTTGGTGCTGATGGCTGAGGTTAGGACATTAGGAATGGAAATTAGGGTTAAAGCTACTCCAGTGAACAAGCCGTATAGGGCGGTAGCCTCAGGAAGGCTATGCCCCAGGGCTTGCAGACGATGCGGAATAAGGATCGCCTCAAAATTTAACAGGAGAACCGTAGAAATGCGAGTAAAAGTTACCGGACCGGCGATATCCCAGATGCGACCAGTAAGGTTGGTCAGGGAATCAGGTCCGGTTACTGGGTAAAAGGTTTTTCCCTGGGTGGCGCGAAGAGGGGTTTTAAGACCTTTTACATAGCAACCGAGTAGGAGCAAAAAACCGGTCGCTTCCCCGATAAGTACACCCGCTGCATAGCCCATAACCGCCCAGGTTAGCCCTCGGGGAGCTAGCTGGGTTGCCAGATATAAGCCAGTAAAAACTCGGACCATTTGTTCTATCATTTGGGCTATGGCCGGAATCGTCATCTGATGCATGCCTTGAAAATACCCTCTAAGGATCGAAGAGATGGCAGCTAAGGGGAGCGCTGGAATCAGGATCAGGAGGCACCAGACCGCACGCGGATCAGCCATAATCTTACTTCCTAAAAAGGGGAGCAGCAAACCAATTAAAAGGGTAAATAGCAGGCCGGTTGTGGCTAGACGTACAGCGGACCAGCGTACAAGTTGATACGCAGCCGGTAAGTTTCCGCTGGCTCTTTCCTCAGCTACCATTTTAACTACAGCTACGGGAATACCGGTGGTAGTTAATACCAAAGCTAGTAAATAAATAGGAATAGCTAATTGATATAAACCATATCCCTCGGTACCCATAATGCGTAAAGCTAAAACTTGGTTGATTAGGCCGATTAGGCGATTAAATAAATTAGCGGTAGTAAGTACTAGGGTGCCTTTAAGCAAATAGCGGTCGGACATTATTGGTGCCCCCTTTGCCAATTATTATGAAAAAGGCGGCGTGGATAGAAGCACCAAAACAGGGAGAGAGTGTTGGCAAAATTATAGGCTACCCTTGACTTGCACTTTCACTATCTGGTAAAGTATTATAGGATTTTAACCGTTTCTAGAGCTAAAGACTATCCGCGAAACGGATGCGATTTGAGTGGATTAGTTAAAAAGGAGGAGATATCTGTTGAAAGTATACCCAACCGGCAAGATCCGTAATGTGGCGTTCGTAGGTCACGTCGGGGCCGGCAAGACTTCTTTAGTAGAAGCAATGCTTTTTAATGCGGGCCATACTACCCGTTTAGGCAAAGTAGATGATGGAACTACCGTAACGGATTTTCACCCCGAAGAAACTAAACGTAAAATAACGATTAACGCTACCCTGGCTCCTGTGGAATGGAAAGACCACAAGATTAATGTTGTTGATGCCCCCGGGTTTGTTGATTTTTATGGAGAAGTGAAGGGGGCTTTACGGGCTGTAGATAGTATCGTACTTGTACTGGATGGAGTTGGTGGGGTAGAAGTTCAAACGGAGATCGTTTGGGATGATGCAGAAAAAAGAGGTCTTCCGCGGATAGCATTTATTAATAAAATGGATAGAGAAAACGCCAACTTTTTCCAAGTAGTGGATCAGATGAAAGAGGCTTTTGAAAGCAACCTTGTACCGATTCAACTGCCCATTGGGAGTGAAGCTAGTTTTACCGGGGTAGTTGATCTTCTAAAAATGAAAGCTTATGAATGGGAAGCCGGTAAATTTAAAGAAATGGATATTCCGGCTGAGTTTACCGAGGAGGCAGCTGCTTATCGTGAACAAATAACAGAAGCTGCGGCCGAGGCTGATGATGATTTGCTTAATAAATATTTAGAAGGCGAGGAACTGTCCCCGGAAGAGATTTATATGGGTTTTAGAACAGCCGTACGTAAAGGACTGGTCGTACCCGTACTTTGTGGTTCAGCGACGAAAAATGTAGGTATCCAGCTACTACTTGATCTGATTGTGGAAGGGCTGCCCTCTCCGGAGGAAACGCCGGAGGCAGAAGGCAAAAATTTAGCAAATGAACCAATGACCGCTATAGTTTTTAAGACTGTAGCCGATCCCTATGTAGGTAAACTGAATTTTTTCCGGGTATTTACCGGATCAATTAAAGCCGATAGTTTTGTATATAATGCTAATAAAGAAAAGGAAGAAAAAATTAGCCAGATCTTAATCATGCGCGGTAAGAATCAAGATAATGTACCGGAGCTTAATGCGGGTGATATGGGGGCAGTGGCTAAATTAACGGAAACGACCACCGGAGATACTTTTTGTCAAAAAGCTAATCCCGTTATTCTGGAAGGCGTTGAATCCCCAGAACCTAAATTATCGGTAGCTGTGGAACCTAAAAGTAAAGGTGATGAAGACAAGCTAGGGACCGCTATCTCACGTTTAATTGAAGAAGACCCCACTATTCGGTTTTATAAGGATACCGAAACCAAGCAAACGTTACTTACAGGTATGGGTGAAACCCATTTGGATATCGTTTTAGAACGCTTGCAGCGAAAATTTGGGGTAGAAGTTAATACTAAAGAACCTAAAGTTCCTTATCGGGAAACGATTAAGGGGACCGTTAAAGTTGAAGGAAAACACAAGAAACAAACGGGGGGCCACGGTCAATACGGGCACGTTTGGCTGGAAATTGGTCCTTGTCACGAATCAGAATTAGAATTTAAGGAATCTCTCTTTGGGGGCTCAGTACCTAAACAGTACGTTCCGGCGGTAGAAAAAGGAATTAGGGAAGGTATTCAGGAAGGAGTATTGGCTGGCTTTCCGGTTACAGGGATTAAGGTTAATCTTTATGATGGATCTTATCACACCGTAGATTCTAATGAGCTTTCCTTTAAACTTGCCGCTATTCTTGCCTTACGAAAAGGTTTAGAACAAGCTAAACCGGTACTGCTAGAACCGATAGCTCAAGTAGAAGTTACGGTTCCGGAGCAATTCATGGGGGATATTATTGGCGATTTAAATACGAAACGGGGACGTATTTTAGGCATGGAGCCGGAGGGTAAAAATCAAGTGATTAAAGCCCAAGTGCCAGCTTCTGAAATGCAGCGTTATGCTATTGATTTAAAATCGATTACCCAGGGACGGGGTTCGTATACTATGGAGATAATCGGTTACGAAGAAGTTCCCGCTAATTCGGCTGAAAAGATTATTGCCGCCCGAAAAGCGGAAAAGGAAGCTTAAAATTAGGGGTAACGGATTAAATTAAAAGGTAAACTAAAAGGAGTCCTTATTCAAGGGACTCCTTTTTTAGTAGGATCGAAACGACAGACAGCATAAGTATCTACGACTTGGGAGAAACTTGTTTCTTCAGGTGTTATTTCGATCTTATTATGATTATGTCCTACTTCCCCCCGGCTTATTCTTTAGGCTTAGGATTATTTCCGCAGCTCTTTCTCTCGGTTAGGTAACTTTCTATAGCCTAATTAATATTATTGATAATAAGCAGGAATAAACTAAGGGGGAAAGGGTATGGTCTACGCCAGTCGTTTCTTACGAGTTACATCACCTTTTATGAGTGGACCTGATGTAAGTCAGGTTCAGCAACAACTTCGTGAACTGGGAATTTACCAGGGAGAGGTGGACGGAGTATATACCCCGGCCGTAGAAGTTGCGGTTCGGGAGTTCCAACAACGCAATGGCTTAGACGTGGACGGGATTGTAGGGCCTAATACTTATCAAGCTCTTTTTCCAGGCTATAAGGGTAGTTGGGGGCCTCTACAACTTACGGTAGATGTAGACAACCGAACGTTACAGGTAAGAAGAGAGAACAAAGTCATAAAGACTTATCCGGTAGCGGTAGGAAAACCGGAAACTCCTACTCCGCTAGGAGATTGGAGTATCGTAGAAAAAACCGTTAATCCAGGGGGACCTTTTGGGGCTAGATGGATGCGACTTAGTGTTCCGTGGGGTGGCTATGGTATCCATGGCACTAACAATCCCAATTCAATAGGTAAAGCGGCTAGCCACGGATGTGTTCGGATGTTTAATGAAGATGTTATTGAATTATACGATATGGTAACCATTGGTACCCCGGTGAAAATTACCGGGACCGCATATACCGGCCGTATCCTTAAGCTTGGTGCCGAAGGAAATGACGTTGGTGATATCCAACAAAAATTAAAGGTATTGGGTTATTATACCGGCGATGTTGATGGTGTGTATGGCACGTTAACCGAGCAGGCGGTTTCGGCTTTTCAAAAGGACCAGGGATTAGACCCAGACGGAATTGTTGGAGTCTTAACGTATAACGCTTTACAAAAAATATGGGATATTATTCAAGGGGATATTCAACCTTAAAATAAGGAAGGGATCACTTTGCTAGAAGTGATCCTATACTTCTTTTATGGCTTCGGTGGGACAGCTTTCGACTGCTTCTTGACAGGTTGATTCAACCTCCGTAGGGACTTCTTTAACCATAACGTGAGCCTTACCTTCATCATCCCAATCAAATACCTCAGGACAAGTATCAATACAGGCACCACACTCAATACAAAGATCGGGATCTACCAAGACTTGCAATACTTTTTACCTCCTTTACTAGATGAAAAACTATTAAATTAAGTTTACTCATTTTTTTACAAACTATGTAGGTATACGGATAAAATCTAAATATTGAATATATTAAGTAAACCCTTGGTAATAAAGTAACATTATGTTAAAATGAATACGTTAATCAGGATACCTTGCAAAAAACGTAATTTATTTTTAAGGGAGGGGTAAAGGCCTGACTTCAGTTAGGTAAAACCATGCGCCTTACAACGAAAGGAAAATATGGCCTACGGGCTATGGTAGATCTCGCCCAGCATCATGGCAAAGGACCAATTTCCCTGAAGAGTATTGCGGAACGACAGGACATTTCTGAAGCATATTTGGAACAGCTTTTTGCAACGCTTCGACGTGCCCATTTAATACAGAGTGTTCGGGGCGCTACTGGTGGATATATACTGGCTCAGGATCCCTGGGATATCACCGTAGGAGATATAATACGGGTCCTAGATGGACCCGTTGTTCCCGTTAATTGTTTAGAAGAATATAGTACCGAACTCTGTCCTCGTATTTCTCATTGCCCGTCAAGACAGGTCTGGTTACTGCTTCAAGAAGTAATAAATACCACTTTAGATAAATTTAATTTGGGAAAATTATCTCAATCATTCAGCGATTCCGAATTCACGGCTTGTATCTTAAGCGTCACTGATGATAAAGAATAAAGCTTAGTGAAAAGAACTTAATGAATGTGTTTTTTGCCCAGGCGGAAGACTAATTCTGCCATCATTCTTTTTTCCTCATCGGTAGATATTTTCCAAATTTCCGTCATTAAGGCTTCTTCTGGGGTATCTGGTTTAACGAATCTACTCATTAAATTACCTAGGCTAACCATGCCTTTAATCATTTGTTCATCCGTAACTCCATGTTTAAGCCCATCTTTTATATTTTCTGCAAGCTCTTGCGGGAATTGGATATTATTTTCGACCATTATGCGCTGCTCCTTTCTGCAGGATAGGTATAAGGATCATTATGTATATAAAGTATGCCCTAAAAAAAAATCATCTATTACGTAATAGATGATTTTTAAAATTTTCAACTAAACCTGATGGTCATAAAAGATCTAGGGTTGACCAAATTGAATCGGCTCCGTAGTTGACGTAATCGGGGCAAAAGTAAATCCCATCTCCTGTAGACCTTCGATAATGGCCGGTAGCGCTTCCGCAGTATTGTGCATGTTAGGTGAATCATGAAGTAATACCATTATGCGATCCTTTCCCTGAGCTTGTTTTAAAACATTATCGATTAAAGTCTGGGTTGGTTTGGGTTTTCCAACGGAGTCTCCGGGGCAAACGTTCCAGTCATAATACTGATAACCGGCGGTAGTTAGTTGTTCAATGAATTCAGGACTTAAAAACGGTCTGGAACCTCCGGGGGCCCGGAATATTGTCGGTCGGAAACCAATCGTTGCTTCTAAGATTTCGGCACATTGATTAATTTCAGACATCAAGTTCTCGGCTGATTTATAGATCGTTCGGTAGTGGTGCGAATAACTGTGATTTCCGATAGTATGACCTTCACTAACGGCCCGTTGCACGATTTCTGGTTTTTTTTCTACCTTACTGCCTAATACAAAGAAAGTTAATTTAATCTGGTATGCTTTAGCGGTATCCAGGATTTTTAAAGTAACTGCTTCGGATGGGCCATCGTCAAAGGTTAGATAAGCAATTTTATGGGCCGTACTTACATCCTCATTAGCTGGTTCGTAGGCTAGCGCTTGGTCGGTAAATAAAGTAGGGGTAGTATTTACATTTAATGTAGCATCAGTACTTAATAAGGATAGATTATCGTTACTGGGGGCAAGTAAGTCGTTGGTCGGGGTTAAATTATCTGGATATTGAACATGGGAGGCGATAAAATTATTAATCATACCGGTATCTACCAGGCCAATGGCTAATAAAAGAAGTCCCGCTAAAATTCCGGTTAGAAAAAAACGAAGCAAGTTAGGCATATATTTTTACCCCCCCGAAAGGATATTCTAGCAACAAACGTTTAAATTAAGATGAACAAAATTCTTATGCTTGTTTCGACAGAGGAAGATTAAAACCTGCAAACTACTTCCTCAAATTTACAAGTTGTCGGCTTGTCAGTAGTTAGTGAGCTAAAAGAATCAGGCCAGCCGGTAATATTCGTAAAAAAGGTCCGCAAATAATGGAACAAAAGTAAGATTTTAATTTTTTTTACGAAACTATGAAGGAAATAACGAATAAATAGCGAAATAAAGCTGATTAATTTGAAAAAATGGTATCCTCTATAATATAAACGTTAAGGAGATGGAATAAGATGTTGGATATCAAAATGGAAAAAACAAACCATCCGAAACCAAAACCCGATCAGGACCAGCTCGGCTTTGGTCTCTATTTCACTGATCACATGTTTATCATGGATTATATTGAAGGCCAGGGATGGCATGATCCGAGAATCGTACCTTATGCTCCCTTAATACTCGACCCCTCTACTATGGTTTTCCATTATGGGCAGGCAATCTTTGAAGGTTTAAAAGCGTATAAAACTAAACATGGTCGCATTTTATTGTTTAGACCGCAAAAAAACATGGAAAGAATTAACCTTTCTAATGATCGTATCTGTATTCCTCCGATAGACACCGGGTTAGCGGTGGAAGCGATTAAAGCGATTGTTGAGGTGGATAAAGATTGGATTCCGGAGGCTGAAGGTACTTCCTTATATATAAGGCCATTTATTATTGCAACCGATCCCTTCCTGGGAGTAAGGCCTTCCTATACCTATAAGTTTATCATTATTCTCTCGCCCGTGGGTGCCTATTATCCTGAAGGGATTGATCCGGTTAAAATATTTGTAGAAAATAAGTATGTTCGCGCCGTAAAGGGAGGAACGGGATTTGCAAAAACGCCCGGTAATTACGCCGCCAGCTTGAAAGCTCAAGTAGAAGCTAAAGAGAAGGGTTATACCCAAGTTCTATGGTTAGATGGGGTAGAACGAAAATATATAGAAGAAGTAGGGACCATGAATGTTTTCTTTAAGATCAACGGAAAGGTAATAACCCCCATGCTTGAAGGAAGTATCTTGCCGGGCATTACCCGAGACTCCACTATTAGTTTATTAAAGGATTGGGGAGTAGAAGTTATCGAAAGGAAAATTTCTATTCAGGAGTTGTATGAAGCACACGCTCAAGGACGCTTAGAGGAGGCCTTTGGGACTGGAACCGCAGCAGTGATTTCACCCATAGGCGAATTAAACTGGGAAGGTAATAAGATTGTGATAAACGAAGGAAAAACTGGCGATTTATCCGCTAAAATTTATAACACCATAACCGGTATACAAAAAGGGGATATCGAGGATAAGTATGGATGGACCGTGGAAGTAAATTGATTAAAGATCGGGATAACCCTAGATTTATACTCCCACGTTATGGAGGGACTAGGGATATAAGCAGCGGAAAAAAATGAACGAAATACTGACTGTGAAGAATAAAGTAAAAACATTTTTTCAAAATTTCCTCAAAAACCGCTTATTAGAACAGTAATGGCAAGAGCTTCTAGACTTGAAAGCCTTGCCATACTTAATTTTCTGGCAGGGGCGGCAGGAATCGAACCCGCAACCAATGGATTTGGAGTCCACTACTCTACCAATTGAGCTACACCCCTGCGAAAAACAATATTTAAATATCTTACGGATGTTATTTTATCAGGACCACTGCATAAATGCAAGGGAAATCATATAGAATCAAAAGATGATACCGAAAAAGTATTGCATATGGGGAAAGAAATAAGGTAGTTTATATAAAGCAAAATTGATTAGCCAAGGGAATAGTATTGTTATAACGAAAGTTAAAAGTAAAAGTAAAGAGTAAGGATTTAGAAAGGAGGCAGATGGCGCAGGCTTAACCCCTGAAGTTTGAGCGGGGGGGAAGTTTATTTGCGCCATCAAAATTATGAAAAAAGTAGCCGTACTATTAGGAGGTTCTTCCTCTGAAAGAGAGGTTTCTCTGCGTAGTGGGGAAGCTGTTTATCAGGCTCTGTTAAAGATCGGGTACCCGGCCGTTAAAATTGATGCTGGCGCCCACCTGGTCGAACAACTCTTGCAAGAACGGCCCCAGGTTGCCTTTATCGCTTTACATGGTAAACTAGGAGAGGATGGGACCCTACAAGGATTGCTGGATATATTGCAGATTCCCTATACTGGGCCTGGAGTTTTAGCCAGTGCCATTGGAATGAACAAACTGATTACCAAAAAGATTTTACTGGCCGAAGGGATACCCACACCCCCTTTTGAATCGGTGCATAAAGAAGAGATTAAGACTAAAGGAATCGTTTCGATAATAACTAAAGTTAAAGAAAAACTTGCTTTACCCCTGGTGGTAAAGGCAATCACTCAAGGTTCTACGATCGGGATTTTTTTTGTTCACCGGGAAGAAGATTTGGTCGAAGCGATAAATGGTGCTTTGAATTATGATGATGAAATTTTAATCGAAAAGATGATTCAGGGTACGGAGTTGACGGCTTCTATCCTGGGGGATAATCCGGCCCAGGTGTTGCCCTTAATTGAAATAACCTCAACCACCGGGGTATACGATTATCAATCTAAATACACGCCGGGAATGAGCAGCCACTTAATTCCGCCGCGTCTGCCGCAGACTACTCAAGCCAAAGTAAGGGAAGCTTGTTTAAGGACTTATCAAGCGATTGGTTGTCGGGGTTATGCTCGGGTTGATTGTATGGTCGATAATGAGGGGAATCCCTATATATTAGAGGTTAATACCGCGCCAGGCATGACCGATACCAGTTTATTCCCGGATGCTGCCAAGGCTGCCGGTTTAGAATTTCCGGAACTAATTCGTCAACTAGTAGAAAGGGCCCGGTGTGACTAAGCACTAGGTATAACGGCAAAAGGCCGTTGATTGGGTGAAAACATAGGGTTACGATCAGAAAGTGATGCTGGAAATCTCGATTTGTGCAGGATTTAGAGGAAAGATCGCGAATTTTCTAATATAAAGGAGTAAATTGTAGTTGATGAATCGAATCTTAATGATAATTACCCGTTAATATATCGCGGAAGGAGCAGCACTGCATGTCCTCAGGACAATTTTTAAAAGATATACAAGGGAAAATAGCCAATCAAGAGCGTTTAAGTCGGGAAGACGGATTAGCCCTTATGTGCCATCCTGATCTTTTAAGTATAGGAAAGTTGGCTCGGCAGGTAAAAATACAAAAAACCGGTAAACAAGTATTTTTTAATCTAAATTTTCATATAAACTTGACCAATGTTTGCGCCTCCCGTTGTAAATTTTGTGCTTTTGGTCGTGATCAGGCAGATGAAGGATCCTATACAATGACTTTAGAAGAGGTGTTAAAGGAAGCCGAATACGGGGTGGCCACCGGAGCTACCGAGCTGCATATTGTTAGTGCCTTACATCCGGCTTTGCCTTTTGATTATTATGTAGAAATAATCCAGGGCTGTAGAGATAAATTTCCCTCGGTGCACCTTAAGGCCTTTACCGCCGTAGAAATTGATTACTTTAGCCGTATTTCGGGACTTTCCCTGTCTCAAGTCTTAACCCGCTTAAAAGAAGCTGGTTTAGGTTCCTTACCTGGGGGAGGAGCGGAAGTATTTAGTTCTCGGGTACGCAGTCAGCTATGTCCCAATAAAGCGACCGGGGAACGATGGTTGGAAGTAATGCGTACGGCCCATGGTTTAGGCTTAAAAAGTAATTCGACTATGCTCTACGGGCAGATTGAAACGGTTGAAGAAAGGATTGATCATCTACTGACTTTACGTCAACTGCAAGATGAAACTGGTGGTTTTCAATCGTTTATCCCCTTGCCGTTCCATCCGGAAAACACGCAGATTCCCCATCTTAAGCGAACGACTGCTTATGAGGATTTAAAAGTGATGGCCGTATCCCGTCTGCTTTTAGATAACTTTGACCATATTAAAGCTTATTGGATTATGTTAGGTATCCCGGTAGCCCAACTTTCTTTAGCGTTTGGAGCGGATGATTTAGACGGGACTGTGGTCCAAGAAAAAATAACCCATGCGGCCGGCGCACGTACAGCCGAGGGGATAACGCAAAAAGAACTCCTCCCCTTAATTCGCGAGGCGGGTTATATCCCAGTAGAACGAGATACTCTGTATAATACGCTTAAGGTCTATGCTTAAGTATCGCATAACTTATTCAACTATTTTAACACTATATTAAAGGAAGGAGTCAAGCAATGTGCGTCCTCGAGTTGGCCATATCCAGTTTATAAACTGCTTACCTTTATATTACGGTTTGGTAAAAAAAGGGGTGCTTTTAGATGTTGAACTAACTAAAGGTACGCCTACCGAATTAAATCAGTATTTGATCCGGGGTGAACTAGATATTAGCCCTATATCCTCGATTGAATACGGGCGGCATGCGGATGAGTTGTTGCTTATGCCGGATTTAACCGTTAGTGCGGACGGTGAGGTCCGCAGTATTTTACTTTTAAGTAAAGTACCGATAGAAGAATTGGAAGGAAGAACGATTGCCTTAACTAATACTTCAGCTACTTCTCAGGCCCTTTTACAGATTTTGTTACAAGAAAGGTTTGGCTTAAAATGCCACTTTTTTGTTAGTCCCCCGGAATTAGGCTCCATGCTCTTGGAGGCTGATGCCGCTTTATTAATCGGGGACCCTGCATTACGCGCGTTTTATCAACCGCGTCAAGGTCTGTATAGTTATGATCTAGGGACGGTTTGGAAAGAGTTTACCGGGTTGCCAATGGTCTTTGCCGTATGGGCCGTACGGCGTGAATATGTGCATAAACATAAAGATTTGGCGATGGAAGTTTACCATGCCTTCCACCAATCGATGCAGTTTAGTTTAGAACACCTGGATGAAGTAACGACTAATGCCTCTCGCTGGGAAACGCTCGATAAGGAACTGCTTCGTCAGTATTTTGCCTGTCTACAATTTACCTTTGATGAACAAAAAAAGGCCGGCTTAGAAAAGTTTTATTTTTATGCCCATCGTTATGGATTTTTAAGTAAAATCCCGGCTATAAAATTTATGAACCACGATTAGCAATTACTAAATTACTATTAGAGATAACTTAGAAGGGGCGGTATACTATTTATGAATGGTTTGCAAAACCTGCTACAGGAAACCGTAGATGGTCGGCGTTTATCATCTTCTGAAGCGCTTGAACTAATGGAAAAAGGCGATTTGCTTGATCTGGGGCAGGCTGCTAATCAGATTGTACAAAAAAAACATCCAGCTAACCAGGTTACTTTTGTGATTGATCGTAATATTAACTATACTAATATTTGTATTAGCCGTTGCCGTTTTTGCGCCTTCTATCGGGAAAGGCATGATCAGGAAGCTTATGTATTAACCCAGCGCGAGATATTTGAAAAAATTGAAGAGGCCATAGCACAAGGCGCGACGCAAGTGATGCTCCAGGGAGGGCTGCACCCGGATTTGGGTTTAGATTATGTCGTTCAGATGGTAAATGATATTAAAGCCCGGTATAATATTACCATTCACTCTTTTTCACCACCGGAGATTTTTCATTTCGCGACCATTTCCAATGTTTCCATTCGTACGGTACTACAAAAATTATCCGAGGCGGGTTTAGATTCCTTACCTGGTGGGGGAGCTGAAATACTTGTGGACCGGGTAAGAGACATAATTAGTCCTCACAAAATAACCGCGAGTCAGTGGCTAGAGGTGATGGAAACCGCTCACTATGTCGGATTAGCTTCTACGGCGACCATGATGATTGGAACGGTGGAAACGAGAGAGGAACGAATCGATCATTTAGAAAAAATACGCAGTTTACAAGAGCGAACCGGCGGTTTTAGAGGGTTTATACCCTGGACTTTTTGCCCGGAGAATACCGATTTAGGCGGCAGTCATGTTTCGGCTCTTGAGTATTTACGGATGCTGGCGATAGCTCGGTTGTATCTAGATAATGTTAATCACATTCAGGGTTCTTGGGTTACGCAAAGTCCAGCGATAGGCCAATTATCTCTTCTTTTCGGCGCCGACGATCTGGGAAGTATTATGTTAGAGGAAAATGTAGTCCGGGCGGCCGGTTGCGAGTATCGATTAAACCGAGACGAAATGATTCGTTTAATTCGCGAAACGGGTAAAATTCCGGCTCAAAGGGATACTACTTATTCTATTTTAAAAGTATTTTAAAAAAGGAGGTGTTGATTTGGGTGTAAATCCCAGGGCTAAAATCTTGGTATTCCTCCTAGTGATTGTCATAATCGCTTTAGGAGCCTTAATTACTGACTTTTATGTGAACTGGATGTGGTTTAAATCGATAAACCTCCAATCCGTTTTTCTAACTATGCTTTTATCTAAAGTTTTATTAAGAATAGTCGTGGGGCTAGGCTTTTTCTTGATTTTTTTAATTAATTTTCTAGTGACGCGTAGAACGCTAATCGATCTGGTACAAAATCCCCAAGATATCAAAGTAATTCGTTTGCAAAAACCTTTTTGGGAAACTTTTTTAGAAGGACGCGGGTTAATTCTCTTTTTTATTGGGTTAAGCTTTTTACTGGCGTATATTTTTAGCGCGGTGGCTTCCGATAACTGGATGATTGTCCAGCAATATTTACACGCTGGTTCTTTTGGAGTTATTGATCCGATTTATAAACAGGACGTTGGTTTTTATGTTTTTAAGTTGCCGTTTTATCAGTTAATTTATAATTACTTGATGGCCGGTATTATTGTATCAGCGATTCTTACCTTTTTAATCTATCTAATAAGCAGTCCTAAAACTTTTTATAAACCGCTGGGAGCGTTTACGAGACCCAAAGTACATATATCGGTTTTAATTGCCTTGTTTTTCATAATCAAAGCTTGGGGTTATAAGCTTAGTACTTATGGGTTGCTATATTCGGCAAATGATGTCCTTTTTGGGGCTGGTTATACAGATATTCATGCCCGGTTGCTAGCTTATCAGACCCTTTTTATTGTAGCTCTGATTTGTTCGGCCGTTATCTTAGTTAACCTATTTGTGCGGCGCTTACAGTGGGTCGGCATTAGTATTGCGCTGTTAGTGAGTACTTCCTTAGTTTTCGGGTTATTTTATCCGGCCTTCATTCAAAAATTTCGGGTACTCCCCAACCAATTCGTTATGGAAGAACCGTATATTGCCTATAATATTGCTTATACCCAGAAGGCCTATGGCTTAGATAACCTGAAACGGCAGAATTTCCCGGCCGAAAACACTTTAACTACAGCGGATATTAAGGATAATAGTGATACCATAAAAAACATACGTCTTTGGGACTGGAAGCCGCTACAGCAGACTTATTCCCAATTGCAAGAAATGCGGCCTTATTATACGTTTAAAGATATAGATATTGATCGTTATGTAATTAATGGTGAATATCGTCAGATGATGCTGGGTGTACGTGAATTAGTTCAAGCCAAGTTACCTCCCCAGGCCCAAACCTGGATAAACCAAACTTTAAAGTATACCCATGGCTACGGGATCGCCATGAATCCGGTAAATGAAATTTCTAACGAAGGACTGCCGGTTTTCCATTTACAAAATATTCCACCCGAAACCTCGGTAGAGAATCTCCATTTGACCCGCCCTGAGATTTATTATGGGGAAGAAACTAATAATTATGTCATTGTAAATACCGAGGCTTTAGAGTTTGATTATCCAATGGGGGATCAAAACGTAGAATCGACTTACCAGGGGGTAAGTGGAGTCCAGCTTTCATCTTTGTTTCGTCGTGTTATGTTTGCTACCGCTTTTGGCGACTATAAATTATTATTATCGAAGGACTTAACTGAAAATAGTCAAATTTTATATAACCGAAACATCCATGAACGGATACGTAAAGCAGTTCCTTTTTTGCATTATGATTACGATCCCTATCCCGTAATCAGCAACGGTAAGATTTATTGGATTCAGGATGCCTATACTACTAGTAACTGGTATCCCTATTCGGAACCGACCGAAGGTTGGGGTAATTACGTTCGGAACTCCGTGAAAGTGGTGATCGATGCTTATGACGGGAGTATGAATTTTTATGTATCCGATAGTCAGGATCCGATTATCCAGTGTTATCAACTAATTTTTCCTCAGTTATTTAAATCAATCGAAACCATGCCCCTAGATCTACGTTTACACTTAAGGTATCCTGAAGATTTATTCTTGGTACAGGCTAAATTATATACTACTTACCACATGCAAAATACGCGTATCTTTTATAATAAAGAAGATAAATGGAGCTTGCCGGAAGAAATCTACGGCGGACAAAAAGAAACAATCAAACCTTATTATACGATTATGCGTTTGCCCGGGGAGGAACAACCGGAATTCCTGTTGATGATTCCTTTCACGCCAGATAAGCGGACGAATATGGTCGCTTGGATGGCGGCTCGTTCTGACGGAGAGCATTACGGTCAACTCCTGGTTTATAATTTCCCGAAACAAAAATTGATTTACGGTCCCATGCAGATTGAATCTAGAATTGATCAGGACGGTGAAATCTCCAAAGAGTTGACTTTATGGAATCAACGAGGATCGAATATTTTTCGGGGTAACCTGCTGGTTATCCCGGTAGAAGAATCCCTGATCTATGTGGAACCACTTTATCTACAAGCGGAACAAAGTAGAATGCCGGAACTGCGCCGGGTAATTGTGGTGTACGGAGATCGGGTGGTTATGGAGCGTAATTTAGAGGAAGCCTTGAAAAAAGCCTTCCGTCCCGGTGCGGCGCCACCTCCTGAAGTCGAGGTGCCGAATTCGAATTTTGGAGGCAGCACTGAACTAACGATTAACGAATTGTCCCTCCGATCCTATCAGACTTTTCAGGAGGCACAACGGCTTTTACGTGAAGGAGATTGGGCAGGCTATGGTGAGAGCATGAAGGAACTAGAGGCCATTTTGCTAGAATTACAAAAAGCCGCTGGATACCCCGAAGGGTATACAGCCCAAAACACGACGACGCCAATACTACCCACCAACCCTACTCCTTTAGAAGTTCTGACCGCTCCGGCTGAAGAAGCGGTACAAGAGGAGGTAGAACAGTGACGCAATATGGATATGTTCCTGTTAATGGAAGTGAAGGTGGAGTAAATAACGAGGTGGATAACTTATGTCAAAGCAAACGGTTATCGCTTGCCTGGGAGATAGTTTAACCTGGGGATTCCCTTACGGTACCCAGTATTCTTGGGTAAACCTGGTTAGCCAGCGTACGGGTTTAAAAATGATTAACCTTGGAATTAACGGAAACACTACGGAAGATATGTTACATCGTTTCCCTTTTCAAGTGCTACCGGCCAAGCCTACCCATGTAGTGCTTATGGGGGGTACTAATGATATCATTATGCGGGAAACTTTTCCCCGGATTACCTTAAATTTGCAGAATTTAGTTGAAGTGGCCCAAAAACATAAGATCATTCCAATCCTCGGCTTGCCGATTCCCCTGGGTTGGAAGGAAGCCGAAGTAAGATTAGAGCGGATCCGGGCCTGGATGCGCGATTTAGCTTGTACCCAAAACTTAAAGGTCATCGATTTTAACCGGGCATTTTTCCAGGTTAATTCCGAGGGGGAATGGATACCGCGTTGGGAATTAATGCTTGACGGTTCCCATCCCGCAATCGAAGGGTATATCGCAATGGCGGACCAGTTTGACCCGGCAGCCTTGGGCTTATTACCCGACCAAGAGTAACCATATAAAGACCTGGAATTACCGGAATTATTTCTGTAATATTTGATCTAACTGGGACGGATCCAGCGGTGGTACTTCTATGGTGTTGGGGGTTTGCGTTGGGACCCAGTATTTAATTTCTACCAGGGGAAGGTCCCGGGCATCACTATAACGGGCGGTAATTCCTCCAGCCAGTCGAAGGTGATCTTCCGACTCGATACCGGCCAGATTTTGTAAGACCGACAGTGGCCCCGGGTGGGTTGCGGCTTTTAACAATATTTTATGCATACCGACTTGTTCTTGGAGGAATTCGTTTTCGCTTTTTTTACGGCCTACGATCAGGTAAAAACCATCCGGACCAAAAAAGTGCCTTCCTACTTTGAGCAGCTCAAAGTCATTATACGTGGCGTTTGGCTTACGCTCCAGTAAGATTTTCAAGCGTTCAGCAAAACTGGGCACGGTTAAGAGACACCCACCAGCCGGAGAAGGATAATCCTTTAAACCATATAATTCGGCTAATTTTAATTGGGGTTTGCGTGACCGGCCCGAGAGAGCTAGAAGCTTTTCCCGGTCTACCCAACCTCGAATTTCCGGTATGGTAGGAGGAAGCAGTCGTGCGGAAAGGGGGCGTAAAACTAGTCCAGGGTAACCGGAAAGTTTCTCTACAATGTGTAAAGCGTCCAATCTTTGAGATTTGGGGCGTTGTTTTAAAACTTCTCCAGTAATTAAAAATTGAGCGTTGATCTGTTCCATGTATTGTCCTGCCAATTTTAACATCAAACCGTGGCAATCAATACACGGATTTAAGTTTTTACCAAAACCGTAGCGGGGATTTTTCAAAATCGCTAAATATTCTTCTCCAAAGGTGATCGTATGTAATTTAATGCCTAGGTTTTGGGACGCCTTAGTAACCCAAGGGGATTCACTAAAAAAGGGACTATTAAAGAAAACCCCGATGACTTCAATGCCTTGCTCCTGAATAAGACGAATAGCTAGTTGACTATCTAGTCCCCCGGACAAGAGGGCTACGGCTTTATGCATAATTAATCCTCCCGTTAGAATATACTTATTTTAGTTTGGTAATTATTTGATTGAGAAATTCGGGGGTTATATGTTCTTCGGTGAAAACATTAATCCCTATTTTTTTAAGTAGGGCGGCAGTGACGCCATCGCCGGCTTTAAGCTGACCGGAAAAGGAGCCGTTATAAATTTGACCACACCCACAAGAGGGGCTGCGGGCCTTTAAGATAGCGGTATGAGCACCAACCTTTTGGGCTAAATCTGCTACCTCTTTAGCCCCCATTAGAAAAGCACTAGTTCGATCTTTCCCGGCTTGATCAAGCACCCGAACTTTACTCGGTTGGCTTAAATCTACTTCAGGACCTTGAGCGAATAGGTCTTCGCCACTTCCACCTTGAATTTCCGCCGGGATGCGGGGGGTGGGGAGTCCGCCTAGTTGTTCAGGACAAATCGGCAGTAAATGACCAGAAACTAACGCTTGAACTAATAGGGGGTGCAGGTTATTTCTGCCATCATAACGGCAGTTTATTCCCACCAAACATGCACTAACTAGGATCATTTACTAAATACCTCCAGCGTATTACGACATATTATTATACTACTCCAAGCAGGAAATTACCAACTTGGGGCGAATAGTAGAGCAGAGTAATAAATGAATGGGTAATTTAGAATGAAGGGAATAAGATTGAAACAGCAATATTATTATTTTCTTAAGTTTTTTTTTATTTTAACCCTTATTTTGGTGGTTACGACTTCTAAAGCTTATGCGCTTGAAGAACCTAAATTAGAAGACTCCGTATCCGCTGCTATTTTAATGGATGCCAAATCGGGTCAAATTTTATACGCTTATAACCCTAATGTCGGCTTACCT
Organism: Syntrophomonadaceae bacterium; assembly: GCA_012519455.1. Lineage (GTDB taxonomy): Bacteria > Bacillota > Ch66 > Ch66 > Ch109 > JAAYQE01. The sequence goes on from JAAYQE010000140.1 coordinate 27,174, forward strand.
ATAGCGAGTACTACGAAGATAATGACCGGTTTGCTAGTTTTGGAACACGCTAACCTGGACGCTTCAGTGGTAGTATCTGAGAACGCCGCCCGCATCGAAGGGAGCAAAATTTATTTAGAACCGGGAGAAGTTCATCGGGTAGAAGATTTACTTTATGCCATGCTCCTTAATTCGGCCAATGATGTAGCTACTTGTTTAGCTGAATATGTCGGTGGAGGTTCGCTTAACGTTTTTATCGAGATGATGAACCAGCGGGCTTTAAGCCTAGGCGCTCTTAACACCCACTTTAATAATCCTACCGGCTTAACGGAGGACGGGCATTATTCTACGGCTTATGATTTAGCGCTTATAACCCGCGAAGCTTTACAAAATCCGCAGTTTCGTAAAATCGTAGCTACGCGTACTCGTCCCTGGGTAGGGAAAAATCATCAAGGGACCCTGTTAAATCTTAATCGTTTACTCGGAAAGTATCCCGGTCTAACCGGAGTAAAAACCGGATATACGGTAGCAGCGCAGAAATGTTTAGTCGCCTCCGCTGAACGAGAAGGGCAAGAATTAATCTCGGTTATCCTGGGAAGTGGGAATGCGATTTGGCAACAATCAGAAGCCTTATTGGATTACGGTTTTGCCAGCTATAAGCCGAGTCTTTTGGTAGAAGCAAACCAGGTTATTAGTCACTTGGACCTAAGCAAAAAACGGTCTGTAAATTTATTGGCTTCCCGGTCCCTACAAGTATCTTTACCACGGAATCGTGATCTAACTTTAGTACCTCAGATCCAGGTTGAATCAGGGTTGACCCCTCCCTTGTCCGCTGGAATGGTAGCTGGTTACCTTATTTATGAAATAGAAGGCCAGCCTTTAGAACCAATACCCCTACTTATTGCCGAAGATGTGCCTAAAGAGGGATTATTTCAATCGGCAGTGGTTACTCGCACCACTCCCATCGTTTTAACCGCCGGAGGATTGCTGGTTTTTAGTCGGCTAATAGGACGCCGGCGTGCACTGAAACGGAGACGGTTACGTAGAAGGTCTTCCTCTCAGTACCGTCGAAGATATAGTCGGAGAGATGATCGTGATTACTACTACCGTCCCTAGGAGCGACCGGGCAAGTAATTTTTGTCACAAGTAATCTTGGTCATTAGTAGACATTTGTTGATGCACGTGCTAGAATATTTTAGGATATTTCAGTGATTGGAGGGATATAAGGTGCATAAAATAGGGAGGATTTCGATTTATTTAGTAGTTTTATTAGTCGCTTTTTGTCTAGGGGGAGTGATGGTTGCCGGTGGTTTGCCTATAGATATACCTGGTCTCTCCATTATCAAGTCTAGTCCGGATGCACACAATCAAGATAAGACTACTTATCCTACGGCCCGGGCCATCGGTCTTACGGAGGGAGTAAATATCGGCCCTACCACCATTGCCGATATGGTGGAAAAAATTGGTCCAGCGGTAGTCAATATAAATACGACTTTTAAGACTAGAGTGCAAGTGATTGATCCCTTTTTCAATGATCCTTTCTTTGAACAATTTTTTGGCGATTCCTTGCGGCGGCAGAGTACGGAGGTACAGCATGGAATTGGGAGCGGTTTTGTAATCTCACCGGATGGTTATGTGGTAACCAATGAACACGTGATCCAGGGGGCGAGTGAAATTACTGTAACCGTTACGGGATTCCGTGAGCCGATTCCCGCCCGCGTAGTGGGAGCCGACCGAGAGCTGGATCTGGCGGTATTAAAGCTACAAATTGATCGAGAACTACCCGCAATTACCTTGGGCGATTCATCTACTTTACGGGCTGGAGATTGGGTAGTAGCGATCGGTAATCCATATGGTCTTGATCATACGGTAACGGCGGGGGTTATCAGTGCCCTGGGGAGACCGATTCAGATAGAGGATCGAACCTACCGGAACTTAATCCAAACTGACGCTGCGATTAATCCCGGCAACAGTGGAGGGCCGTTACTTAATCTAGCCGGTCAAGTAATAGGGATTAATACGGCGGTTAATGCCCAAGCTCAGGGTATTGGCTTTGCAATTCCCATTAATACCGCTAAAGAAGTTCTAGAAGATTTGATCAATAAAGGTAAAGTAGTTCGTCCCTATTTAGGGGTATATATGCAAACCATAACGCCAGAGATCGCTAATTACCTTGGTTTACCAGACCGGCAGGGCGCCTTAGTTGCGGAGATCATAGCCAATAGTCCTGCTAAAAAGGCTGGGTTACTTTCTAAGGATGTAATTCGTAAGCTAGAAAATAAAAATATCAATGATCCGGAAGACCTACGGCAAAAACTAAGAGAGCATCAAGCTGGAGATAAAGTAACCCTGGAAGTAATACGTAATCAGCAGACTGTACAAATAACGGTTACACTAGAAGAACAGCCTTAATATGGTTAACTAAATCTAGAATATCTGAATTAATTAAGGAGAAAGGGGGCAGGCTGGCTTCCCCACAAGCAGCCAGCCGTATATATGGAAAAATACAGGCCAGTGCCTACTTTAGGAGGAATTTTGGGGTTTGGAATATTTATTATCCTTACTTCAGCTTTGGCGTGGGGATTATCTTATGCCTTAGCGGGGTCCAGTGCCTTAATTAAAGCAATGCTTTTTATTCCCTTTGGGATATTTGCTTTAATTGGTCTATACGTGGTACTGGCTTTCTTTAATATAAAGTATGTAATAACCGATACCGCTTTAGAGATTACCTGGGGTCTTTTTCGTAAAGTTATACCCTGGACTTCCATTAAAACAATCGAAAAGGTAGAGGGGATGCCCAAGGTCTGGGGAGTATTTGGTGCTTCCTGGCCGGGCTATTATGCGGGTGTATTTAATATTACTGGCATGGGAGTTATGTCTATTTTTGGCACCCAGTTAGAGGACCATTTAGTGGTCATACGCACCGAGAAAGGGGTTTTTGGTATTACCCCGGTACTTGGCCAATGTTTTTTAGATATTATCCAACGTAAGGCACACTTAGTCGCACGAATTACGGATTTGGATGAAAACGAGGAGTCACTACTTCAGCCAATCCCCGGAGAAGATAATATTTATTTAGCTTTAGCCGGCTTGAATATTCTCTGTTTACTTGCTTTAGTTGCATATATGGTTGCATTTTTCCCGAGCGCAGTACTGGCTGCGGCTGCCCTAGGCACTATGCCACCACCGCGAGAATTAATTCTTTTGCCGGTTATTGCTCTAGCCGTGTTCTTAATAAGTTTGAGCTCTGCGCCTAAAATGTATCAAAACGCGCCGGCTGGTGGTTATATAATGTGGGGTCTTGGAATTATTATATCGCTGTCGTTTTTAACCCTATCCGTATACATTCTGGGGCTTGGTTGAAGATTTATTTAAGGCAAGTTTTAAGAAAGGATTTACACTTTTTTAACTTCGTTAGCCTGATCTGTAGACTTAAATTCGTGAGTAAACAGTTTTAAGCCTGATCTGTAGACTTAAATTCGTGAGTAAACAGTTTTAAGCCTGATCTGTAGACTTAAATGCGTAGGTAAATAGTTTTAGTAGCGTGTCATTCTGAGCGAAGCGAAGAATCTTTCCCACGCTAAAAGTAAGTGCCGGGGTTGAAAATAACCCCGGCTTTATTGTTTCTAAATATTTCTAATAACTTTCTAACCATGAACCAAAACCGGTTAAGCCTAATATGATAGATTAAAGAATGGGCAAACGGAGGTAATTATATGCCTGTACAATTTGGTGATGTAGTTTTAGTTCATGGAGAAGAGTTTCTTTCTAACTTAATTCGGGTAGTAACCCGAAGTTATTGGTCCCATGCCATGCTAGCCTTGGAAGGCGGTTGGTTTGCGCAAATGGGTCAATCTGGTTTTACCATCAGTCGGGTTCCTTTGAATCGTCCAATTGCGGTTTTAAGGCATCCATCCTTGCTGAATCCCTATACCCGGGAAGCCCAGCAAATTATGAATCGGATACGAGCTACGATTGATTATTTAAGGAAGAACCCGCCGCAGTTTGATTATTATAACTTTTTTAGATTAGGCGTTAAATTAGTCCAAGAGCAGATGGCAGTTTCGGTTGCCGGAAAGAAAATGGGGCCCTTTGTCTGCTCCGCTCTAGTTGACTATGTCTATGAGCAAGCAGGAATAGATCTACAACCTGATCAAGACCCCCGTGACACCACACCGGCTAATTTAGCGGAATTAGGTTTTGGAGATAATCCGGTTTTTAAAGTCGTTTATGCGAGCAAAAAGTCCCGATAAGGCTTATAATATAAGTTTTTACCGCTTATAGAGCCCCTGATGTAAAAGTTGAATTGGGTGCAGGACGGGATAATTCAAACCGCTTTCACGCAGTCCGTAGCTTAATTGCGTTATACAACTAGGACAACAGGTCGCTACGGCCTGGGCTTCGGTTTGTCGTATATTATTAATTTTTGCCTCTAATATTTTCATGGATACCTCGTAGTGCGTTAAACCAAAAGTTCCAGAACCTCCACAGCAAGTATCTGCTCCCGCCATTTCTTTCAATTCTACCCCCGGGATACTCTTTAGGAGTTGACGGGGTTGATCTTTAATTTTCTGCGCTTTTACTAAATGGCAAGGGTCATGATAAGTAACCGTCAAAGGATGAGGCAGGGCTCGTATTTCCGAAGGTATTCCCAAAACCTCCACGATAAAAACCGAAAGATCAAATACTTTAACCTTTAACCAATCCTTATAAAGATGACCTTTAAGGGTAGAAGTGCAAGAGGCGCAATCACTAATTACCGCATCTACGCCTAACTTATGCAATATATTAACGTTATGCTGCACCAGTTCTTCAGCGATCTTTTTCTGTCCATTAGCCAGGTGAGGGACCCCACAACATTTTAGATTTGGCGAAACCACTACTTCACACCCCAGATGATTGAGGACTTCTACGGTAGCTAGTGCCACCTTCGGTTGTAAGAGGTCCGTGCCACATCCAAGGAAGTAGGCTACCCGAGTTTTACGGGTACCTTTGGCTGGGGAAACGGTTTTTATTCGAGTGCGGGCTGAGGCACGGGGAATTTTACCCAGAATTTTTTCCGCTTGGGGTAAATCTCCGGGAAGGATACTGGTCATACCCAGGGCCCGGGCTATATTACGAAAGCCCAGGCTATCCGCGAGGCCAGCGGCGGCTACCGCTTTACGTAGCAATCTTGGATTCGTCCATAGTTTGCCAAAGATAAGGTCTTTACCGGCCGAGGGACGTTGCTCTCCAATATAGGCCCTGGCCGCAGCTACTAGTTCCGGAACCGGAATACCCGAGGGACAGGTGCTGGAACAGGATTCACACATCAGGCAGTCACTAGCTTTAGCCGCTACTTTTTCAGAAACTTCAAGTTCTCCGTCCCGTAACATTTGGACTAAAAATACCTGGCCACTAGGAGAGTAATTTTCGGTTTGGTAAACCTGGAATATAGGACAGACACTACGACATTTACCACAACGAACGCATTTTTTAATTTGCTCTCGTACTACCGGTGTATCCTTAAACACTAATTATTCCTCCTCTGGGCCAAAGACTTTGCCTGGATTCATGATTCCTTTCGGATCAAGGGTTTGTTTGATACTTCGCATAATCTTAACCGCAGCTCCGTGTTCTAATTCGGCATACATGGCCCTTACGGCCCCTACCCCATGCTCCCCGGTGGTGGTTCCACCTAATCTCACCGCTAAACGATGGATATCATCAACCAGACGCTGGGCTGCTTCTACTTCCTGTGGTTGTTCCGGATCAATCACTGGGGCTGTGTGTACGTTTCCATCACCAATATGCCCATAGTTTACAACCTTAATGTGGTGTTTTTTCCCTAAAGCGCGAATTTCTCGTAGGGTTTCGGCCACCTTGGAAAGCGGGACACTAATATCTTCGCCAGCAAAAACCCGACTCCCGTCTGGACGTACTCGAGCCGCGGCGGTAGCGACCACGCTACGACCTTCCCAAAGGTCCGCCATCCGTTTCGGGTCTGTAGCCCACTCGACCTGGGTTGCCCGTTGAGAAGCAATCTCTTTTATTTTTAATCCTTCCCATTCGACGCTAGCCGGATTGCCATCAACTTCAAAAAGCAGGATAGCTTCAGCATTAGGTAAGTTAATTTCTGCTCGGTACATATTAACGGCTTGAATCGCCGATTGGTCCAGAATCTCAATTCCCGACGGAAGTATTCCTGCCTTATACACCTCCAATACCGAGGCCGGCGCATCATCCAGAGAAGGATAAACCGCCATTACAATACCTCGTCCTTTAGGTTTAGGCCATACTCGTAATCTTATTTGCGTAATGACCCCTAGAATACCCTCAGATCCGACAAATAGTTTAGTTAGATTTAGGCCGGAAACACTTTTTACCGCTCGAGATTGCATACCGCCGGTGATAATTATTTCTCCGTTCGGTAATACCACTTCCAGTCCAAGAATATATTGTTCTGTACAGCCGTATTTAACTGCGCGTAGGCCGCTAGCGTTATTGGCAACCATTCCTCCAATAGTACACATCAGAGAACTGCCTGGATCTGGAGGAAAAAACATACCATTTTCAGCCAGGCGTTGGTTAAGTTTAGCATGAATCACGCCGGGACGTACAAAAACTTGCATGTTAGCCACATCAACTTCTTCGATAGTATCCCAGGGAGATAAGTCCATCACGATTCCCCCTTGAATAGCTACCGAGCCACAGGTTTCACCCGTACCAGCACCTCGGGGGGTAACTGGAATATTATGGGTATATGCTAGTTTCATTACCTCCGAAACTTCTTCCGTAGAGCGAGGCGTTACTACGACGTCTGGCATAAATCGATTTAAACGAGCATGAAAAGAGCTATCGTAAGAATAATACATAAGATCTACTTTATCCGAAATAACTTTTTCTTGACCTAGTTTTTTCTCTAATTCTTGGATAAGGAGGGTACGATCCATAATTATACTCTGCACCTCTTTCAATTTATTTAATTGATTCTAATATATATATTTAAATTATTTAATTACAAATTTAGGTATCCTTTTGGGAAGCTTGCTGATCCGTATTCGTAGTGGTAAAATATTGTTCTGGTGCTGATTGAACATATGCGGGTAGATGCGTATCTGATCACGATTATATCACACCCCGGGAGGCAAAGTATATGGAAATTAAGTTAGTAACCTCTCCAGAATTGAGGGCTGGGTTAAGAGATTTGCCGCAGGTAATTGCAGAAGCGAGAATTGCCTGGAATGAACCTATGAGCAGCTATACCTCTTTTCAGATTGGCGGACCAGTTGATGCTTTAGTTAGACCGGTTGACGAAAATGAATTACGTCGGGTACTAATGTACTGCCGAGAACGAGAATTGCCGGTTTTTATAATGGGTAAAGGGACGAATATTTTAGTAAGGGATAAAGGCATTCGTGGCGTAGTAATTAAGGTAGATCATCCCATGGATAGGCTGGAATTTTTGGAAGGGGGGCAGGTTAAGGCCGGAGCTGGCCTGACTTTAAAAGAGCTTTCACAAGCTGTTGCTGCCCGGGGATTGAAGGGGTTAGAATTTGCCATAGGGATACCTGGCTCACTGGGGGGAGCCGTGGTCATGAATGCGGGGGCCTATAATGGAGAAATGAAAGAGGTAATTACCCAGGTGCGGGTATTAGATTATCAAGGGCAAATTAGGAATATGTCGGCCGCGGAACTCGGCTTCGGATACCGTTACTCTATTCTACAAGCAATGGAGTTAGTGTTACTTGAAGCTACTTTACAGTTAAGCCCGGGGGACCCGAAAGAAATTTATGCGCGGATGGAGGACTATACCGTACGTAGGGAAGCCAGGCAACCCCTTAATCTGCCTAGTGCTGGCAGTGTATTTCGTCGGCCGGCCGGGCATTACGTGGGACCTATGATTGAAGAACTCGGTTTAAAGGGCTTTCGGGTGAATGATGCGCAAGTTTCAGAGATGCATGCCGGATTTATCGTTAATCGTGGTCAGGCCACTGCAGCAGATATTTTAGCATTAATCCGTCTCATTCAAGAAAGGGTTCGGGAAAGATTCGGGGTGGAATTAATACCGGAGATTAAAATTATTGGTGAGGCATAGGGGAAAAAATTAATCTATATTTGCTTGAGGGCCAGACCACACTGCTTGTTTGCTAATTATTCGTCTAATATCCATCCCGGAAAAAATAGAAGGAACCAGAAAACAAGCAGAATTATAACGATTAAATTAATCATTTTATCTTCTCCCGGTTTTGCTTTTTCCCGCTCTCGCTTTTTTAGATAGGCTAAACGCTGTAACCGTAGTTGATCGTAACAACAACCTAGCACCGGAATCCCCCCCTTTTTGATTGACCAATAAATCTATCAATGCATTATATGGTTATAGAGGGTATGGGGTTCCATTTAGCTGGGTTCTAATCATCTTTCGCTTCCATTAAGATTACAGTAAAAAGTAGCCACCACATTAGACAGTATTTTGGCCGAAAATAACAAGTAATTTTTTTTCACTGCAACACAATTGTAACATTTGCGCAAAAATAGATATTGCCCGAAAAAGCAAAAACCGCGCTAACCTGCGCGGTTACTTACTTTGTCTATGGTGGAGATAGGGGGATTCGAACCCCCGGCCTTCTGAATGCGAACCAGACGCTCTCCCAACTGAGCTATACCCCCATATACGTTGTAAATTATAGCATTTTGTTTTAAGATGTCAATAGTAGAACGGGATAGAATTTTATAGCCGGCTGTTTTTGGTCTTTAGCATCGATAGGGGAGAAAAGTGTTTGAAAACAGATGTAAACTAGGGATAAACCATAACCAGATCCATTGTCAGTGGGTAGATAATATACTATGATTAAGAAAAGATTAAATTGCATGATTTGTTTAATTTATTCAGACTTTTAGATAACTTTGGGTTATAGAGGGGGATGGAATGAAAAAGAAGCTTGGTGAAATATTGTCGTCTCGGAATATTGTTTTACATTCCAACCAAACCATAAATGAGGGGCGAGAAATACTAATTGCCAATCAACTAATCGCCGCTCCGGTTGTAGATGACCAGAAAGAAATCGTAGGGGTTGTAACCGAGGGAGAGCTTATTCAAGCCAAAAATGTCGATCCGGATGAGCCGATCACGTTATTGATGAATAAGGATTGGAGTGCGGTTTCTATTAACGTTAATCTGGAAGTAGCCTTAAAAGCTGGGGGCTTTTGGATTGTAGCGGTTGATGAGCATAAAACACCTATTGGTGTTCTCTCTAAGTATGAATTAGTAGACGCGGTGATCGAGGTTTTTGATACCACTTTAAAACGTCTGCATACGGTTATGGACTCCGCTCATAATGGGATTATCGCCTTAGATAAGGATGGGCTTATTACCCATTATAATTCAGCCGCGGAGGTTATGTTTGGCTTTCCCCAGGATAAAGCGATTGGAAGGCATATTAAAGAGGTTGACCCGGAAAGTACCTTAATGGACGTGGTGCAGACCGGGCAGGCCCAAATGGTACAAAAAAGAAAGCTGCCCCAAGCGATAATTCTTACTAACCGGCGTCCGATCTTGCGCAATGGTGAAATCATTGGGGTAGTGGCAGTATTCCAGGACTTATCCGAAGTAGAAGCTGCGCATAATGAATTACGCTCAGTTCAAGCCTTAAATCATGAGTTGGAAAGTATCCTAAAGTTTTCTCACGATGGACTGGCCATCTGTGATGGACAAGGAAGGTTTTTAAGAGTAAGTCCTAGTTTTAGTAAATTATTGGGTATACCTGATGAAGAATTGACTGGTCGGGCTGTTTCCTCTTTATCCGAAGAAGGTCAATTAATCCTTTCCGTTATTCAGGCGGTGATAAATCGTCGGGCTCCGGTTTCCATGACCCAAAATACTTCTAGTGGACAGCAAATTTTAGCTACCAGTGTTCCGGTTTTTGATGAACTGGGTCAATTAGTACGCGTAGTAACCAATTTACGCGATATGACCGAACTGAATGATTTGCGTGAACAGGTACAACAAACTAGTGAATTAAGCCGGCGTTACCTACACGAATTAGAAGAATGGCGGGCCCGTTTTGTCGCTACTTCAGAAGTAATTGCTTCTAGTGAGACTATGCAACGCGCAGTGGAGTTAGCTTTACATGTGGCCAAAGTCGACTCTACGGTATTAATCACCGGAGAATCCGGGGTAGGCAAACAGGTTATTGCCAAAATGATTCACCGGGTAAGTCCCCGACGGGATGGACCATTTATTGAAATAAACTGTGGGGCTATTCCCGAGACTTTATTGGAGTCAGAATTATTTGGATACGAGCGAGGAGCTTTTACCGGAGCGGCCCGGGAAGGCAGAACGGGAATTTTTGAATTAGCCAATAACGGCACCTTGTTACTAGATGAAATCGGGGAAATTCCCCTTAATTTACAAGTAAAACTGCTCCGAGCTATTCAAGAACAGGAAATATACCGGGTAGGAGGAAGTCAAGCGATTAAGCTAAATGTTCGTATCATCGCCGCTACCAATAAAAACCTTTGGCAGATGGTACAGAATCGCCAATTTCGTGAAGATCTATACTATCGCCTCAATGTAGTTCCCATGGAAATCCCACCCCTGCGTAAACGTAGAGATGATATCATTCCGCTTACGAATCATTTTTTAAAATTATGCAATGATAAGTACGGCTTTAACCGGCATTTAGAGCCGGAAGTATATCAGGTTTTTGAAAGATACAATTGGCCAGGCAATGCACGGGAATTACAGAATTTAGTGGAAAGGTTGGTAGTTACTTGTAACGCCGATATTATCACCGAAAAACATTTGCCTGCTTCCATGTCGAAAAAGAACTTGGGAAGTCCACAGCCGGTAAAAGTTTTCGGGTTAACCACGCTTAAAGAAGCGGGAGAAATTGTCGAAAAGGAACTGGTGACCCGAGCGTTGCGGGCCGGGAAAAGTACTCGCCGCGCCGCTGAATTATTAGGCGTAACGCATTCCACGGTTATTCGTAAATTGAAGCAGTATAACATCACTCCTGGAACTCAATCATACCAGAATGGAACAGAAGTATACCAAGCCGTTAAAGACGACTAATTCATCTAAACCCTTGGTATTATTGAACAATTTTAATCAGAATGCATATTTATTGGAATATTTATGTTCCAGGTGAGAACGTGAATATTTGAACAAAAATCTCTTTCCCTGTTTTTAGGGAGAGATTTTTTTATTTTTAGCCTGGTCTTAAGGGCCTAGAATTAACTTATTAATGCGGCTAAAGCTTAATTTTAAAGGGTTTAGCGCTTTTTATGGGTCGTTATTTTATTTTATCATCATCCTTGCTTAGCTTAAAAGAAGATTTTTTACTGAATTTTGGCAAGGATCTTGCATATAAGATAGGTAAAGTTATGATCTATAATATTATGGAACTTATATGATGTTTAATAATAAAGGGGGTAGGGGACCGTGCCTATAAAAACTCTTTTTTGGATTTTCGTTGGTTTTTACGTGACAGTAAAAATATGCTATTTTGTTGGGGTATATCTAATTACTAAAGCTATTGAACGTAAAGCCTTAGCCGAAAAGAAGAAACGATTAGAACATAATCGTCTAGTAGAGTTAGAAGGAATTGTGGAAATGTATGAAAAAAGAGAAAAAGCCTTTAGAAAGGATAAAGAAATCTACGGCGCGCGCCATGGTAAATTTATCGCATAAAAGACAACGGAATGATATTAAACCAAGCTGGTTTATGAACAAACCGGGTGGTACATTTATGTACCGGTGGCAAAAATGCTTAGTTATCAAGGGTTACAGAGATTAACCTAGTTTTACAATGTTCTTTTGTGGAACGGATTTGTACCACTAAAGATTGTTTTAGCGAGAACAAGCCTACTAGTCTACTTTAGTTTGGGGCTTCTTTGTTCGCAGCTTAAGGTTGCAAAAAAAGGCTTAAACCTTGATTTAGAGCGGTTTTTCTTCCGTTCTCTATAAGTATACCCTCTCTAACTTCCGGACGATGACGAGGTAAAGCAACAAACATGGCATGTATCTTGCTTGTAATTATAGTTGGAAGCATACGAAGACGATGCGAAGACAATTCATAAGTTTAGATAGAAGGAGGTTGAGGGATATGTTATTTTCGATCAGTGCGTTCATGGTCTTTATAGGTTTTTACGTAATAGCTAAAGTATGTTTTTTTGTCGGAGTATACGTTATTACTAAATCTATCGAAAAACGTGCTTTGCGGGAAAAACGTAAACGCTTAGAAAGCTATCGACTTAATGAAATTGAAGTGTTACTGCAGCAAAGAAATCGATGCCAAGAAAATGCCAAGAAAGACAAAGAGCTTTTCGGCATCAGACGAAATCGTTTTGTGAGCTAGGTAATATTTTAAACATATAATATGGACTTATAAACAGAGGATCACCTGATTCTCTGTTTGTTTTTTTAAGATATTTATTAAGCAGAAGGAGGAATATTTTACCCTTTATAGAAGTAAAAGCTTTAGCTAAAAATATAAAAATAGGGTGAAACGTAAACGTAAGGGGGTGCAAATAAGTAGATTCCCTCAAGGTAGCTTTGTGATTATTGATTATCAGAGAATTACATAATTCATGGTACTGGAGGTATTAATTTTGGGAGAGCAAGTTATTTTAAAATATCACGGTCATGGGTGTCTTCAATTAACTAAAGGTGCGGCTTCTTTAATTGTAGACCCGTTTTTAGCGGGAAATAATCCTTTAGCCCAAACTAAAGCAGCGGATATCAAGTGTCAATACGTTTTAGTTACCCATTGCCATTTCGATCACATGATTGATGCGCCGGAAATCGTCGATAACAACCAAGCAATGTTGATCGGAACCCCTGAGGTTGCTAATGAAGTGGGTAAGTCATGTGCTGCTGGAGCGTTAATCGATACTCCCGGGATTGGCGGGAAAAAGGATTATGATTTTGGCTTCATTCGAGTAACGCCGGCCTTTCATGGCTCCGGGGTCGCTGGGGGACATGCCTGTGGTTTTATCGTTAATTTTTATGGCCAAGTAGTCTATTTTGCCGGAGATACTAGTTTGTTTGGGGATATGAAACTGCTAAGCCAGTTGGAGAAAATAGATTATGCAGTCTTACCTATTGGCGGCTATTTTACTATGGGGCCGGAGGACGCGGCCTTGGCCGTTGAATTCCTTAAGCCCCGAGCTGTAATTCCGATGCATTATAACACCTGGCCTCCTATCGAACAAGATCCAGTAGTCTTCAAAAAACTAGTCGAGGAAAAAACCGGTATCCCGGTTATGGTAGTGGAACCCAATACAGAAATAGCTTTAAGCTAATAAAGAATTGAGGGGCTGCAGGTGTTTTGCCTTTTACCTGTGGCCTTTTTACCAATTTCGGCTACTGCCGCCACCGCCTCCGGAACCGCCACCCCCGGAAAAACCGCCGCCACCCCTACCGCCACCGCCACCACGAAAGAGCATGGGTAAAAGCATAGCAAAAATAAATCCATTAAAAAAGCGGCGATCTACGATATAAAGCAGGAGTAAACCAATAATAATTAATAAGAGTTGTCCCGTAGAAAGCTCCTTAGCGGCCCCACTCCCTTCGGGTCGGTACGTTGTTGGCGTTTGTGTATTCAGCGCCACTTGGTATTCTTTAGCTACTTCTTGGGCTAAAACCAGAAATCCATTTAAGATCCCCTGGTCAAAGTTACCTTCTTTAAAAAAAGGGATCATGTATTCATCCTGGATGCGGCCGGTTTTGCCATCCGGGAGGGCCCCCTCCAATCCATACCCCACCTCAATTCGGGAGCTGCGTTCTTCGGGGATGACTAGCATGACTAACCCGTTATTCAGTTGTTTATCCCCGACCCCCCATTCTCGGAGGATGCCTAATCCTAAGTCTTCTAGGGTTAATTCTCGTGCGTCTTTTAAAGTAACCACGACGATTTGGGCTTTGGTTTTAGTATTTAGTTCCTGATTAATGGCCAGTATCTGGTTCTCTACTTCAGGGCTAATTACCTGAGCCTCATCTAAAACATAAAAAGAACTCGTAGGTCGAGGCAGGGTTGGGGTGGCTATACTCGAACTATAAGTCGTCGTTAGTAAACAACCAACTACTACTGAAGTAATTAATAAAACAACGGCTATAAGGGGGTACCTGAACCTTTTATTCATACGGTCCTCCCGGTTAGGTTTTGGGTAAAAGCCAAAAACAAGCTAGAAACTATTTAACAAAATCAACCTGGGGTACTGCTTTGGTGCCTTCTTCAGCTCTAAAGTATTCACGCGCATCAAAGCCAAACATACTAGCATAAATATTATTCGGAAACCTTTTGATTTTAGTATTATAGTATCGGACCGAATCGTTATAATCTTTACGGGCCGTAGCCAGACGATTTTCTGTTCCGGCTAGTTCATCTTGTAATTGCCGGAAATTAGCATCAGCTTTGAGGTCCGGGTAGTTTTCGACGATGGCTAGGAGACGGGCCAGCGCGGAACTCATTTCCCGATCCGCGGCTGCAGCTTCGTCCACGGTCTGGGCCCCACCGATTTTAGCTCGGGCCTCAGCCAATTGGGTAAAAATCCCTTGTTCATGGGCTGCATAACCTTTTACGGTGTTTACCAGGTTAGGAATTAAATCAGCTCGTCGCTGCAGTTGGTTTTCTACTTGACCCCAATAACTATCTACACTTTCATTTAGGGTTACCATCCCGTTATAGCCGGAGATTAAAAGGATAACCAATACAGCCACAATCCCTAGAGTAATCCATAATCCCTTGGGCATGTTTCCAACCTCCTGAAAAATACTTTTTTCTTTAGTCTAAGGAAATTTATTAGAATTGTCTACACCGAATTGTCTATACAGTTCTTTTCGGAAAAGGAAAATTTAACGCTATTGGTTGTTTCATAAACTGAAAAAGTTAAGCAGTAGAGTACTTTTTTTCCAGCTACAGCGTTATTATAAGGGAAAGGGGGAAGCAATTAAATGAAAATTAAAGAATTTGGAAAAAGAAACTTTACTTTAATTTCCTTAAGTACCTTAACCTTACTTTTGGTGCTGCTTAGTTTTAGTACCGGCAGTGCGTTCAGTGACTTACGGATTATCGTTAATGGTCAGAAGGTCTCATCTGAAGAAACGCCTCTAGATAATTTATTGGATTTGCCTTCAATTGGTTCGTATGAAAACCTGAAGGTGCTTCTTCAAGAGGCAGAACCATCCTTTGGTTATCATTATCGTGAGCAACTGGGTGCATTAAGGGCAGGGGCCGCGGTGCAAAGTGCGGATGCAGTACCTGAAGCGAGAAAAGAGATGGCTAATGTAGCCAATGAAAATAGTTTTTCCGATACTAATGTGCAGGTAGAAGGGGTAGATGAAGCGGATATTGTTAAAACCGATGGCCAATATATTTATCAAGCTAATGAGCGGGAAATCGTGGTCGTCAAAGCTTACCCTCCAGAGGAAATGAAAGTACATAAAACGATTCAATGGTCGGATCCCTTTAATCCCCGAGAACTTTATCTAGATGAACAGTACCTGGTGGTTATTGGAACCGTTGCGGCTGAATCGAATTTTTACTATCCAGATCGTCCCGAAGTAACGCCCAAACGGTGGGGACCTGAAATTTATCCGCCGCCAGTTTATTATCCACCAGTTGTTAAGGCTAAAGTATATAATATTAAAGATAAGGAGAATTTCACGTTACAAAGAGAAATAGAACTAGAAGGCGATTATGTTTCCTCCCGTAAAATTGGCTCCGCGCTTTATCTGGTCTCTGATCGGCGCTTAGATTGGGTGCGTATCCAACAACAACCGGAGAAGCCCTTTTATCGGGATTCAGCCGCAGCGGCGGAGGGGGTTTCGGTAGATTATGCGGATATTAAGTATTTTCCCGGTTGCGTACAGCCTAGTTACTTAATGGTAGCTGGTTTGGATCTAGCTCAGCCACAAGCTGAAATAAAAGTTTCCACCTATTTAGGTTCTGCGGAAAATGTTTATGTCTCACCGGAGAACCTGTACGTAGCAGCAACGAAGAACCAGGTGGTTCCGTTGAACAGTGCCCCCATTCATTACGCTCCAGAAACGCAGGTGTTTAAGTTTGCGCTCCAGAAGGGGGCCGTCCAATTTACGGGAAAAACCGCGGTGCCGGGTCGGATCTTAAATCAGTTTTCTATGGATGAGGATCAGGGGTATTTTCGTATAGCTACTACTAGCGGTGATATCTGGCGTAACGACGCGTATACTTCGCAAAACAACGTTTATGTCCTAGATAATAAACTTAATTTGGTGGGCAGGCTTGAAAATATTGCCCCCGGGGAAAAAATCTACGCTACCCGGTTTATAGGTAACCGAATCTATATGGTTACTTTCAAAACTACAGATCCCTTTTTCGTAATTGACCTAAGTGATCCTAAGCAACCAGCGGTTTTAGGGGCCTTAAAGATACCTGGTTATAGTGACTACCTGCACCCTTACGATGAAAACCATATTATTGGTTTCGGTAAAGAGGCTGTAGAGGTGATCGAAAAAGATCCGCAGGGTAGAGAAGTAGGCCGTTCAGCTTATTACCAGGGAATGAAAATAGCTCTCTTTGACGTCCGTGATGTTCATAATCCGGTACAGTTGTTTACGGAAACGATTGGAGATCGGGGTACGGACTCCGAACTTTTACGTAATCACAAAGCTTTATTGTTTGATCGCGAGAAAAACTTACTGGCATTTCCGGTAACCGTCATGGAGGTAAAAAATCAGCCGACCAATAATGAGCGCAGGGCCGCGACTCAGTTCGGCAGCTTTACTTTTCAGGGTGCTTACCTGTATCATTTAGATTTAACTCAAGGGTTCACGTTGCAAACCCGCATTACCCATCTATCACCGGAGGATTACCTAAAAGCGGGAAGTCGTTGGTACCGTAGTGATAAAAATGTCGAAAGAATATTGTATATAAATGACGCTATTTATACCCTGTCCCCGAAATTTATTCAGGCGCACGACTTAAGGGATTTTCATCTACGAGGAAATCTCGAAGTCCCTTACTAAATATAGCATTCTTTCTTCGTGGTTCTCTTTTTGAAAACCACACTTGGTCCAGAAAGGAACTACTTCGGGCCGCGCATACAGGCAGATAAAGTCTATGGCATCCTGTGAATTTATCCAGGCTTTGATTAACTCTACCAGCTTGCGGCCCCAACCCTGACGCCGAAACGGTGGAGACAATACGAAATAATCAACTTTAGCCCACCCTGTTCCCCTTTCGGTCTTCCGGGGATCCCACCATAAGCGTAAACGCAGATAGAGAATTGGTGAGTTATCTGTGGCTTCGCTGTTTTTTTCACTGCAGATTATGTATCGATTATCTACCTCAATCCTTGCTACCAATTTTATACCCAGGATCAGCTCCATCTGGTCCGCCAGTTGTTTTAAGGCGCTCCGGTCCGGAAAATAGGGGTTAAGGGAGGACCTCGGTTGTACCGAGTCCTTACCCATAACTGCTTCACCCCCACTTTAATATTAACATAATCGGGAATTTTCCTCTAGAAAAAGGAAAACATTGTTGAAGATTTTTTTGATTTTAGGTGTCGGGCTGGAGGTTAGAATGAAACCGGTTTCGACAATATTCGTCGTTTAAAACCTTGCATTAATTTCACAACCAGTTTATTCTATAATTAGGACAAAAATCCTGGATTACAATAGGACGTCCTGGATGGCGATACCCCCGATAATGGCAAATCTAGTGAAAGCTAGAGACGCAAAGCTGCGGGCCTAACGCAACTTAGCAATGGCAGCCGAGCTACCGAAGGGTAATTAACGTTTAGCTTTACAGGTTCCCCTTCGGGGGATTATTTTGTTATTAAGCAGAACGGGGGTGGGGTGGATGACGGGTATTTCATTATTACCAAAAACTTACCAGTATGAAAAATCTTTAATCCTGCTGGTGATAAAAAATTCTTCAGCGGGCTATCAATTAGCTAAAAAGATGGCTAAAGATAACTTCGAGGTTTTAAGTACCGAGGATTACGCTCAGGCCCAGTCCTTTTATCTAAACGATTCCCCGAATCTCGTCCTAATAAGCATTAAAAAACCGGAAAAGGACACCTTTACTTTTTGCGCTTCTTTAAGAAAACTAACGGATGGGTGGACCACCCCGATCATACTTTTAACTGCCGCCGTAAATGCGGTTACCCTGGAACAGGCTTTCGCAGCTGGCCTTTCGGCTATTTTACCTGAAACGATAAACTGGAAAGTGTTGAGGCAGCGGGTACAGCAATATATACAATTCCGCACCTCATTTTTACGTTTACGAGAAAGCGAAGCTTGTTATCGAAGTCTTATTCAAATTTTACCTAGTGCTATTGCGCTTACGGATTTAGACGGTAATATTATCATGGCCAATCAAAAAACAGCGGCGTTAATTGGTTACGATCAGGTTGACCAATTAATCGGGAAGAATGCTTTCGATTTTATTGTCTCCACGGATCATCATCGGGTTAATTATAACTTCATGCAAACCTTGCTGTACGGTAAAAGAGAAAAAAGCGAATATAGCTTTTTACATAGAAATAGATCTCTAATACCTATTGAGGTAAATGCATCGCCAGTTTTAGATGAAAAGGGTTATCCCTATGCTTTTATCGTAGTGATTGACGATCTCACGGAGCGTAAATTAACGGAGGAGAAGTTAAGGTACCTTAGTTTGCATGACCCATTGACCGGTCTATACAATCGGGCTTTTTTTGAAGAAGAAATGCTCGGTCAGCAAAATAGTTATCAGAATCCGGTCTGTGTGGTAGTTTGTGATATTAACGGCCAAAAACTAGTGAATGATACCTTAGGGCATGCGGCCGGGGATACTTTAATCGTAGAAGTGGCTCGATTACTCCAAGGTTGTTTTCGAGAAAGCGATATCGTGGCCCGCATTGGGGGCGATGAATTTGGGATTATCTGTCCCGGTACGGATCAATTAACTGCCGAAAAAATCAGTCAACGGATAAATGACGCGGTTAATCAATATAACGCCGAACACCCGGGACTACCCATAAGCATTTCCACTGGTTTAGCTGTGGGTAAAGTATTTAACTTTGAGGATATGCAAGCCTTATTTATGGAAGCGGATTGTAATATGTACAAGGAAAAATTAAACGTAAAGCATACCAATGGTGCTTTATGGCTGAATAAATTGTTTGTGTCTTTAGCGGCCCGAGGGTTAATCACCACCGAACAAAAAGAAATTATAAAAAATATGCTATAATTGTTATAAATACTAGATGCGTAAATAATTACCATGCAGATGGAGGGTAGTAATGATTAGCTTGGAACTAGCCCAAAAACTTAAAGCCGCCGGTTTAAAATGGTTACCCCAAAAAGGCGATTATTTTACTTTTGAACCAGAAATAGTCCCGAAAAGTCCCGGTAAATCCATGACTATCACTATTACTTCAGGCACGCATTGCTTAAATAATATGTGTAAAGTAGGACGGTATACGCGCTTTAACCCCCCTAATTCCATCTGGTTGCCGGATTTAGAACAGTTGCAAACAGAGATCGCGACCAGAGGGGGACAAGTAAGGCTAGAACCGATTACCGGGAGAGAGCCGGTCAAATATCAATGTACCTTACGGTATGAAAATCAAGAAAAAGACCATTTTACCGGGCTTGAACCGGAAGAAGCGGTGGGGCAGGCCCTATTATGGCTTCTCCAACAAGAATGTAATTAGTTTTGAAGAAAGTATGTTTAAAGCATATTTGAGTATTTTGCTCAAATTCTTAGCTTAGCTTTAGAGTTTGGGCTATTTTTATTAACCATAATGATTTATTTTAGGTTAGGAGTGAATCGACTTGCTGGTAATCACCAAGAACCGTATACCCATCAAGAGTTGGGCGAAAGATTTGGAAAAAGAGGCCTTAGAACAGGCGAACAACTTAGCAAACTTACCTTTTGCTTTTAAACATATCGCCTTAATGCCGGATTGCCATGTGGGGTACGGTATGCCTATCGGTGGAGTAATGGCCACGGAGGGGGTTATCGTTCCGAACGCCGTAGGGGTTGATATTGGTTGCGGGGTGGCTTTTTTTCAAACGAATATTCCGGCGGACCTGTTGCGAAACACAAATACTGGTTCTGGTAATTTACTGCAAAGCCTGATTGGGGATATCAGTAGAAATATTCCATCTGGTTTTAAACATCATAAAAAGCCCCAGCCGTGTAAAGCCCTGGATAGCCTCCATATTGATGACCATTTTCGTCGGGCTAAGGCCCTGTTGAAGGAAATTGATCGAGGTTATTATCAAGTTGGTACCCTGGGGGGAGGTAACCATTTTATCGAAATCCAAGCCAACGAAGCGGATTTAATTGGGGTAATGATTCATTCCGGCTCCCGTAATTTTGGTTATAAAATTTGTCAACACTTTAACCAAGTTGCCCGTAAACGGAATAAGCAGGAGAACTCCCCGGTACCCAGTAACTGGCAATTAGCTTATCTGCCGGTAGATTCCCCAGAGGGTCGGGCTTATATCCAGTGGATGAACTTAGCTTTAGACTTTGCGCGAGAAAACCGGGAAGCTATGATTAGTAAAGTAAAAGAGATCGTCTGGGACCGGGTAATGCATTATACCGGGTTTAAAGAAATAGAGATTGCGATGGAGGTCAATGCGCATCACAATTACGCCGCCCTGGAGAAACATTTTAAACGCAAGGTCTGGGTACACCGTAAAGGAGCGATCCGCGCCGGCGCGGGGGAATTAGGCATTGTTCCCGGTTCCATGGGGGCAGATAGCTATCTGGTACGGGGGCTAGGTAATGAAGACTCCTTTATGTCTTGCAGCCATGGCGCCGGGAGAGTAATGGGTCGCAAACAAGCTAAACGGGAACTTAATCCGCATCAGGTCGCGACTCTACTTAAGGAGCGCGGGGTTGTTTTTAGTGGGAAAATATCCGATATTATTGATGAAGCGCCCCAAGCTTATAAGGATATTCAAGCGGTTATGGCGGCCCAGGCTGATTTAGTGGAACCGGTGGTACGGTTAAGAGGCCTGGCGGTAGTAAAAGCGGCGGACTAAAAAAGGCAATTTTTCAACCCTAACCGTGATTTTTATTACGAGGAGAACCCAGTTTTTATGGATACAATTTATGGTTATCTAGAGCGAATTACTTACCAGCATGAGGAAACTAACTTTATGGTCGCCCGGATCAAAGAAAAAGGGAAAAAAGATTTAACCACGATTATAGGGAATCTGACCGGTATCAATCCCGGTGAATCCTTAAAACTCGATGGTAAATGGGTGACTAATAAAAAGTATGGGCCTCAGTTTCAAGTGGAAAAATATGAAACCATAATTCCGGCTACGGTACATGGGATCGAAAAATACTTGGGTTCAGGACTAATCAAAGGCATTGGCCCAGGCATGGCCCGGCGCATGGTCAAAAAATTTCAGCTAGATACCCTGGAAGTGATTGAACACGCCCCGGAACGTTTATTAGAAGTGGAAGGTATTGGTCCCAAACGAGTGGAGATGATTACCCGCGCTTGGGAAGACCAGAAAGAAATCAAGGAAATTATGGTCTTTTTACAAAGTCATGGGGTAACCGCTACTTATGCCGCTAAAATATATAAACAATACGGTGAAGAATCAATCCAAATCGTCCAGGCCAATCCCTATCGTCTGGCCGCGGATATACGGGGAATTGGTTTCCTTACTGCGGACCGGATTGCTCGTTGCCTGGGTATCAGCAGTGATTCGATTATGCGCGCAGAAGAAGGGGTTTTATATGTTTTATATGCATTAATGGACGAAGGCCATGTGTATTATCCTTATCAACCCTTAATAGATCGGGCCGTAGAAATGCTACAGGTAAGCTCGGAGCTGATCGAATCCGCCCTAAATAATTTATTAACGGCCCAGCGTATTGCGATAGAGGAAGAATTAGAAAACGAAGGGGAACCAAATCCTCTCGTCTACTTGAAACCTTTTTATATAGCTGAAACGAATTTGGCCCGGCGCCTAACCGCTTTAAAACAAGTACCGGCTCAGGTACGTTCTTTTGCGGTAGAAAAAGCCGTGACCTGGGCCGAAGAAAAACTAAAAATTCAGCTAGCCGCCCGACAAAAAGAAGCCGTTCGCTTAGCCGTGACCCAAAAAGTAACGGTGATTACCGGGGGACCCGGTACCGGTAAAACCACGATTATTAAGGCAATAATTAAAATTCTTAAAGCTTTAAAATTAAAGGTTTTACTAGCGGCTCCTACCGGACGGGCCGCGAAACGAATGCAGGAAGCTACGGGGCAGGAAGCGAAAACGCTTCACCGCCTCCTGGAGTATGCCCCTCAAAAAGGCGGCTTTCAACGGAATCAAAACCATCCTTTAGTGGCGGAGGCGATAATTGTTGACGAGGCCTCCATGATAGATCTGATTCTCATGCATAATTTAGTGAAAGCGGTTCCCCCGCACGCTATGTTGATTTTAGTAGGAGACGTAAACCAGTTACCGTCGGTGGGGCCGGGTTCGGTATTAAATGATCTGATTGATTCCGGGCAATTCCCGGTAGTTACCTTGACCGATATTTTCCGTCAATCAGAGAAGAGCCGTATTGTAATCAATGCCCACCGCATTAACCGAGGTGAGTTCCCAGATTTGCGTAAAGTAGGTGGTTTGACCGACTTTTATTTTATACAAGAGGACGACCCGGATAAAGTGGTACAGAAAATAATTGAAATGTGTAAAAATCGTATTCCTCGGCGATTCGGTTACCATCCCCTGCGGGAAGTCCAGGTAATAACGCCCATGCATAAGACTTCTACCGGAGCTAACGCGCTTAATTTGGAACTTCAAAAAGCCCTTAACCCAAATAAAAAAGGAGTGTCCAGGGCCAGTACCCAATTTAACCCCGGGGATAAAGTAATGCAAGTAGCTAATAACTATGAAAAAGAAGTGTATAATGGGGATATTGGTTGGATAAAAAAGATTGATTTTGAAGGACAGGAGATCCTGGTAGACTTCGAAGATCGCCTGGTCGTTTATGATTTTACCGATCTAGATGAATTAGTCTTAGCTTATGCGGTGTCCGTGCATAAAGCCCAAGGTAGTGAATACCCGGTAGTAGTGATGCCCTTACTTACCCAACACTACATCCTGCTCCAAAGAAACCTGCTTTATACCGGTATAACCCGGGGTAAACACTTAGTAGTCCTAATCGGGACCAAAAAGGCCCTGGCGATCGCTATCCGGAACAATAAAACGCAAAAAAGATACAGTCAGTTGAACAAAAGATTACGACGAAATTTAAATGACGAAGTTAAAACCAATAAAGAAATTTAGAAAAGGAGTGGGTCTATATAACCGATATTTTACAACGCATAGCCAATGAAATGAAACTTCCCTATGAGCAAATTCAAAATACCGTAAAACTGTTAGACGAGGGCATGACCATCCCTTTTATCGCCCGCTACCGCAAGGAAAAAACGGGGGAACTGGACGAGACCCAAATTCGGGGGATCGACGAACGCTTGAAACATTACCGTTCTTTGGAGCAAAAGAAAGCTGAGATTCTCCGACTGATTACCGAACAGGGTAAAATGACCGTGGAATTACAGGCGAAAATTCAGGCGGCCACCAAATTGACCGAACTGGACGACTTATACCGACCTTATCGACCTAAAAGGAAAACCCGGGCCAGTGTTGCTCGAGAAAGGGGTTTAGAACCTCTAGCCAGCTACCTGCTGACTTTTCCCCGGGAAAGTTCCCCGGAAATGGAAGCCGAGCCGTATCTTTCTGAAGCGGTTCCTAGTATTCAGGAAGCCCTGCAGGGCGCTAAAGATATTATAGCGGAGCAGATAACGGATGATTCTGAGGTTCGGGCGTGGGTTCGCGCCTATACTTTTGACCGTGGTTTTTTGGTGGTCAAAGCCCGAGAAGAGGAAAAGCAATCGGTCTACTCAATGTATTACGATTATCGGGAACCCCTAAAGCGGATCGTTCCGCATCGAATTTTAGCCATAAATCGAGGTGTACGCGAAGAATATCTAAAAGTAGCCATCGAAGTGGAAGTAGACCCGCTTATGAACTGGTTGTTTCGGCGAGAGGTAAAAGAGGAAAGCACTACGGCCTCACTAGTTAAGGAAGCGATCATGGATGGTTATAAACGCCTGTTGGAACCAGCGGTAGAACGGGATTTGCGTAATCACTTAACCGAAAAAGCGGAAGCGCAGGCCATCACCATCTTTTCCCGCAATTTACGCAGTTTATTGTTACAGCCGCCGGTAAAAGGAAAAATATGCTTAGCCATTGATCCGGCCTACCGTACTGGCTGTAAGTTTGCGGTGGTTAATGCGACCGGAAAACTTCTGGAAACCGGGGTTATTTATCCAACGCCGCCCCAGAAAAAAATAGCGGAAGCGGAAAAAGAACTAGAACGACTGGTGAAGCAATACCAGATCCAATCTATAATCTTAGGCAACGGTACGGCCTCGCGTGAAACCGAGCAGTTTATCGTCGATTTTTTACAGAAGTATAATTATTCAGATTTGGCTTACACCATTGTAAACGAAGCCGGGGCTTCGGTTTATTCGGCCTCGGAATTAGCCGCCAAAGAGTTTCCGCACCTAGATGTCTCTCACCGGAGTGCGGTATCTTTAGCTCGGAGAATTCAGGACCCTTTAGCTGAACTAGTTAAAATTGATCCCAAAAGCGTGGGGGTAGGACAATACCAGCACGATATAGCCCCCAAAAAACTAGATGCCAGCCTATCGGCGGTGGTGGAGTCGGTGGTGAATTACGTGGGGGTCAATTTAAATACCGCCAGCCCTTCTTTATTAAAATATGTCGCTGGAATCAATGCCACAGTGGCCGAGAATATTGTCCAATATCGCGAGACCACCGGTCCTTTTCATTCGCGGCGAGAATTAAAGAAAGTCGCCAAATTAGGGCCCAAAGCTTTTGAGCAGTGTGCGGGTTTTTTACGCATCCCGGAAGGTAATAATCCCCTAGATAATACGGCGGTCCATCCGGAGTCTTACGCCTTAACGGAACGCCTTTTGGAATCCTTAGACGCTACACCGGCGGATATTGGCAGCTCTAAACTGAATGAAAAATTAAAAGCTATCGAATTGGAGAGTACGGCCGAAAAGCTCGGGGCCGGATTACCGACTTTAAGGGATATTATTGAAAGCCTGATGCGGCCTGGACGCGACCCACGGGAGGATCTTCCTTTGCCGGTTTTCCGTAAAGACGTACTCAGCATGGAAGATTTACGCGTCGGCATGGAGTTTCAAGGTGTGGTGCGAAATGTAGTAGATTTCGGTGTTTTTGTCGATATTGGCGTCAAGCAAGACGGACTGGTGCATATTTCCGAAATTTCCGAAAAACGGATCCAGCACCCGTTGGATGTGGTAGCCGTAGGTCATATTATTAAAGTGCGCGTATTATCGGTCGACCCGGAGAAAAACCGGATTGCTTTAACGATGAAAGTAGATTAAGTAGATTAAATTAATAAGATTAAAGTAGATGGATGAATAAAATCGGGTTGATTACTGCTTTGCTTGTCTGTTTCAGGTTAACTAATCCGGGGTTTGGTACCCCGGGTTTTTATTTCCTCTTGCTCCGAATAGCTGTTTGGGCTAAAATAGAAACAGGAACAAATGTTTGAACAATCCGGGGAAAAGGAAGGTTAATTATGTCTCGTGTAATTCTTTTAGCGGATATGAATTCATTTTTTGCCAGTGTCCATCAAGCTTTAAAGCCTGAGCTTAGGGGGAAACCGGTTATTGTAACCGGTGATCCCGAAAAACGAAGAGGGATCGTGATCGCGGCCAGTTATGAAGCTAAAACCTTGGGAGTGAAAACCGGCATGCTGGTCGGGGAGGCTCGTGTTTTGTGTCCCCAGGGGGTGTTTATTACTTCCCAATACCATCATTACGTTCGTTTTTCCAGCCGTATTTTGGCTATTATGCGTAATTTTACCCCTTTAGTAGAACCTTTTTCTATAGATGAAGCTTTTCTAGATGTTACCGGCTGCGAAAATTTATGGGGTCCGCCTCAGGAAATCGCCCGGAAATTGAAACAAGAGATTTATCAAGAGTTGAAAATAAAGTGCAGCGTGGGGGTGGGTCCCAATAAGCTCCTGGCTAAAATGGCCGCTGGTCTCCAAAAACCGGATGGCCTTACGGTACTTACTTATGCGGATGTGCCGAAACGGCTTTGGCCTTTGCCAGTAAGAAAACTGTTTGGCGTAGGCCGGCGCTATGAACAGCATTTGTCGCGCATCGGTATTTGGACCATCGGTGGTTTAGCCCAGTGCTCGGTAGAAAGGTTAAGAAAGCGTTTTGGGGTAATCGGGGAAGTTTTAAGGCAATGTGCCAATGGAATCGATCCTAGTCCGGTAGATCCACATTCCCTGGACGAATACAAAAGTATGGGTCACCAGATTACCTTACCTCGAGATTATGTAGGTGAAGAAGTAAAGGTGGTCCTACTGGAACTAGCCGACATGGTGGGCCAGCGAGTACGTGACAAGGGGTATAAAGGCAAAACGGTTACCCTGGTATTAAGAGATGCAGATTTGACCTGGCTGTCACGTATGAAAACCTTATCTTTTTATACGGATCTCAGCCTGGATCTTTATCAGGCTGCAGTTGAATTATGGAAGCAACACTGGTCCCCCGTTTGGCCGGTAAGATTGGTGGGATTATCCCTTTCTAATCTAGTTACCGGAGCTGCCGAACAAGGCACCTTATTTATTGACCGAGATAAGATACGAAAAGCGGAAAAAACTTGTGATATACTGCGGCAGCGTTATGGGGAAAGAGCTATTTTCCGCGCTGTATCTTTAATGGAAGCTGGTGTTCGATATGTCCCCTAAATTACCGGATAATAAGTTGTGGGAAAGCCACCGGATAATCCTGCCGGAAATGCGGGAAAAGTCCGTACACACCTGTAAAGACTGTCGTTTTTTTACCGAGATCGAAGGCCAGGAGGAAAACCGATGGGGCTGTGTGGTAGGTGTTCCGATTTATCGCTCCTTGGAGCGAAGGGTCCCAGCTAAAATAACCGCGAGAAGATTATTAGAAATGGTGGGGAAGGAGAAGCTGCGGCAAATCGTTTCGCAAAGTAATTCAGAGGCTCAGGCCTGCGGTTGGTTCCGGAATCGGCTGTAGTTATTTTATTTATTTACCTATGATAATTAATCCAATACGAATGAGAAAAGAGGGCCATAAAAAGTTCAAGAAAAAAAGTAGTTAGGTTAAAAAACATGCTATAATAAACTAGGTAAACTAAGCTAGGGGCAAAAGTATACTTACTAAAAGTAAACACCTTTGCATCTAGCGGAATAGGCTCTTTTTTCGGTTTTTTAAGGCTTAACGTCTAACACACTAACATCTTAGCGCTAGACTTGCCGTTAGCTCACACCAGGGGGGATAGATGAATGCTAAAAAAGAGTTTGGCTGTAATTGGAGCTGCCTTAATCTTATTCAGCGGGACCTACTGGTTGTATCGGGAATATTATGGGCCGCAAAATTCAGCTTTGATTCAGGCCACAGGCACCATAGAAGCCACCCAAGTAGATTTAAGCGTAAAAACTTACGGCGTAATTGAAAGTTTAACCATCCAAGAAGGAGATACCTTGAGCGAGGGGCAGCTGGTAGCGCGGTTGTCGCGTCCTGATCTAGTAGCACAGCAGGAGCGAGACGCGATGAGCTTACTTAAAGCCGAGGCGCAGCTAGCGGATCTAACTTCCGGCGCCCGAGAGCAGGAGATCATAGAAGCTCAAGCTAATGTAGAAATTGCTCGGGCTAATTGGGATAATTCTCTAGCCGAATTAGCGCGTAAAGAAGCCCTTTTTCAGGCTGATGTAATTGCTCAAGAAGAGCTAGAGCGCTTTCAGTTAAATACAGAATTAAATAAAAATCGCCTGCAAGCTGCGGAAGCTAGATTGAGTTTACTGCAGTCCGGCCAGCGGCCGCAGTTAATTAAAGCGGCCCGGGCGGAAGTCGAACGCAGTCGGGCCATTTTAAAAACTACGGAAGCTTTGTTAAGGGATTTACAGGTATATGCGCCTCTTTCCGGGGTGGTGCTTACCAAAAATTATCAAGTGGGCGAATACCTTCCCTTGGGGGCATCGATCGCAACGATCGCAGATTTAGAGAACCTTTGGATTAAAGTTTATATCCCGACCGATGCTTTACCGTCGATTAAGCTAGGGCAAAAAGCCCATTTTTCCGTGAGCGGCTGGCCAGATGTGTTTGAGGGAGTAGTGTGTGAAATCGCCTCCAAAGGAGAATTTACCCCGAAAACTATTCAGACCAAAGAAGAAAGGACCAACGTCGTATTTGGGGTTAAACTTCGTGTCAACTCCGAGGGGGGCCGGCTTAAACCGGGTATGCCTGCAGACGTTACTTTCGAACGAGAGTAAAATTTGGAGGCGAAAAGTATGATTGTAATTAAGGATTTAATTAAAACCTTTAACGGCCGTAGGGCAGTAGATAAAGTCCATTTAGAGATTAAAGCCGGAACGATTTTTGGCCTGGTAGGACCCGATGGAGCCGGTAAAACGACCTTGATGCGCATGATTTGCGGCCTGATTACGCCCGATGCCGGGGAGATCATCTTAAGGGAGGCCCAGCTCGGCTACATGCCCCAGCGTTTTAGTCTGTACGGCGATCTTACGGTAAGTGAAAACATAAACTTTTTTGGGGCTATGTATAAACTAGATCGAAAAACCATCCGGCAACGCGCTAAAGAAATACTCCAGTTAACCAATTTAAGCGATTTTGAGCAGCGGTTAGCGGATAATTTATCGGGAGGCATGAAACAAAAATTAGCTCTCACCTGCGCCTTAATTACTCGACCTAATTTGCTTATCTTAGACGAACCGACTTACGGAGTTGATCCGGAGTTTCGTAAGGAGTTTTGGAGGATTTTATATTATTTGAATCAGGAAGGCCGGACCATTATGGTATCTACGCCTTACATGGATGAAGCTGAGCTTTGCCATCAAGTTGCCTTTATTAATCAAGGGCGGATTGCGGTCGTAGATTCGCCGGTTAACCTGAAAAAAAGGTTGGAAAAGCGCATTCTAGAAATAAGAGCGGTTACTAAAGACCCGGATCTTTTAAAGGGAATTGAGGAGGTAGTCGATTTCTCTTTCTATGGCGATAAATATCATGCCATGGTTACGGAGACCGCTCGCGCTAAAGAAGCGGTAGAAAACCACCTGTTATCCCAAAATATCCCAATTATCGGTATTGAAGAAATACCTCCTTCCATGGAAGATGTTTTTGTTTACCTGGCTGAAAAAGACGTAAATGAGGTGGGCGCATGACTTATGCCATTACCACCCAGGAGTTAACTAAAAAATTTGGCAATTTTACCGCCGTTGACCGGCTGACCCTTAAAATCAAGCCTGGTGAAATTTGCGGCTTCTTAGGCCCCAACGGGGCCGGAAAAACTACCGCTATCCGAATGCTCTGCGGCATTTTGCAGCCTACCGCCGGTACGGCAACGGTATTAGGTTACGATCTCTTAAAAGAGAGTGAAACCATAAAAAGACACATTGGTTATATGTCGCAAAAATTTAGTCTCTACGAAGATTTATCTATAAAAGAAAATTTAAATTTTTATGCCGGGCTTTACAGCCTGCCCCGGAAAGAAAGAAAAAATCAGATCGCAGCCATGCTTGCTTTAGTCCAGCTTACTAGCCGGGAAAAAGAGCTGGTCGGTAATCTTAGCAGCGGATGGAAACAAAGAGTAGCCCTAGGTTGTGCCCTAATCAGTCAGCCGGCCTTGATCTTCCTGGATGAACCAACAAGTGGAGTTAGTCCTACCAGCCGAAGAGCTTTTTTTAATTTAATTCAACAATTAGCTAACACCGGCGTAACCGTAATCGTAACTACTCATTTTATGGATGAGGCGGAACGCTGTAACCAGATTGTCTTTATTAGTGATGGTCAGCTTTTAGCCTTGGATTCGCCTGATAATTTAAAAACCCGGATGATCGAGGGCTTTATGGTCGAACTGGAGGTACCCCAGGCCATGGAGTGGCTAGAAGACCTGGAAAAGCAACCGTATGTTAAAGAGTGTACCCTGCATGGCTCCCTACTCCACGTCCTTCTACACGGTCCTGCACAAATGGAAGAATTGGCCAAGTATACCGGGGTCGGGCCCCGACCGATAAGGCCAACCTTAGAAGATGTGTTTATCACCTTAGCCAAAAGGAAGCGAAAGCAGGTGGTCGAGTGAGCCGAATCAGAGCGGTATTGATCAAAGAAATTCTCCAAATGCGCCGGGATCGCCTGACCTTAGCTTTAATTTTTATGATTCCTTTAATTCAACTTCTTTTATTTGGCTATGCCATTCAAACCGAGGTCAAGCATGTTCCAACGGTCGTCTTTGACCAATCCCTATCCCGGGAAAGTCGGGATTTACTGGACGCTTTTTCAGCCTCTAGTTATTTTGATGTCAAATATAACGCGAAAAGTTATACCGAAGTTAATCAAATAATTGACAGCGGAAAAGCCAAAGTCGGCGTTATTTTTCCGCCGGATTTTGCCCACCAGATTCATCGCGGGGTATCTGCTCCGGTCCAGGTTATTGTCGATGCTAGCGATAATATGGTAGCCAATCAGGCCCTTGCCATCGCCAATTCTATTGGGTTGATCAAGTCGCAGGAAATGTTAGTGCAAAAGATGCATATTCAAGGGCCTCCGTATGAGGTAAGGGTGCGGCCGTGGTATAATCCCGACGGCATTACCGCTTATTACATGGTGCCGGCCATTTTAGGCATTGTCGTTACCATGACCATGGTTATCATTACCGCGGTGGCCATTGTACGGGAAAGAGAAAGAGGAACTTTAGAACAGCTACTAGTTACCCCGATTAAACCTTATGAATTAATGATCGGAAAAATCTTGCCTTATATCGTTTTAGGTTATATTCAAATTACGGTAGCCTTATTAGTTGGGGTTTTAGTGTTCCACGTCCCTATAAGAGGCAGTTTGCTGGAATTGTACCTGCTAACCTTATTTTTTATTACCGCCTCCCTGGGATTAGGTATTTTAATCTCCAATTTAGCGAAAAACCAGATGCAGGCCTTTCAGATGTCCTTTTTTGTTATGCTGCCCAGTATTCTTCTTTCCGGATTCATGTTTCCGCGGGATGCCATGCCTAAATTTATCTATTATATAAGTGCTTTAATTCCGCTTACTTATTATTTGGATATTATTCGTGGCATCATTTTAAAAGGAATCGGTTTTTCTTATTTAATCGGACAAGTTACATCTTTGCTCGTCTTCTCCGTAGTACTCTTGATCGTAAGTACCCTAAAATTTAAGAAAAAAATAATCTAAGCTTAATAAGCATCGAATAGGATAGGCCGCGAAGAAACGGAAGGCAAAGCGTTGGTTGTATAGCGTAAGGTTGAGGTTATAAAGGTAGGGGTTGTTTACATGGAAAGTAAAAACGATAAAATGAAGCAGCGCGTTATTTTAGCTTGCCGTGATTTAGTTCAGAACCGGGGTTTGCATAATTTAACGATGGATAAATTGGCGGCCCATGCTGGTCTTAGTAAACGAACGATTTATCGTCACTTTAAGAGCAAAGAAGAAATAATTGAAGCCAGTTTGGAATTATTCCTCGCCGACACTATAGAACACCTGGATCAAATTCTAGTTAAGGAGAAAAATCCCACCCAAATCATTTCCAACCTTTTTCCGTATATTTACCAGCAGGGTCAGTTTTTATTAAATAAAGAGGGACTCAATGATTTACGGCAGCATTATCCGCAACTGTGGCGGAAAATTAAAACGATCAGAGAGGAGAGAATCAAAACTCTAACCGCCTTATTAATCGAAAAAAGTGATGAAAACGCGGTAGTGCGGCAAATTAATCCGTGTATCGTAAACGAAGTCATCTTGGCTTCGATTAATGCCGTCGTAACTCCGGACTTTATCCTAGAAAATAATTTAACTTTTGAAGAAATAACCGAGCAAATGGGGAAGATCCTTACCCGCCTTTTTTTACCATAACTTTTTTACCATAATTGATGCATATGCGGTCCGTAATCTAGGCCTTCTTCTTCGTCCTCCACTTCCTCGATTTCAGCCAATCCGATTTCTGAACTGGTTTCTTCTATATACATAGGTGATATTGGTTGGGAAGCAGCCGTATAGGCCGGAATAGATATTGAATGTTGGTTTAAAATAAAACGCAAAAATTGTTGGACCGTATATAGTTCTCCCTCCGGTACAGCTTCAAGCAAAGGGAAAAGCTCTTCTTGGGCGGTAGGAACGATATCTTTAAAAGTGTGCATAGCCACTCTCCTTATTTATTATCGTTATTTATTTTCGGCTTTTTAGTATTCTTTACAAGGGGCCTGAGAGGTATTCAGACCTAGGCAGCAAGATTCAAGGTTTAAAAAGGCATGAAAGGTTAAATTTTAACCGATAATAAAACATGGTTAGTCATTATAAATTAAGGAGAGGTATGCATGGATAGCCACAGAGCACAGGAGATAATTGATTCCTTAGGGGTAATTGAAGTGCGGCACCAAGGGGCTTCGGTCTGGATTGAACAGGTAGATAATAATGAAGCAGAAATCCGTTATTTGCATAGTGGTCGCCAAACCCGGGTACCGGTTCAGGAATTAACCGAGTAGATCTTTATTTCAAGCTGTTCTCCGGATACGGTATATATCTCCAAACCCCGAATATTTTAGATAAGGGGTGAGGAAAAAATGACCCGGGAAGAGTTTTATCGCGTTACCCGTTCTCTAACCGGCCCAGAATATTTGGCGCAAACGCTCTACTCTCTTCGAGACCTTTACCGCGCGCGGCCGGGACAAAAGATACCCGTAGTATGGATCGAGGTTGGGGGTTGTGGGGGAAACACCATTTCTTTACTTAATGCCGTGGGTCCGGATTTGAACCAAATTCTCGGTAATTTAATTGACCTGCGTTTTCAGAATACTTTAATGTGGGCCGAAGATGATGAGGCCTTAAGGATCTTAAAAAGAACTACCGAAAATCCGCAGGGTTTTTTACTCCTGGTCGAGGGTGCTATCGCGCGTCGGGATCAGGGTAAATATAATTTTGTAGCTATAGGTAACCGGAAAATTTTGACCGGAGCCAGCTTGGTGGCCGAAATAGCCCCTCGTGCCTTAAATATTATAGCCGTAGGAACCTGTGCTTCGTTTGGCGGGCCTACGGCGGCCAGTCCTAATCCCTCTGACAGCGTAGGGGTAGGCAATTTTTTGGGCCGAAAAGTAATCAATGTTTCCGGCTGTCCTGCACATCCTGATTGGATTGTGGGCACTTTAGCCCATTTATTACTGTTTGGGGAGCCCGAAGTCGATGAATTTGGGCGTCCTTTACTTTTTTACGGGGAAACAGTACATCGGCGTTGTACCCGGCGCTCCTTTTTTGATCGTCGCCTTTTTGCCCAAAAGTTAGGCGACACCGAATGCATGTTTAAATTGGGCTGTAAAGGCCCTTTAACGCATGCCGATTGCCCGCAGCGCCAGTGGAACTGCTATGTAAACTGGCCGGTAAAAGCTAATACGCCCTGTATTGGTTGTACAGAACCAATCTACCCGGATGGTATGGAACCCTTTTTCCAACCACCTTTTCCCCTAGAAGAAGAAGGTGGATCAGAGGAGGATAAGGAAAGGGGGGGCCGGCCATGAAAACATCGCCACCAGATTCACGATCACCTTCCACAACCAACCGAGGGGGACGGAAAATATCCTTAAGCCCGATTACCCGCAGCAGCGGCCCCTTGAGTATTCAGGTAGTAGTAAACCAGGGCCGGGTGGTTAATGCCCAGGTGATTGGTGGGCTGTTTCGGGGATACGAGTTGATTATGGTCGGACGCGATCCTTTTGATGCTACATACCTTACGGAAAAAATCTGCGGCATTTGTTCTACTGCTCACGCTATGGTATCCAGTTTAATGCTAGAAGAACTATATTTCACCGAGGTACCGCCGAACGGGTGGATAATCCGAAATTTGATGCTCGGGGCGGAATTTTTACAAAATCATTTACGTCATTTTTACTTTTTAGAGTTACCCGATTATCTTCAGGGACCCACCTGCTTTCCTTTTATCAATCCAGGTGGCCGGGATTATCGTTTCTCTCCTAAAGTAAATGAGCGTCTATTAAATCACTATTATGAAGCGGTAAAAGCGAGCCTTTTAGCTCATGAATTACTCGCCCTTTTTGGCGCAAAAGTACCGCATGCGCATGGCTTAGTGCCTGGTGGTGCTACGGTAGAACCTCGCGCGGATCTGATTAATAAGTTTGGTGCAGTTTTAGCTCAGATACGTCACTTTATTGACACCTGCCTGCTGCCCGATACCGAATTACTAGCCGAAACTTATGCGGATTACTTTCAAATTGGCCAGGGTCCGGGTAATTTTCTTTCTTATGGAGGCTTCTCCAGAGGAAAAGAGGAATACCAGATACCAGCCGGCGTAATTCTAGGTGGAGAATGGCAGCCTTTGGACCTGGATAAGATAACGGAATCCGTTGAATATAGCTGGTTTCGGAAGCAACCGGCAAAAAGGGTTACGGACTTAGAGGCTGTAAAGCAACCGGAGTCGAATAAACCAGGAGCCTACACCTGGGTGATTGCGCCCCGCTACGCTGGACAAGTGATGG